>DASXTX010000221.1:0-2724 GCA_036505195.1 Actinomycetota bacterium
TTACTCAGGCACGACGTCGCAGTAGACGAAGCCGTCGCGGGTGACGATCTCGCCGGTGCGGCAGGGAATCGGTCCCCGGAATAGGGGGCCATCGTGGACGAAGGTGTGGAACTCGCCGTTCTCCCCGCACGGGTCCACGCCTTCAGGCAGGTCAGCTAGGAAGCCTTCGTCGAATGCCCGCCCGGCGAACGCGCGATCCAGAGCCCGGGGATCCACGCAGACCACGACGGCCCGGAAGCCGTTCGCGATCATCTCCCGCGCCAGCACCGCTGTGTCCCGGCCCCAGATGGGGAAGACCCCCCGCTTGCCTACCTGGGCCAGCCGGCCCTCACGGTAAGCCCGGATGTCCTCTAAGAACAGGTCAGCGAATGCCACGTGGTCGCTGCCCTGGAACTCGGGGCCGGCGAACGTCGAGGCCATCCGGTTCTCGTACACCTCGTTCGGACACTGCGGCGGGATCCACACCTTGATCACCGGGAGTCCCATGGCCTGGGCCTGCCGGTCCAGCAACTCGTCGCGGACTCCCGACATGCTGACCCGGTCGTAACCCTCCGTCAGGGTGGTGAGAAGCGCCCGGACCTCGAAGCCCGGGTCCCGACGAAGCGTCCACAACCCGAACGCGGAGTCCTTCCCTGCGCTCCACGAGAACACGACGGGCGTCGGCACGTCCGACATTGTGCACGACCACCGGGTGGTGACCTTGCGAGGTTCGCCTTCGTTGGGATCCTGAAGGGTGCATTTATTCAGATCATGCCGCTGACTTGGGATTCGTTCCTTCTGCCCGCCATAGACAGGCACCCCTGGCTCACAATCTGACTGGTTCTACGTCGGGTCTGCGGCGAGGCTCGCCATCCAAGACTTGAGTGCCTGAGACTCAAGAACCGGAGATTTGAAGGGAGTCTCGGGCATGCTCGAGCCCCTGCGGCCGCGCGTGGTCCGAACGGAACAAGGACCGATTCGTGAATGGGCAGGTCGCGGGCGTGATCAGAGTTTCTGTGCCCTTCAGGATGTGATGCCTCGGATCAGCTACCCGGATCTGTCGAAGATCGACGATCCCGAGATCCTCGGATATGTGGAGCACGCTCGCCGCCACGGCACCCCGCGGCCGGAGAGCCAGGCCATCCGCTCGCACAACCCGAACGTGATCCGCGCGTTCCCTCAGGCTTGGGACCTGACGTTTCGAAACGGAGTCCTCGATCACCAGCTCAAGGAGCTGTGCCGGGTCTACGTCTCCAAGTCGATCGAGTGCTCCTACTGAGGCGTCCAACGGTGTTCAACGACGGCCTTCTCGGAAGCGAGGAACATCCCGCCAACGTGGAGCACGGTGGATGCGGCCTTGCCACCCGCGACCGGGTCAATCATGCGTCCCGGATCCCTCATGCCGCGTACTTCTGCGGATCGGACTTGAAGCTGTCGAGGCAGGACTGTGAGCAGAAGTAGTACACCTTCCGCTCGTACTTCTCGCTCCCTGCGGCCGTCGCCGGGTCGATCTCCATCCCGCACACCTGGTCCTTCACGGTTGCCATGGTTTCCTCTTCCTCGGTTGTCTCTCGCTCGCCAACCTCTACCAGCACCGGTCGGTCGATCGGTCGGGCGCCCACCTTCAGACTCGGCGCCTGGAAGCCGTGGAGCCGGTTCGCGTTCGTCACCACCGACAGCGAGCTCGCGGCCATCGCGGCCGCGGCGATCATCGGGCTCAGCATGATCCCGAAGAACGGGTACAGGATCCCCGCCGCGATCGGGATGCCGATCGAGTTGTAGATGAACGCGAAGAACAGGTTCTGCCGGATGTTCCGCATCGTCGCGCGGCTGAGCGCGAGCGCCGAGACGATCCCCCGCAGCTCGCCGGAGATCAGCGTGACGTCCGACGCCTCGATCGCCACGTCGGTCCCCGTTCCGATCGCGATCCCCACGTCGGACTGCGCGAGCGCCGGCGCGTCGTTGATGCCGTCGCCTACCATCGCCACGAGCTTGCCCTCGTCCTGGAGCCGTCGGACCTCAAGCGACTTGTCCTGCGGGAGTACCTCCGCGAGGACACGCTCGATCCCGACCTGGCGTGCGACGGCCTCGGCGGTGCGGGTGTTGTCGCCGGTGATCATGACGACCTCGAGCCCGAGGTCGCGGAGAGCACCGACCGCCGCGGGTGAATCGTTCTTCAGCGTGTCCGCCACTGCGACGACCCCCGCCGCACGACCGTCGATCGCCGCGTAGATCGCGGTCTTCCCCTCCTCAGCGAGGCCCCAGGCGGCGTCATCGAGTGTCGATACATCGATGGCGTCCGCATCCAGCAGCCGCTTCCGTCCAACCAACACGTTCCGTCCACCGACGGTCGCGCGAACCCCGTGACCCGTGACCGATTCGAACTCGGTCGGTTCAACGAGGTCGAGTCCTCGCGCGCCCGCGCCCGCGACGATCGCGGAAGCGAGCGGGTGCTCCGAGGAACGCTCCGCGGACGCCACGAGCCGGAGCAGCCCCTCTTCGTCGAAGCCGTCCGTGACGGCGACGTCGGTGAGCGCGGGCGCGCCCTTGGTGATCGTTCCGGTCTTGTCCAGGACGATCGTGTCCAGGTTGTGAGCCGTCTCGAGCGCCTCGGCAGACCGGATCAGGACCCCGTTCTCCGCGCCCTTGCCCGTGCCGACCATGATCGACAGCGGCGTAGCGAGACCGAGCGCGCACGGGCACGCGATGATCAGCACGGAAACCGCGCTGACAAGCGCAAACGTG
>DASXTX010000222.1:0-3215 GCA_036505195.1 Actinomycetota bacterium
GGTCGTGGGCGTGATCATGAGTTTGTGCCCTTCAGGGCCCACGCGTGCCGAGCAAACGGATCCTCACGAGCGCCAGATCACGACGAGTCGGCCCCCCTCCTCAGCGACCTCCGTGCCGAGCGCGGCGCAAGCCGCTCGGAAACGACGACGTATCCAGCCGGCTTCCGCAGCCTCGGCCAGTCGCGTGTAGCAGAAGTCGAGCTTCAGCGGCACGGCCTCCAGCCGAACCGCCTCCTGTCCGTCGAACATGACCAGGAACAGCAGCCCGAGGTCGTTGCGGAGCTGAGGATCGGCTGCGTAGTCGTCCAGGAAGTCCCCCATGCCGTAGATGATTCCGCGCTCCACGCCCTGAAAGACGTGGGCCGAGTGGCCCGCGATGAGCTTCGCACCAGACTGGCGGAGACCGGCGGCGGCGCGGCGGATGTGCGGCAGCGGCTCGGGTGCCTTGTTAGGCCCCCAGTGGGGCGTGACGAGCACGGCATCGACGTCGAGGCTGCCGATCGCAGACGGCAGCCAGTCCCCCCCGCCTGCAGGTCGATGTGGGCGATCCCGGGGCTGGCGGGCCCCGCTGCGAAATCCGCCTGGTGATCGCTGCATCCCAGCACGCCGAGCCTCATGCCGTTCGCTTCCAGCACCGCAGGCGCTCGCGCCTCGTCACGGTTGCGGCCGGCACCGACCCAGGCGATGCCGCCCGACCGCAGGTGCTCGAACGTGTCGAGCAGCGCCAGTGGGCCGAAGTCGAGGGCGTGGTTGTTCGCCAGGGTCACGCAGTCGACGCCGAGCCGGACGAGGACGTCGATCGCTGACGGTGGCGCACGGAAGAAGAACGGCTTGCGTGGATCGGGCCAGCGCATTCCGCGCTCGGCGATGCAGCACTCGAGATTGAGCACGAACAGATCCGCCGAGCGAGTGATCGCGACGACCTCGTCGGCGACGAGCTTCTCGGGGCCACGGAGGGCGATCGCCTTGGCCACCGCGCGTCCCAGCATGGTGTCACCGGCAAGAGCAAGCGTCACAGCCATCGTCGGATCCATCGCCGCTCGACATCGCGTCCGTGGCTGATCCAGGTTCTACCTGCAGTCCATACGACTGAAACGGGTTGCGCGCGTAATGGCTGGACGATGTGAATCCCCTCCCGGTCCTCGCAGCACTCCGTAGGCAAACTTGCGCGTAGTGCCTGGGCCAACGTGACTGGTGAGCAAGTCCGCCTCCGGGTTCGATTGATGCTATCCGTGCCGCGACAGATCCTCCGAGAGCGCTGCGCGGGCATCCCGGTATCCGCGGAGCGCGAAGATGAATGCGGTCACCGCCAGGATCACGAGAAGGGGAAGTGCAACGGCGGCGTAGGGCGCCCGTGTCTCACCGACCCAACCGACGAGGAACAGGGTCAGTGGGGTCGCGGCGCCCAGGGTCGCGAACCACCCCATGGCCCGCGCACCCTGGCTCCGAAGCCCCACAGCATCCCCGGCGACGAGGTGAGGAACCCGAGCAAGGAGGTAGTCGTTCACGGCCGCGGCCACGAGAGAGGCGAGGAAGAAGATGCCGACGCTCCTGCGACCTGGCATTCCGAGCAGGGCATTTGGATCGGGCTCAGAAGCAGGCTCGGCCTGTCCGTGGAAGCTGCCGGGTATCCCGGACCGCACTACATGGAAGCTGGCCCTTCGAAGTTGAGCGAAGCGCTCGAATTCCCGTTCGAAGTTGGCACGACCTGACCGCGCCAGTGCCTGGAGCAGGAGCGCATCGCGAAGTAGACGAACGAGAGCAGCATCGAGTGTCTCTGAGAGCTATGAGCGGAGCCGGTGATGCTACTCAACGCCGCTTCTCGGAGCCGGTGTCGCGATTTGCGAACCCCTCAGGTGCACAGGAGTCGACTCCATTTCGTGGGAGTATCCCTGGGAGTAGAAGGTGTCGTCAGATCCGGATGACTTGCAGTCCCGGGACCTCGTCGTAGTCGTCGTCTTGAGAGACGACCGGGATACGGTTTGCGATCGCCGTCGCCGCGATCCACGAATCGTTGAGCGGCATCCGCTTGCCGCCGTCTCGCAGTGCCAGGCGCAAAGCCGCCCAGGCATGGGCAACAGCCGTATCTATCGGGAGCGGCTCGAGGCCCTCTGCCCGGGAGAGAGTCTCGAGTCGGCGCGCTCGGGTCGGTCCATCGCTCGCGGCCAGGACGCCGAGTCGGAGCTCCCCCACCGTGATCACGGACACCGCGACGGCTTCGGGCGGTGAGCCGGAGAGAGGCCTTTCCTGTTCGAGGGCGATGAACACCGACGTGTCGGCGAGGGCCAGCTCGGCGCGTCCACTAGTTCGGCCGCCGGTCACGGGATCGGAACGTCGTCGGTGGTCTCAGGAAGCAGGTCTGCCAACTCCCGAGCCAACGCCGCATCCGCGCGCCATTCCTCGCCGCCTTGGACGAAGGCGTCCCAGCTCATAGACCGAGGCCGCGCGGCGAGTGGCACCAACTCGGCCACGGGTCGACCGCTGACCGTGACCCGGAGCCGCTCCCCCTTCTCGACTCGACGGAGCACGGCGCTGACATCATTCCGCAGGTCTCGGGCAGGTACATCAGGCATGCCCGAAGTGTAGCACCTTTGCTACGGCCCCCGGAGCCGAATCCTCGGATCCCCCGCCGCCGTCCGGACATGAGCCATGGGGTTCGGTCTCGCCCGACAAAGTTGAGAAAACAGGTGCCTCGCCCGGGCCGGAGTCAAGAAACCCGCTCCACGAAATCCCTAGTCACGGGCCCGATCCGAGTTTTTGTGCCCCACAGGTCGCCGCGCGCTCCTGGCCTAAGGCGTTGAGCCGTCCTGCATGGCCTGCATGTTCTTCATCATGGCCGCCTCGGCCGTGCGCAGCTCGTCGCTGGGGCTGAACCACAAGATCTCGGTGCCGGGCTCGTTCTCCACCGGGATGTGGCCGGGCGGGATGTAGACGGCGTCGCCGGCCTCGAAGACCTCATCACGGTCGGCGTACCGAGCGGTCATCTTGCCCTTGAGGACGTAGCCCCAATGCGGGCACTGGCAGCGGTCGTCTGGAAGCCCCTTCATAAAGGGCGTCGCGTCGATGTCCTCGAAGACCGACGTGAAGCTCACGGTGTAGCCGTCGAGCTCGTCGCGCAGATCCACCACCGGGCCGGCATCCTGGCGTTGTGGCGCGCTGTCCCTTGAGACCTTCGGCATCCCCATCGCCTCCTTCGTCTGGGTCGTGGCGCGGGC
>DASXTX010000223.1:0-6225 GCA_036505195.1 Actinomycetota bacterium
GTCGTCCAGGTTGGACTCGGTGATCACCACGCCGGGCCCGATCTCGCAATATCGGCCGATCCGAACGGCGGGCCCGATGGTCACCAACCCCTCGGCCATCTTCTCGTCGAGCGACTTCCCGGTCTCCGAATCGCGCATCGACAGGGACTCCGGGGCGATCCACACGTGCCGCTCGGGGTCGAACGGCGGCCCCATCAGCCGTCCCACGGACTCGAACTGCCCGTGGAGCACGTCCACCATGGTCTCCAGGTAGTCGCGGACGTTCCCGAGGTCGCCGATCCGACGGACGGCGTGGGCATGGACGGGGTAGCCGTGCCCGACCAGCCACGGGAGGAGATCCTTGCCGAAGTCCAGCCGGATCCGGCGAAGGGCGGCCACCCCCGGCTCGTCTGCGACCTCCCGGAGGGCCGACGCCTCGATCAGGTAGAAGCCCGCGTTGGTGAGCAGGGGCAGCCGGTCGAACTCGCGCTCGTCGCGGATCCCGAAGTGCTCGCGCAGCTCACCGAGCGTCGGCTTCTCGACGAACTCGGTGACACGACCGTCGTCGTCGGTGAGCATGACGCCGTACTTCTCCGCCACCTCGTCCGGCTCCCGCATCATCGCCGCGATCGTGGCCACCGCGCCGCGCCGGACGTGCGTCTCCACCATCGGCGCGAGGTCGAAGTCGATCACGGAGTCGGTCGGGAACACGAGCGCGGGTTGCGAGATGTCCCAGTGCTCCATCAGCCGGAGCGCCGAGTCGGCGCTGCCGGTCGACAGCGCGTCGTACTTGACCGGCGAGTACTTGACGTCGACGCCGAACCCTTCCCCGTACCCGATCATCACCTTGATCTGGTAGCGGTTCTCCTTCCCGTGCGCGATGACGTAGTAGTCCTTGATGCCCTCGCTCGACAGGATCGCCATCACCCAGCGGATCAGACGGCGTCCGAGGAACGACATCGCTGCCTTCGAACGCAGGTACCCGGGCGCCTTCAGCGTGAGCGGGCGGGCGCGCATCCCCTGCCCGCCCGCGAGGCCGATCCCGACGACGTCGGACACCTCGGGCATGTGCGGCCATGATAGGAGGGTTCCGTTGACCGCACACCCGACCGAAGGAGCCGACACGTGCAACCGTGGAGCCGCGAGTTCACCGGCAGGATCGACGAGCTGCAGATCGAGAGCGAGGCCCTGCGGGGCAACGCGCTGGGCGACCCGAACGACCGGCCGCTGTGGGTCTACGTGCCGCCCGGATACGACGACGACCCCGATCGCCGGTTCCCCTGCGTGTACGTGATCCAGGGTCTGACCGGCCAGCTCGACATGTGGCGGAACCGGGAGGCGTTCCGCCCCAGCTACCTGGAGAACATCGACGCGCTGTTCGCGTCGGGCGAGGCGCCACCGACGCTGGTCGCGTTCGTCGACTGCTGGACCTCGCTCGGAGGGAGCCAGTTCCTCAACTCGCCCGCGACCGGGCGCTACCAGGACTTCCTGTGCGACGAGGTGGTGGCCTTGGTGGACGCCCGGTACCGGACGATCCCCGACCGCGACCACCGCGGCATCCAGGGCAAGTCGAGCGGCGGCTACGGCGCGCTGGTGACGCCGATGTTGCGGCCCGACGTGTTCTCGGCCCTGGCGTCGCACGCCGGCGATGCCCTGTTCGAGGCCTGCTACCTCCCCGAGTTCCGGGAGACGGCTCGGACGCTCCGCGACACGTACGAGGGTTCGTACGACCGATTCTGGGAGGACTTCCGCTCGCGCCCCGCGTTCTCGAAGGATGAGGACCACGTCCTCCTCAACAGCTGGTGCATGGCCGCGTGCTACTCCGCCGACGAGGACGGGACCGTCCGGCTGCCGTTCGACGTCGTCACGGGCAGGCTGATCGACGACGTGTGGCAGCGATGGCTGGACAAGGACCCCGTCAGGATGATCCCAAAGCATGCGGACGAGCTGCGCTCGATGCGCGCGATCTGGGTGGACGGCGGCACCAAGGACGAGTGGTTCCTGGACAACGGCGCGGTCGCAGTGTCGAACGAGCTCGAGGCGCTCGGGGTGGAGCACACGCTGGAGCTGTTCGACGCCGGACACATGTCGATCGGCTACCGCTACCCGCGGTCGCTCGCGTTCCTGGCGACGGCGCTCGCCGAGTGAACCGTTCCCGTGTGGGAGGATGGGAGACCATCTCCCGCGCAGGAAGGAACCCCCGATGAGCCAGGCCGCACCCCCGCAGATCCCGATGCCCGCTCCGCCGACCGAGCCCGAACCGGAGCCGCCCAAGCGCCGCCGAGGCGTCATCGCCGCGGCGATCGCCGTCGTGCTGATCATCGTTGCCGGCCTGGCGGCGTTCGCGATCACCCGCAGCGACACGGCGGAGGCGCAATCGCTCGCGTTGTCGTTCACGCAGGGCGAGGAGCGGACCTACGACGTCCACCAGACGATGGACGCGAAGGTCTCCTCACCGCTGTTCGGCGACGAGCCCCTGTCGATGGACGTCTCGCAGGTGGTCGGCTGGAAGGTGGTCTCGGTGGACGACGCCGGGACCGCCACGATCGAGGTCACGGTCTCCGACATGAGCGGGACGCTGAACGGGAGCGAGGTGCCGTCCACGCCGGCGCCTCCGATCGAGATCCAGATCGCGTCCGACGGCCGGGTGCTCTCCGCGGGCGGGCTGTCGCTCGGCGGCGCGGCCGAGACCCAGGGGTTCGGGTTCCCCGGCATGGGGCAGCTCACGCCGATCCTGCCGGACGACGGCGACGCGGTCTCGGTGGGTGACACGTGGGACAAGGAGTTCTCGCAGGACTTCCCGTTCGGCGACGGGACCATCGACTTCTCGGCGACGAGCACGTACGTCCGCAACGAGACCGTGAACGGCCGCGAGGCCGCTGTGATCCAGACGCAGATGACCGTGCCGATCGACGTGACGCTGGACCTCGCCAAGCTCCTCGATGCGCTCGGCCCCGAGATCACGGGCGCGACGGGCGCGGCCGGGCTCGACGCGCTGGGCGAGGGCTCGATCGCCTACGTCGGGCAGGGCACGTTCGCCCAGACCAGCTTCGTCGACCTCGCGGCCGCCGAGATGCTGAAGACGCAGAGCAGCGGGGACTTCGACATCTCGATGCGCCTCCAGGGGATCCCGGGCCTGGCCGACGCGCCGGTGGAGATGAGCTTCGCGGGGTCGTTCACCCAGGGACTCGAGCTCCGCTGATCGCCGGCGGCTAGTTCGACTGGTCGACCGTGCCGGTGAGGACCGCCCGGCCGGCCGGGTCGACGACGTTGACCGTGGTGAAGCCGCCGAGCCCCTGCGTCCGGAACTGGTGGTAGACCTCGGCGCCACCGTTCGCGTCGAGCGCGTCGATCCGCCCCGCACGCAGCACCCTGCCCCGGTCGTTCGCGAGCTGCACGCGCAGCGGCAGCACGGACGGGTCGTCGAGCCCGTTCACGATCACCATCACGAAGTCCAGGATCCGCGGCGACACGAGCTGCAGGGCGAACCCGCCGCCCGTCCCCCCGGCGACCGGGGAGAGCTGGCCGATGTGGGTCTCGTTGTCGGACAGGGACCCCCCGGGGATCACGTTGCCGAGCACCTGCTGGAAGTGCTCGATCGCGATCGCCTGCTCGCGTTGGGCCTGCGCGGCCCGGTCGGCGAACCGTTCGGCGCGGCCCGCCATCACGGCGCCCCAGCCCAGACTCGCGAACACGAGCGCGGCGGCGACCAGGGCGACCGTCGCCGTCCGGGCTCGGCGCCGGGTGCCGGGCGCGCCAGCCGCGCGTCGAACCCGCGCGACGACCCGATCGCCCAAGCCCTCGGGCACCGGGACCGGCGCGAGCGCGAACGCCAGCGTCGAGGCTGCCTGCCCCAGGTCCCCCGCCTCCTTGCGGCACCCGGCGCACGTCTGCAGGTGGCGCTGGATGCGTTCGTGCTCGAGCTCGCCGAGGACGCCGATCGCGTGTTCGGGCAGGAGCTCGCGCACCTCGAGACAGGTCACGGCCGCTCCTTGTCCTGGTTCGCGCGACGGACTTTGATGAGCGCCGTCCGCAGGCGCGTCTTGACCGTGCCGAGCGGGATCCCGTCCGCCTCGGCGATCTCGCGCGCCGTGAGCCCGCCGAAGTACGCGCGCGCGAGGAGCCGCTTCTCGGCGTCCGAGAGCGACTCGAGGGCGCGGATCGCCGCGTCGCGTTCGATCAGCGGTTCCTCCTCGTCGACCCACTCGAGCTCGGGCACCTCGTCGACCAGGACGAGGTGCGGGCGGGTGACTCCGGTCTCCCTGCGGAGACGGTCCACGGCCAGGTTGTGGGCGATCGTCATGAGCCACGTGGACAGGCGCCCGCGAGCCGGATCGAACCGCGCCGCCTTGCGCCACGCCGCGAGGAAGACGTCCTGCGTCAACTCCTCGGCCGCCTCCGCGCTCCCCAGCAGCCGTAGCCCGAGCGTAAAGATCGGACGGCCGTACCGGGCGTAGAGCGCACGCACCGCGTCCTCGTTCCCCCCAAGGAGTCCCTCCACGAGTTGTTGCTCCTCGCGGGCGAGGAGCGGACCGTCGGGCCGAGTGGTCACCCGAACTCCTTCCAGGTATACGCCCGCCGCACCGCCCCGAGCTTGGCGGTGGGCCTTCGTCATCATGCCATGCGGTCGGGCATTCGACGCCGGGGCGCCCTCGGCTCGTTCGCGGTGCCCGCAACGGGCCCTGATCAGCGACCGTTCGCCGAGAAGTGCTGGTAGTCCTTGGCCGAAGTCCAGCGCCCGCCCCACCCCCAGCCGATCCGCCGGAAGGCACGGACGACCACGTCGTGCCGGACGATCATCCCCGGCCGCACGTCCGTCCGGTCCAGGTACCTGCGACCCCTGCGCGGCGACACGTGCGTGCCGTCGACGTACGGGTTCTCGACCGGATTGATGTCGACGGCGCGCCCGTAGGCGTGCTGGGACCAGGTCGTGGTCCCCGCGACGTACCGGCAGTTGAAGGCGGAGGTGTTGTCGTGCCGCATCGACGTGCGGTCGTCTCCGTCGAAGCGATCCACCAGGCGCACGCGTCGGATCGGGAACCCGCTCCGGTACAGGCGGCGGAAGACCACCAGGATCTCGTCCGCCCAACGTCGATGCACCGCGAGCCGCCCGTGGTGTGGCTCCGCGTCGAACCCGCGGTAGGTGACGCGCACGAGTCGCAGGTCTCGGAGCGGCGTCGGACACCCGGCGTGCCACGACGAGCCGACCATGAGCCGGCGCGTGTCCCGGTCGATCGGCGAGACCGACCCGGTGAACCGCTCGTCGCCCGCGATGCCCAGCGCCGGCGTGGCCGAGCACGCGATCGCCCAGACGCACGCGAGCACGACGAGGGCCCTCACGCCGAGCAGGGTACGCGTCGTACGATCGCGTCGGTGCCATGATGAGGCCGGTGACGTGATGGCCCTCCGACGCGCAGCGTTGCTCGCCTCCCTGGCGGCGGCCTGCGTGGCGTTCGGAGCCGACGGCGCCGCGGCGCAGTCCGGCCCCCCCGTCGTCGTGGAGCTCAGGATCGATGGGGTCGTCGACCCCTTCATCGCCGACCACGTGGAAGGCGGCATCGCCGATGCCGCCTACGACGGCGCCGCCGCCGTGCTCCTGACGCTCGACACGCCGGGCGGGCTCGATTCGTCGATGCGGCAGATCACGCAGGCGATCCTGAATGCCGAGATCCCGGTGATCGGCTACGTCTCGCCGCAGGGCGCGAGGGCGGCCTCCGCCGGCACGTTCATCCTGCTGTCGACGAACATCGCCGCGATGGCGCCGGCCACCAACGTGGGCGCGGCGCAGCCGGTGGGCCTGTCCGGCGCCGTCGCGTCGGAGAAGGCGGTGAACGACGCGGCCGAGTACATCGTGAGCATCGCCGAGGCTCGCGGCCGGGACGCCGAGTGGGCCGAGTCGGCGGTCCGCGACGCCGAGAGCATCTCGGCCGAGGAGGCGCTGCGACTCGACGTGATCGACCTGATCGCGCCGGACGTGCCCACGCTCCTCGCGGACGTGAGCGGCACGACCGTCCAGGTGTCGGGCGAGCCCGTCACGCTCGACCTGGCGGGCGCCACGGTGACCCAGGACCCGATGGGCTTCTTCGCCGGCTTCCTCCATTCGCTCCTGGACCCGAACCTCGCGTTCGTCTTCTTCTGGCTCGGGCTCGCCTTCATCGTGGCCGAGTTCTTCATCCCCGGCGGGATCGTCGGCACGCTCGGCGCGCTGATGTTCGTCGCCTCCCTGGTCGCGCTCGGGATGCTGCC
>DASXTX010000224.1:0-2469 GCA_036505195.1 Actinomycetota bacterium
GCCTACGAGCCGGACGTCACGGCGTTCCTGTCGTGCTGGGTCTACGAGGAGCTGTGGCACGGTGAGGCGTTCAGCCGGTTCCTGGGTGAGGCGGGCTGGGAGCTCGCGCCGGATCTCGAACGGGTGACCGCCGATTCCGCGTACCCGTCGCGACTGCCGAGGACCCAGTGGATCCGCCGGCGGCTCGGCGGCAAGGGACAGCTGAGCCACGTCGGCACGATGCTCGGATCCGCCGTGATGGACGACTTCGTGGCGCTGCACATGACCTGGGGTGCCGCCAACGAGCTCTCGACCCTCACGTCCTACCATCGCCTGATCGCCAAGACCGAGCACCCCGAGCTCGTCAACCTCCTGAACGCGATCATCAAGGACGAGCGCCGACACTTCGCGTTCTACCGCGCGCAGGCCAGGCTCCGGCTGGCCCGAAGCGCGTGGGCTCGCCGTCTGACGCGATGGGCGATGGAGCACCTCTGGGCGATCGTGGGTACGGGAGTCCGGCCACAGAGCGAGACCGACTTCGTCGTCCTGCACCTGTTCGGGGACGGGGACGGCCGCAGCGCCGCGCTCGAGATGGATCGCACGATGGCGGAGCTCCCCGGGATGGAGGGATCCGCGATCTTCCGTCACGCGCGCGCCGAGGCGCGGGGGAGAGCGGCCTCGATCCCCGGTCGCGCGCCCGGGATGTGGACCGCCGTCCCGGCCTGACGCGCGGTCCCGGGAATGGCGGTCTCGGATCCCGCTAGATCCGGGGTCGGATCTCCGTTCCCTCGGCGGAGTCCATGACCTCCAGACCCATGGCCTGCAGGCGCTCGCGGATCAGGTCGCTGGTGACGAAGTCCTTGGCGGCGCGGGCCGCGTCGCGTTCGGCGACCAGGGCGAGCATCTCCTCGGTCGGCTCGAAGCGCTCGCGGGCGTCGCGTTCGAGATCGAGACCGAGGATCGCGTCCCACGACGCGAGCAGCCCGTACTTCTGGTCGTCGGGGACCGCGGAGCCGACGGTCTGGTTCAGCACGACGAGCGCCCGGGGCAGGTCGAGGTCGTCGGCGACCGCCGCCCGGAACCGCTCATCCAGCGCCTTCGCCTCCTCCGAGCGCTCCTCGGTCCCGGGCGCCCAGCTCGCCATCCGGCGGCGGAGGTCGGCCAGGCGGCGGTGCTGGCCCTCGAGCGCCTCCCAGTTGAAGTCCATCTCGCTCCGGTAGCGGGTGCCGAAACACAGCAGGCGGTACGCGAGCGGATCGATGTGGTGTTCGGCGAGGTCGGTCACCCGGTAGATGTTCTTCGCGGACTTGGCCATCTTCTGCCCGCTCATCTGCAGGAACCCGCCGTGCACCCACGTGGAGACGACCTGGTGGCCGACGGCCCCCTCGGACTGTGCGATCTCGTCCTCGTGGTGGGGGAACTTGTTGTCGTTGCCGCCGGTGTGGATATCGAAGCGGTCACCGAGGTGCTTCATCGACATCGCCGAGCACTCGATGTGCCATCCCGGGTAGCCGTCGCCCCAGGGGCTCGGCCATCTGAGCGCGCGGTTGGGGCCCGCCTTCTTCCACAGCGCGAAGTCCTCCGGGTGGCGCTTGGCCGGATCGACCGCGACCTCCTGACGATGACCCGCGCGGAGCTGGTCCAGCGTGTTGCCCGAGAGCTTGCCGTAGCCGGGGAACGAGGTGACGTCGTAGTACACGGTGCCGTCGACCTCGTAGGCGTGCCCCTTCTCGATCAGGGTCTGGATGATCTTGATCATGTCGTCGACGTGATCGGTGGCGCGCGGATACAGGTCGGCTCGCTCGATCCCCACCAGGTCGGAGTCCAGCAGGAACGCGTCGGTGTACTTCTGCGCGATCTCGGCGGCCGAGAGCCCCTCGTCGGCCTCGGCGAGCTCCATCTTGTCGCGACCGGTGTCCGAGACCTCGTCGGTCATGTGTCCGACGTCGGTGATGTTCATGATCCAGCGAACCCTGAACCCCTCGAACCGGAGCGCGCGGCGGATCAGGTCGCCCAGCATGAACGACCGCATGTTCCCGATGTGGATGTACCGGTACACGGTCGGGCCGCAGGAGTAGATCTTCACGGTCTCCCCGTCGACGGGGGAGACGTCGTGGAGCTCACGCGTGAGGGAGTCGTACAAGCGCACGATCACGCAAGCATATCGCCGGGGTCGACGGCGCCAGCACTCAGGCCTGCGGCGCCGCCGTGTCCGGACGGGGCGGTGCCGGGCGCTGCCCGTTGCCGTCGCCCGAACCACCGTTCCCCTCGGGCTCGAACCCGGACCGTCCACCGTTCCCGCCTGCCGGCACCTCGATCGGCTCCCGCTCCCCGAGCTCGGCCATCAGCACCTCGATCTCGTCGCCGACGAGCTCCTCGCGCTCGAGCAACGCGTCCCGAACGCCCTCGACGACGTGGCGCTTCTTCAGCAGGAGGTTCCGGACGCTGTCCCGGCAGTCGTTCAGGATCGCGTCGATCTCCTTGCGACGC
>DASXTX010000225.1:0-2250 GCA_036505195.1 Actinomycetota bacterium
CGCCTGCTCGCGCAGGAGGGGTGCAAGGTCGCGATCACCGCCCGAGGCGATGAGCTCCTGCGACGGACGGCCGACGAGCTCTCGACGGAGACCGGCAACGAGGTGGTGCCGCTGCGGGGCGACATGAGCGTCGTCGAGGACGTGGAGCGAACGGTCTCGGGGGCGATCGAGCGCTTCGGGCGCATCGACATCCTCGTGACGTGCGCCGGAAGCTCGCCGGGTGGCCTGCTCGAGAACCTGACCGAGGACGACTGGTTCAGTAGCCTGAACCTGAAGTTCATGGGTTACGTCCGGACCTGCCGGGCCGTCGTGCCCCACATGCGAGAGGCGGGCGGCGGCAGCATCGTCCTGGTCGTCGGCAACGACGGCCTCAAGCCCAGCTACTGGGAGATGACCGCCGGCGTCGCGAACGCGGCCGACATCAACTTCGCCTCGTCGCTCGCCGAGCAATACGGCCCGCTCGGGATCCGCGTGAACACCGTGAACCCGGGGCCGGTCAACACGGAGCGGTGGGACGGGCTCGAGAAGGCGTTCGCGCGGGACAAGGGTATCGACCAGGACGCCGCGCACGAGCTCGCGGTCGGCAGCCTGCCGCTCGGACGGATCTGCGAACCCGAGGAGGTCGCCAACCTCGTGGCGTTCCTCGCCTCCCCGCGCGCGAGCTACCTGAACGGCGCGCACATCCCGATGGACGGCGGGCAACGCAAGGCTCTGATGGACCTCTAGGTCACCGGACGATCTCGCCGCCCGCGCGCTCGACCTCCGCGATCGCCCGCTCGCCGTCCCCCTGCTTGAGATCGACCGCGCGGATCGCGTCGAAGAGTACCCGGACGCGGAAGCCCTCCTTGATCCCGTCGAGCGCCGTCGAGTTCACGCAGTAGTCGGTCGCGAGCCCGCAGACGACCAGGCGGGTGACGCCTCGGTCGCGCACAAGCTCGGCGAGCTCGGTCGGCTCCGTCTCCCCCGTCGTCGGATCCCGCATCGTGAACCCCGAGTAGCCGTCGTCGCCGTTCGAGCCCTTCCGGACGACGGGACCGTCGACGTCGAGGTCGGCGTGGAACTCCGCGCCCCACGTGTCCATGACGCAATGGTCCGGCCAGATCCCGCCGTCCTTGGCGAAGTGCGGCGTCGATGCGGGATGCCAGTCGGCCGTGTAGACGACGACGGCGCCGGCCTCCCGCGCCTTCGCGATCTGGGCGTTGATCGTGGAGACGAGGTTCTCGCCACCCCGCACGTACAGCCCGCCATCGGGATGCGCGAAGTCGTTCTGGACGTCGACCACCACAAGCGCGGTCTGTGCGTCGTAGGACGGATCGCCCATCGGTCCGGAAATGGTAATCCACCTCCATGGCGACCGTTCAGTCTTCCTCGTTCCCTGGCTCGATGCTCCGGAGAGGATCGACGCCATCCGGGCGAGCGCGAAACGACTGGAACCAGAGAGGCCCCTTCGACCGTTGGGTCATGCCCGTGGGCGACGGTCGTCAGGAGTTTAGGGAGTTCATCCCATGCGGCGGCCCTCCCCCGCTAGGAGGACTGCGCGGCAAACTCTCGCGTGGAAGGATCGTTGGCGTGGCAGTCATCGAACGGATCGGAAGTTCTGAGGCACGTCCCTACGTCGTCGCCTGGGGGACACTGACAGAGGAAGACGAGGGCCGCTTGCGAACGCGTGTCGCCGCTCCGCCTGATGTCGATGTCACCATCGATCTCTGTGAGGTCGAAGAGGTAACCGACGAGGGGTGCGATGCCATCAAGAAGGTAGCGGAGGACATGGGTGGGCTCGGCCAGACGATGGTGGTGCTGTACCAGCCGGACCGTGAGGCGACGAGGTCCCTTGAGCGGACCGGGCTCCTCGAGGACGGTCGGATCATCTTCGTCGCCTCCTCTCCCGTACGTCGCGTCAACGTCGACGCGTAGCAGTTTCAGATCCGGGCGGGCATGAGGCTTGCGCGGATCACCGCTTCGGTTCGAACCGACCGCAGGTCAAGGCACTCGGCTTGGGTCCGACGTTCATCGAGCCGCCGCGACGAGGTTCCCCCTCGAGTCGAGAAACCACGCTGTCCCGCATCATGGATGTCCTCATGGAAACTGCCCAGGCCGACCGGACGGAACCGGCCCTCGCCGATGGAGGCGAGGGCCGGCGGGACCTGTTCGGCCGCGGCGTGCGCCTGGTCGTCTCGTACATCCGGATGCACCCGCGGCCGTTCGCGATCGCCGTGTTCGGGGCGTTCCTGTACGCGATCGGCTCGGTGG
>DASXTX010000226.1:0-3094 GCA_036505195.1 Actinomycetota bacterium
CGGCCGATCGACGTCGTCACGCTGATGGGTCGGATCGTGCTGTCCACGGAGGACGACATCTACGTCGTGAACGCCGATGGCACGGGCCTCGTCCAGATAACCCGAAGGCCCGGCCCTGAGTTCGATCCGGCGTGGTCGCCCGATGGGCATCGCATCGTCTACCGGGACTCCCGACGGGGGATCAACCAGAACGACGAGATCTTCGTGATGAACGCCGATGGAACCGGCTCCAGGAACTTGACGAAGGACCCAGGCAACGACTGGGGGCCGGACTGGTCCCCTGACGGCCGGACGATCGTGTTCAACTCCGACCGAGACGGTCTGCCGATGGGCGGCTTCCTCGTGCATCCGGATGGGTCGAAGCTTCATCGCATCGCGACGGACGCGTACGTCGAATATCCGGCGTGGTCTCCCGACGCGAAGCGGATCGCCTTCATGGGCGGAGACAGTGCCGCGGAGTACGACATCTGGATCGTCGACGTCGATGGAACGGACCTGGTCCAGGTCACGGACTCGCCCGGCCCGGATGGATGGCCGGCCTGGTCTCCGGACGGCACCAAGATCGCTTTCACCTCGGTTCGGGACGACTGCTCGTACTCCGATGCCGCCGAGTGCCGCACCACCGGGGACATCGGCCCACACCACGACGTGTGGGTGGTGAACGCCGACGGGACCGGACTGGCTCGGGTCACCCCGGAGTTCGGTCAGTTCGTTACGTGGTCACCCGATGGCAAGTACCTGCTCGTCTCGGGCTTCGATCTCTACGTGATCCGTCCCGACGGTACCGGCCGGGCGTCGCTTGAGATCCCGGGCCTGTCGGGCGGCTTGTTCCCGGACTGGATCGAGTAGGCGTCCCGCGGGTGTGAGGGGCAGAGCACTTCCATTGACGGCATAGGGTTCCTGCCCTTGCCGACGCGAGCGGGACCCGGCATCTAGCTCCTGAAGCAGAGATCGATCACGCTCCTGGCGGGGAGCCGGAGGATCTCGGGCAGCCCGCGGGAGAGCTGCCGGATCCGGTCCAGTAGATCCGCCCGCGCCGCCGCGGGTAGGGAGGCCACGTCGCTCGAAGTCGCGTACAGGTCCGCGAGGCGCTCGGAGGGGATGACGTGAGTCATGGGGAACTCCCGGCGCTCGAACGGACCGAACCCCTCCGC
Organism: Actinomycetota bacterium; assembly: GCA_036505195.1. Lineage (GTDB taxonomy): Bacteria > Actinomycetota > UBA4738 > UBA4738 > HRBIN12 > DASSJM01. The sequence goes on from DASXTX010000226.1 coordinate 1,155, forward strand.
AGCCTTGGGCGGTTCCGTCCAGGTGCGGTACGCCGTCGCGATCTGGCTCGACCCGCGCGTGGACTCAACGACCTCGTCGATCTCCCGAAGTCCCGGATAGCGCAGAGACTCATCCTCGAGCGGCCATGCCCAGAACAGCGCGAGCATCCTGCGGGGCCGGAGGACGCGGGCGATCTCCGCAAACGCCCGCTCGCGATCGAAATGGTGGAACGCGTTCCCGACGACGACCGCGTCGACCGCACCGTCGTCGAGTGGGATCGACTCTGCCGTTCCGTCCAAGACGCGGACCGCGGGCAGCCGCGCTTCAAGAACGGCGCGCATGTTCGCCACGGGATCGACCGCGACAACGTCAACACCGAGGGGGATGAACCGTCGCGACAGCTGGCCCGTTCCCGCAGCGAGATCGACAACGAGCGAGCCGGCGGTGAGGGCCCCGAGCTCAGCGACCCAGGCGACGGCGCGAGATGCGTATCCAGGTCGCAGCTCATCGTAGTCGAGCGCGTTCACGACCTCGAAGCTGAAGTGGGCCGACATCATCACGGATCGTAGCGATATCGCACCGATCTGTGTCGTCACGTTTGCTACTCGCGGTCGGCACCGTCTCTCTTAGTGTGTCTCACTGATTCGCGAGTGCACGCGCGCCCCAGTGCGTGAGTCGCGGGTCCAAGGGGCACCACGGTCGGGCACCGCGCCTCCGCTACCTCGGACCCTTGCCCTCGAGGAGTTGCTTGAGCTTCTCGAGATTTGCTCCAACTGCCTCACGAACGCGACCAGAGAGGATCGGTGCTGCGAGCCGTTTGATGCCGCGAGCCTCGAGGTCGGCCTTGTTGGTCACTCGCGTGCTGCCGCGGACGTCATCCAACTCATAGGTCAGCGTCCCCACGAACGGTCCCAGGCTGCCATGAACGGCGAAGCGTCGGTCTGTTCGAGCTCGGTCACCTGAAGGATCTCCTCGCTTCTTGAGGGAAGAGAGCGAACCTGCCGGTAGGTTGTCCCGACGTGCACAGGCCCGTCTGAGGTCTTCCGTGTCTCGACGATCGCGTAATTCCACTTGGGAACGTTCTCCAAGTCAGCGAGGAATTCGAAGACATCATGTCGGGATCTATCGATGGTGATCGTGTTCGAGAACTCCATCCATCAACCCTCCTTCTGTTACCGACCCTAGCAGCATCTGATGCATCGCCAAGCAGGCGGAAGCGACCGGACAGACCCCCTTCTCTGTTCCAGCCAGGATCTCGATCGTGAGAAGAAGCTCCATGGGAGGGAAGATCTGATGAGCGGAGATCGGAGGTGTAATGCTATGAGGCCGATGAGCGGCGTTAACGTGATCCCGTTCCTGGTTTCGGAGGTGCGATTGCCACCCGACGAGCAGGCGCTGCTCGGCCGCGAGTGGTGGCCGAGCTACGCCAACGCCATCGTCCACCCGGATGGCGTGTTCCTGTTCGACAACGGCGCGGGGATCGGCAACGCCGAGATCGAGGCAACGTTCTCGCCTAGGGTACGACCGATCGAGGACGCCCTCGGCGAGCACGGGATCTCGCTCGCGGACGTGACCGCCGCCGCCAACTGCCACCTGCACTTCGACCACAGTGGCCAGAACGTCCGCCTGAAAGGTATCCCCATCTTCGTCCACCAGCGCGAGTGGGCGATGGTCCACCAGCCCGACTACACGATTGCCGAATGGATCGACGCCCCGGGCCTCACCTACGAGGTCCTCGACGCCGAGACTGAGGTCGCTCCGGGCCTCCGGCTCGTGCCCACCCCCGGCCACTCGCCCGGCCACCAATCGCTGATCATCCACGCGCTCGACGGCAGGATCGTCCTGGCCGGCCAAGCGCTCCAGTCGAAGGCGGAGTGGGAGGGCGAGACGGACCCCTCGGTCTCGGGCGTAGCCACCGCTCGTCAACCGGAGGAGTACGTCGCCTCGGTCCAACGCTTGC
>DASXTX010000227.1:0-4162 GCA_036505195.1 Actinomycetota bacterium
GAGCCGGCGGTCGGATTCGAACCGACGACCTGCTGTTTACAAGACAGCTGCTCTGCCCCTGAGCTACGCCGGCGCCCGAGCGAGCCTAGCAGCGCTCACCCGCCGTCCGGGCCAAGCGCTCCGGTTGGTAGCTCGCGGTCGTCACGAGCCCTCGACCTTGCGGGGCAGCACGAACGCGTAGAGGGCGGCCGCCAGCGACGCCGACGCGTTCAACGAGCCGACGCGGCCTCGCATCGGGAGCCGCACGAGCAGGTCGCATGCATCCCGGGTGAGCCGCCCGAGCCCCTCGCCCTCCGAACCGAGCACGACGGCGACCCGGCCGTCGGGGGGTTCCTCCTCGAACACAGTGCGCTCGGCGCGCTCGTCGAGACCGACGATCGTGAACCCGGCGTCCCTGAGGCGCCCGAGCCCGCGGGCGATGTTCGCGATCCGCGCGTGGGTGAGGTGCAGGAGCGCGCCGGCCGAGGAACGGATGGCGGCGGGGGTGACGTCGGCCGCCCGGCGGGTGCGGGTGACGAGCATCGTCGCGCCGGCGGCTTCAGCCGAGCGCGCCGCGGCGCCGAGGTTCTGCGGGTCGGTGATCCCGTCGAGGACCACGACCAGATCGTCGGGGCGGAACGGCCACGCGGCGAGCTCTCGCTCGCCGATCGCCTTCGGCGAACCGGTGAGCGCCACGACCCCCCGGTGGTCGGCCGCGAGCCCGTCGAGCTCGGAACGATCGACCTCGCGTACCGGAAGCCCCGCTTCGCGGCAGGCCTCCAGCACGTCCCGTAGACCCACCGTCGAGCGCGCCCCCCGGGCGACGAGCACCTCCCGCGCCGCGCCGGCGCGCACCGCCTCGAGGACCGCCCGCCGGCCGCCCACGACCGGCGTGCTCACGACCGCGCCAGCACGACGAGCGCGAGGCAGCCGATGCCGTCGCCCGTGAGACCCAATCCCTCGGGACGCGTCGCCTTGACCGAGACCCGGTCGGTGGGGACCCCGAGCGTCCCGCAGATCGCTCGCCGCATCGCGTCGCGGACCGGCGCGATCGAGGGACGCTCGGCGATGACCGTGAGGTCGGCCGAGACCGGGTGAGCGCCGGCGTTCCGAACCAGCTCGACGGCCCGCCCGAGCAGGTCGAGCCCGCCGATCCCCGCGGACGCCGGGTCGGTGTCGGGGAAATGCTCCCCCACGTCACCGAGCGCGGCAGCCCCGAGCATCGCGTCCGCGACGGCGTGGCACACCACGTCCCCGTCCGAATGCCCGGCGAGACCCTCCTGGGCATCGAAGCGGACGCCGCCGAGCATCAGCGGGCGTCGGGGCGCGAACGCGTGCACGTCGAACCCCAGGCCCACGAGCGGTTCGATCACCGGGGGAGGGCCTCCGCGAGCCGGAGGTCCTCGGCCGTCGTGATCTTCAGGTTCATGCGCTCGCCGTCGATCGCCCGGACCCGGTAGCCGGCGCGCTCGAGCAGGAGCGCGTCGTCGGACCCCTCGAACCCTTCGGCCACTGCTCGCTCGTGCGCATCGCGGAGCGCCGCCGACGTGAACGCCTGCGGCGTCTGGGCGAGAGCCAGCGCGTCCCGCGGTTCGGTCCCCTCGATCCTGCCGTCCTGCACGCGTTTGACGGTGTCGACCACCCGGAGCACCGGGACCACCCCATCCCACCCGTGGAGCGCCTCGAGCGCGCGGCTGAACAGCTCCGAAGAGGCGAGCGGTCGTGCCGCGTCGTGACACAGGATCCTCGCGATGTCGGCGCCCACGGCCGAGAGCCCGGCGCGCACCGACGCCTGCCTGGTCTCCCCGCCGGAGACGACCGCGTCGACGCCGAAGTCCTCGACGGCCTCTCGCACGGCCTCCTCCCATCCGGGCGGGGCCACGACGACGACACCGGACACCGACGCGGCGGCCGAAGCGCGCTGGACGGCCCGGGAGACCATGGTCGCGCCGTCGAACGGCACCAGCGCCTTGGGGGTCGCGGTGTCCATACGTTCGCCCCGTCCGGCGGCGAGCACGATCGCGACGGCCCCGTCCACGGGCCGAGGTTACTGGAGGTTCGCGAACACCATCCTGCCGGTCGCGGTCTTGATCACGTTGCGGACCACGATGGGCGTGTCGGAACCGATCCGCTCCCCGGCGGACTCGACCACGACCATCGTGCCGTCCTCGAGATAGCCGACCGCTTGATCGGCCTCGCGCCCCGGCTTGACCAGTCGCACCTCGATCTCGTCGCCGATGCCGACGGGCAGGCGGAACGCCACCGCGAGATCGTTCAGCCGCGGGACGGGAACCCCGACCGCCTCGGCCACCTTCGAGAGGTTGTGGTCGGTCGTCACGAGCGAGGCGCCGCGCTCGCGGGCCAGGCGGACGAGCACGGCGTCGACCTCGGAACCGCCGTCCTCATCGACCAGGTGGACCTCCACGGTGGCGGCGCGCTTCAACTCGACCACGACGTCGAGACCGCGTCGGCCACGCGCGCGTCGTCCCGGGTCCGACGAGTCGGCGATCGTCTGAAGCTCATGCAGCACCGCCGTGTGGATCAGCAGGTCCCCGGAAAGGAACCCGGTCGCCACCAGATCCAGGATCCGGCCGTCGATCAGCGCGCTGGTGTCCACCACGAAGACCTTCTCCGGGGCACCCGCGGCTCTGGGTTTCATGCCGATCAGACCGAACAGCTCCTCGTGTTTCGTCCGACCGATCCGGAACCCGGCGAAGGCGAACGTGACGTAGGTGAAGGCCACGCTGGTCCAGGCCACGAGCGGCGGCAGCCGGAACACGGGGACGGAGAGCAGAGCCGCGACCGCGAGGCCCGCGATCAGGCCTCCGACGCCCGCGACGATCTCGGCGGCCGGGACCTTGCGGAGCTCCTCCTCCATCGAACGCACGGCGGTGGCCGTCTGCCGGCCGAGTACGCCGCCCAGGACGAACCCGGTCGACGTCCCGAGGACCACGTACGCCAGGGTCTCCGACGGAGACCTGGACACGCGGGTGGCGACCGTGTAACCGGCCGCGGCGAACAGGGTGACGAAGATCAGGCGGACGAACTCGACCAGGCGACCCCTGGGCAACGAACGGCGTTCGGACGCCTCCCGAGCACGGAGGCGTCCGCGCCTCGAGCGCTCCTCGTGCGCGAGCATCTCCCCTCAAGCCTCGACGCCGCGGGGGTACGACTTGAGAACCGGGCGTGCCTGACCGAAGGGGTGGTTCGTGGTTCGGGCGCTCGCGAACCCGGCCTCAGGCCTCCGCCATCACACGGGCGCCGTGCGACTCGTCGAGCACCTTGTCGATCATCGCCTCGGCCTTCTCCTCGCCCCCGCCGGTCGCGTACGTGAGCTCGGAGATCAGGATCTGGCGGGCCTTGTTGATCATGCGCTTCTCGCCCGCGGAAAGACCGCGCTCACGCTCACGGATCGAGAGGTTCCGAACGACCTCGGCGACCTGGTAGATGTCGCCCGAGCGCAGCTTCTCGATGTTGTTCTTGAAGCGCCGGCTCCAGTTGGCCGCCATCTTCGACTCGTCCTCGCGCAGCACGTTCAGGACCTTCTTGACCTCGTTCTTGCCCACGACCGAGCGGAGGCCGACCTCCTCGGTGCTGTCGACGGGCACCATGAGCGTCAGATCACCGTAGGAGACCCGCAGCTTGAAGTACCTGCGCTTCTCTCCGAGGAACTCACGCACGCACAGCTCTTCGATGACTGCCGCACCGTGTTCCGGATGCACAACCGTGTCGCCTTTACGGAACACGAGACCCCCTAGCGTCGGTGGACGAGGACTGTCGGAACCTGCTCAAGGGTAACACGCCGGACTCCTGGCTCGCAAATCAAAAGCCCAGGTCAGAGGCCTCTTTCGGCCATTTCGGGACCGGCGGCCTAGGGCGGACGGTCGTCGGTCCGCCCTCCGGCGCGCGCAGCCGCCCAGCTCAGCGCCTGCATCACGTGCCGGACCGGGACCGACCGGAGCGCGTCCGCGGGCTCGGTCCCCTCGGGCACGAACACGATCCGCAGGCCCGCCGCCCTCGCGGCCGAGAGGCGGGCGGCCATCCCCGGCGCCGGCCGGACGACCCCGGTCAACCCGATCTCGCCGACGAACGCCGACGCGGTCGGCGCAGGCACGCCGGCGGCCGCCGAGGCGACCGCGGCGGCCACCGCGAGGTCGCAGGCCGGGTCGTCGAGCCTGGCACC
>DASXTX010000228.1:0-11081 GCA_036505195.1 Actinomycetota bacterium
CCGCGCTCGCGTTGAAGATCCTCGCGCCGTCCAGGTGGACCGCGACGCCGGCCTCCTCGGCCACCTTGCGGATCGCCCGGAAGTCCTCGACGTCCATGACGGTTCCCCCCGCGTGCCCGCTCGTATTCTCCAGGCAGACGAGGTCGACGATCTCGACGTCGTACGGCTCGTCCGGCTCGAGTGCCGCTCGGACCTGATCTGCGCTGATCCGGCCGCGGTGGTCGCCGTGGACGGTCCGGTACGCGATCCCGGACAGCACAGCCGCGCTCATCACCTCGGTCGAGGCGACGTGCGACAGGGGTTCGGCCACCACGAGGTGTCCGGGGCCGGAGAACTGCAGGCGCAGCGCGATCTGGTTCGCCATCGTCCCGCTCGGGACGTACAGCGCGGCCTCCTTGCCCGTGAGCTCGGCGGCGCGCTCCTGCAGCCGGTTGACCGTGGGATCGTCGCCGAACCAGTCGTCGCCCACCTCGGCCTCGGCCATCGCCCGGCGCATCGCGGCCGAGGGCTTGGTCACCGTGTCCGAACGCAGGTCGACCCGGAAGCTCTTCATGGGCATCGAGTATATGGACCGCCGACCGGAGGCTCAGTACAGGAACATCGGCTTGCCGTCCACGTGGCGGATCTTGGGACGGTACGCCTCGACATCGTAGAGCGCCCCCACGTCCACGCGCTTGACGCCCTGGCGGACGACGGGGAGCGGCACGTTCGTGTAGTTGCCGTTGCGGAGCGCGACCAGCCGCCCGAACTGGCGCTCGATCACGAGGTCGGCGGCCATCACCGCATAGTTGATCGCCACCATGAGGTCGAGCGAGTCCGGCGAGCCCGAACGCATCAGGTAACCGACCTGCTGGTAGATGATCCCCTCGCCGGTGATCTCGCGCAGCGCCTCGCCGGTCACCTGTCCGATGCCCCCGAGCTTGAGATGCCCGTACGCGTCGGCCATGCCCGCGTGGACGGTCTCGCCGCCGACCATCGTCGCGCCCTCGGAGATCGTCATCATCGCGTAGCCGCTCGGGTTCGCGCGCTTGTCCTGCAGCAGCTTGGTGGCGAGCTTCTCGACGTCGAACGGCACCTCGCTGATCACCGCGCGCTCGACGCCCGAAAGGTACGCGGATACCAAGGACGTCTCGCCGCTGTACCGCCCGAACACCTCGACCACCGCCAGCCGCTCGTGCGAGCCGGCGCTGGTCCGCAGCTGGTGGATGAAGATCACCGTGCGCGTGATGGCGGTCGAGAACCCGATGCAGTAGTCGGTCCCGTGGACGTCGTTGTCCATCGTCTTGGGGATCGCGACGACCGGGACGCCCTCCTCGTGGAGGCGGAGCGCGAACGAGAGCGTGTCGTCGCCGCCGATCGGGATCAGCGCGTCGATGCCGAGCCGGTCCAGCACCTTGAGGACGTGCGGCGTGTGGTCGGCCGGCCCCTCGTGGTCGACCGAGCGCAGGAACTCGGGCTCCTCGGTGGGTCGCACCCTCGCGGGGTTCGTCCGGGAGGTGTGCAGGATCGTCCCTCCGCTCCGGTCGATCGTGCGGACGGCGGACGCGTCGAGGTCGACGATGTTGGTGGCGACGGAGGCCGGGTCGTCGGGATCGCATTCGAGGAGCCCGCCCCACCCGCGGCGGATCCCGGCGACCTTGTGGCCCTCTTCGGTGGCCCGCAGCGTCGCCGCCTTGATGCACGCGTTGAGACCCGGGACGTCGCCGCCCCCCGTGAGGATGCCGATCTTCACGGGCGCCTCCGCTCGTCGAAGAGCAGCTCCGCGACGGCGACGAGCTCCTCGGGGACCGGCCGGACCTTCGCGGCCTCGGCGAGCGGCACCTCGCCGATCCGATCGCCCTGCAACGCCACCATCTGACCGAACCCGCCCCGCGCGATCAGGTCGATCGCCGCCGCCCCGAAGCGCGTCGCGACGATCCGGTCCGCGGCCACGGGCGAGCCGCCGCGCTGGACGTGACCGAGCACGGTCACCCGCGTCTCCCAACCGGTCAGCTCCTCGAGCCGAGGCGCGATCTCGTAGGCGATCCCGCCGAAGCGCGGCGCGCCCCGAGGGTCCTTCGGATAGTCCGGCACCGGCATCGTGCCCTCGGCCGGCATGGCGCCCTCAGCCACGACCACGATCGAGAACGAGTGGGACGTCAGGTGGCGGCGCCGAAGGACGGAGGCGACCTCGTCGAGATCGAACGGGCGCTCCGGCAGCAGGATCGTGTCGGCGCCCCCCGCGATCCCCGACGAGAGCGCGATCCACCCCGCGCTGCGACCCATCACCTCGACCACCATCAGGCGGTCGTGGCTCTCGGCGGTGGTGTGGAGCCGGTCGATCGCGTCGGTGGCGACCTGCACGGCGGTCGCGAACCCGATGCACGCGTCGGTGCCCGACAGATCGTTGTCGATCGTCTTCGGGATGCCGACCACCGGCACGCCCTCGGAGGCCATGTGGGCCGCGGCGCCCATCGTCCCCTCCCCGCCGATCGTGACCAGGGCGTCGACGCCCAGGTCCACGAAGGTGCGGCGGACTCTGTCGACCCCCTGATCGTGGTACGGATCCGCGCCCGAGGAGCCCAGGATCGTCCCGCCGCGGTGCAGGATCCCCTGCACCGACGACGACGTGAGCTCGAGGACGTCCCCGTCCATGACCCCACGCCAGCCCCTGCGAAACCCGAGGACATCGAACCCGTGCGCGCCGATCGCGGTTCGCACGACCGCGCGGATCGCCGCGTTCAGTCCGGGCGCGTCCCCGCCCGCCGTGAGGACGCCGATGCGTGTGGTCATCCGTCGAGCTCCTGTCGGGGCATGCCGGTGGTCAGTCCCGTCGCCTGGGTGTCGAGAACCTGGATTGTACGGACCGGTCAACGGACCGGTTCGAGGCAGGCCGCGGCTCGGATGGGCCGACCTCCCGGATCTGACCGGCTCGCGCGGACGCTCGGGTAGCATGGCGTCGTGCTCGCCGCGTGGGGTCTGCTCGAGTGGGCGTTCGCCCTCCTCCTGGTCGGCCTGACCGGAGCGGTCGGGCTCGCGTTCCTATACATGGTCGGGACGCTGTTCGTGAACCCCGGCCGGCGCAAGCGCTCGGTCTGATCAGCCTTCGCGGGAGCCGAGCTCGCGGTCGAGCATGAGGAGGGGTGCGGGCTCACCGCCGAGCGTCTTCAGCGTCTGGACGATCTCGGCCACCGTGCGTTCCTCTTCGACCTGCTCGGTCACGAACCACTGCAGGAAGACCTGGCTCGCGTAGTCGCCGTGCTGGACGGCCATGCCGTAGAGGCCGTCGATCATCATCGTCACGTTCATCTCGTGCGCCAGCGCCTGCTCGAACGCCCCTTGCGGCGTACCGAAGTCCGACTGCGGCGCGTCCATCCCGGTGAGCATCACGCGGCCACCCCGATCGACGACGTGCCGGACGAACTTCAGGGCATGCTCCCGCTCCTCGTCGGACTGGATCTTGAACCAGCGGGCGAACCCGGGCAGCGCCTGCTCCTCGCAGTAGGCGGACATCGCGAGGTACAGGTGCGACGAGTACAGCTCCGCCGCGATCTGCGTGTTCATCGCGTTCTCGATGTCGGGTGAGAGCATCGCCGGTCCTCCTTCGGGAGCGATGCTCCAGAGCCTACTCCGGCGCGGGAAGGGTGAGCTCGGCGACGAGCGGCCGGTGGTCTGACGCCGCCCGCGCGTCGGGGCCGGGCGGCACGAGGACGCGTTCGACCACGATCCCTTCGGAGACGAACAGGTAATCGATCCGCGTCGTCGGCTCATCCGCCGGGAAGGTCTCGCCCTCCGAGTCGCCACCGAGCAGCCAGGCGTCGCGGAACCGCTCGGACAGGAACCCCACGGCCCGGCCGTCCGGCCTCTCGTTCAGGTCCCCGCCGGCGACGATCGGGGCCTCGACGCCCTCGACCAGCCCGGCGAGTGCCCGGGCGTGCGCGAGCCGTTCGCGCGGGTGCAGCCCCAGATGGATCGAGATCGCGCAGAATCCCGCGTCGCCCTTCTCGAGCGTCGCGACGAGGGCCCCGCGCGGGTAGAGCCACGGTCCGCCCTCGAAGCGATGCTGGCGTCGACCGGCGATCCTCCACGGCGGCCGGACGAGCACCGCGTCCTTCACGCGCCGCCGGAGCGGCGACCACGGATCGGCGGCGAGATCCATGGCGAGGGCCTTCGCGAACCGCCGCAGGCGCCACCTGCCGCCGGTCTCGTTCAGCAGGAGGACGTCGGGCCGGAAGTGACCGACCAGCCGGACCAGCCGCTCCGAACGATCCCGGAACCCCCGGACGTTGTAGACGGCGACACGCACGCGCATGCCGGACGACGCCTAGTCGGAGACGACGCTCGTCCCGGACTCCCCCGCCAGGACCGCGACCGCCGCGTCGAGATCGCCGATCGCCGACCTCCCGCCGACCTGCTCGACGAACCGAACCGCGGCCTCGACCTTCGGGCCCATCGAGCCGGCACCGAACTCCCCCGCCTCGAGCATCTCGCGCGCTGCGGAGACGGTCATCCGCTCGATCGACTCGGCGCGCTCGGTCCCGAACCCCCGCTGCACGGCCTGCACGTCGGTGAGGATCAGCAGGGTCGAGGCCTCGACGTCGCGCGCCAGGATCGCCGCGGCCAGGTCCTTGTCGACCACGCCCTCGCGGCCGATCAGCCTGGGGCCGTCCTCGACCACCGGGATCCCACCCCCGCCCGAGGCGATCACGATCGTGCCGACGCCGACCAGGGTTCGGATCACGGGCGCCTCGACGATGGAGTACGGATCCGGCGAGGGCACGACGCGTCGGAACCCGCCGTGCGGGTCGGGCCCGAGCACCCAGCCCCGCTCGGTCTTGAGCTGCCTCGCCTCGGCCTCCTCGTAGAACGGGCCGATCGGCTTGGTGGGGTCCGCGAACGCGGGGTCGTCGGGTCGCACGCGCGTGAGCGTGAGGACGGTCGCGACGGGCCGCTCCATCCCGCGCTCGAAGAACACGTCGCCGATCGTCACCTGCAGCAGGTAGCCGATCAATCCCTGGCTCTCGGCACCGCACACGTCGAGCGGCATCGGGTGCACCCATCGCTTCGCGGCCTCCTGCTGGAGGAGGATCCGGCCGACCTGCGGTCCGTTGCCGTGCGTCACCACGACCTCCCACCCGGCCGCCGCGATGTCAACGATGCCCTCGGCCGCAGAACGGGCCGAGCGGTACAGGTTCTCGAAGGTGTCGTCCTGCCCGCGGCGCAGCAGCGCGTTCCCGCCGAGCGCGACCACGACGCGTTCCATCGACGCTCTACCCGAGGACCGGCTTCAGCACGTCGAGCAGGCTCGGCGAGTCCGGGAGCACCTCGAGGTCGTAGCGAACGCGCACCGCGGGCTTGCGGATCTCGATCACGCGGCGCAGGTCGATCGGGGTGCCGATCACCACGACGTCCGCCTCGGCCGAGTCGATGATCTTCTCCATCTCGGCGAGCTGCCCGTTCGAGTAGCCCATCGCGGGCAGGACGGGGCCGACGTCGTACTTGCGGAAGGTCTCGTCGATCGTCCCGATCGCCCACGGCCTGGGGTCGACGATCTCGGCGGCCCCGTGGGCCCGCGCCGCGACGACCCCCGCGCCGAACTTCATCTCGCCGTGCGTCAGGGTCGGGCCGTCCTCGACCACGAGCACGCGCTTGCCCCCGATCGCGTGGGGGTCGTCCACCGTCACGCGGCTGTTGGCCTTGACGACCGTCGCGGACGGGTTCACGCGGCGGATCGTGTCCATCAGCGCGTTCACCTGTTCGATCGACGCCGAGTCCATCTTGTTGATCACGATCACGTTGGCCATGCGCAGGTTGGCCTCGCCGGGGTGGTAGCGGGTCTCATGGCCGGCGCGGAGCGGATCGGCGACCACCACGTGGACGTCCGGCACGTAGAAGGGCAGATCGTTGTTCCCCCCGTCCCACAGCAGCACGTCGCACTCGGCCTGCGCCTGCTTGAGGATGTCGCCGTAGTCGACGCCGGCGTAGATGATCGTGCCCGAGGTGATGTGGGGCTCGTACTCCTCGCGCTCCTCGATCGTGGTGTCGAAGCGATCGAGGTCCTCGAGCGTCGCGTAGCGCTGCACGCGCTGCGCCTCGAGGTTCCCGTACGGCATCGGATGCCGAACCGCCACGACGCGCTTCCCGGCGCCCTTGAGCGTCTCGGCGATCGCGCGGGTCGTCTGGCTCTTGCCCGAACCCGTCCGCACGGCGCAGACGGCGACGACGGGAACGGTGGCCGTCAGCATCGTCTCGCGAGGGCCGAGCAACACGAAGTTGGCGCCGGCCGCGAGCGCCTGGCTGCCCTTGTGCATCACGTACTCGTGGCTCACGTCCGAGTAGCTGAAGACGACGTCGTCGATGCGCTCGTCCTTGATCAGCTGCGTGAGCTCGCTCTCGTCGTGGATCGCGATCCCGTTCGGGTAGCGTTCGCCGGCGAGGCTGGGCGGGTACCTCCGATCGTCGATGAACGGGATCTGCGTCGCGGTGAACGCGACGACCTCGTAGCGACGGTCGCCGCGGTAGGCGACGTTGAAGTTGTGGAAGTCGCGCCCGGCGGCTCCCATGATGAGGACACGACGCGACATGGCCGGGGTCCTTTCCGAGGGTCCGAGGGTTTGATACGCGGGAGAACCTCGCCGGTCCGCGCACGGCGGGACCTGGCGAGGCCCGCTCTTCGGTGAGGAATCTACCCGGGACGGGCGGCTTCCGGCATCAGCCCTTCGGCGACGGCTCCTCGACCCACCCGGACGCTCCCACCCGACCGAACGGGCGAGCGAAGTGGCTCACCGCGACGATCCAGCCCTCGGCCCGTGCCTGTCCCACGAGACGGACGCGCGATCGGCACGCCTCGTCGGCGTCGACGTCGTGGTTCGAGGGGTGGTTCGGCCACGAGATCTGGATCGGGGTGTGCAGGAGATCGCCGGTGAACAGTATCGACCGGTCGCCGTCCTGGAGCACCGCCGACCGGTGGCCCGGCGTGTGACCCGGCGCATGCGCCACGCGCACGCCCGGCCACACCGCTCGGTCCTCGGCGGCCAGATCGACCATCCCGAGCTCGAACAGCCGCTGCATCGCACCGCGAGCCCAGTTCGGGTGATCCAGCCCAACGGCCCGGGACCAGTCCGCGGGATGCACGACGTGCACGGCGTTCGGGTAGCGAGGTTCGCCGTCCACGACGGAGCCACCCGCGTGATCCGCGTGCAGGTGGGTGTGCACCACCATCCTGACCTCGGCCGGATCGGCCTCGGCGATCCGAAGCGCTTCCTCCAACGGGGTGTGCTGGGCCCACGGACGCACGGGCGGGAGCGGGCTCACGCCGGCGTCGACCAACACCAGACCGGTCGGCGTTCGGACGGCGAACGCGTGGACGTGCCACGGCCACGCGTCCTCACCGACGAACGCCCACGGGTAGCGAGCGCGCTCGGCGTCCCAGTCGACCTCGGCGCCGGGCATCTCGTCCGAGAGCTCGAGCGGCGCGTAGCCCTCGCAGACGACCGAGACCTCGACGCGTCCGATCCGCATCGGCCCGCGCATCGCCTCGACCCTATCGCGAACCTCAGCCGTCGAGGTCGGACGGGGCGTCGACGTCGAACAGGCTTCGGCGCTCGGGGTCGAGCGCGAGCCAGGTCGGTTCGTCGATCACCGCGAGCCGGAGCCCATCGAGCAGATCTCGGAGAGCCCGATGTGCGTCGTGCAACAGCGCGTGTGCGACCTCGACCGCCCTCGCGGTTCGAACGACGCTGGGCAACGGCCGGAACCGATCGCCGTCTTGGAGCGCGACCGCATCGACGTCGGCCCCCTCGGCGACCTGCAGCATCTCGAGCAGGACCCGTGTCTGCAGGTCCGGCATGTCGCCGCCGGTGACCAGGGCGAGCTCGGTCCCGACGGCCAGCAGCCCCGAGTGGACCCCGGCGAGCGGACCCTCGCCCTCGGTGGGATCTCGCGCGAACCGCGCCGGGGCGCCGATCGGCATCGGCGGTTCGGGGGCGTCGGGGGCGAGAACGACGATCACCTCCGAACACACCTCGCCCAGGCGCAGGACCGCGTGCTGCAGCATCGGCATCCCTCGGTACGGCTCGGCGAGCTTGTCGCGACCGAACCGCGTCGAGCGCCCGCCGGCCAGGACGACACCAGTGACCTCAGGCAGGTCGATCCCCCGCCGGCCGTTCGGGCGCCCGGTTCTGCACGAACTGGAACCCGAACCGCCCCTTGATGCACAGATGGCCGCTCGTCACGTCGTTGTCCGAGGGCGAGGTCACCTTCACGATCGAGTTGTCCTGCACGTGGACCTCGAGATCGCAGCCGACGCCGCAGTAGGGGCAGATCGTCTCCGTGACGGTCTGCCGCGACTCGTCCCAGGTGCCGGCCTCGCGCATCTCGTGCTCGCTCGTGAACATCAGCGCGCCAGTCGGGCACACGCCGATGCAGTTCCCGCAGTACACGCACGCGGAATCCGGCAGCCCGACGTCGAACTCGGTCGAGATCCGCGCGTCGAACCCTCGACCCGCCACCGAGATCGCGAACGTGTTCTGCGCGTCGATGCCGCAGGCCTCGACGCACTTGTAGCAGAGGATGCACTTCGAGTAGTCGCGGACGTAGAGCTCGTTGTCCACCTTGACCGGCTGCCGGACGGTCTCGGCGGTGGTGCCCTCCGGCTCGTGGTGGTGGCCGGCGTGTCGCGCGTCGCGCTCGCCCGCGGCCGAAGGCTCGGCCGGCGCGCCGTAGCGGGAGGGATCGGCGCCGTAGTCGGTCTGCCACCGTTCGACGTCGGGACCCGTGAGCCCGACGTCGACGCTCGAACCCAGGAACTCGAGCACCATCCTGCGCGAGAGCCGGACGCGTTCGGAGGCCGTCTTGACCTTCATGCCCGCCTCGGCCTTGCGGGCGCACGAGGGCACGAGCACGCGCGAGCCCTCGAGCTCGACGACGCACACCCGGCACGCGTTCACCGGCGTGAGGTTGTCGGCGAAGCAGAGGGTCGGCGTGTCGACGCCCTCGCCGCGGAGCGCGTCCAGGATCGTCGAGCCCTCGGGGACGCGGACGGCCCTGCCGTCGACCTCGAGCTCGATCAGGCGCGTGGGCGGCGCGAGTGGAATGACCGTCACGCGGCACCCCCGTCGAAGATCCTGAGCCGATGGATCGCCGAGTCGACCGCGTTCGCGGCCAGCTGCCCGAGACCGCAGATCGACGCGTCCCGCATCACTTGCCCGATCTCGCCGATCAACGCGAGCTCGTCGGTGAGCGAGCCGTTCGTACGCCCCGCGATCACCCGCGCCAACGCCTCCTCCTGCCGGACGGTCCCGACCCGGCACGGGACGCACTGGCCGCACGACTCGTCGCGGAAGAACGCGGCGATCCGCAGCACGATGTCGGCGAGGTCGACGTCCTCGTCGAACACCATCACGACGCCCGAGCCGAGCGTGACCCCCTCCGCTTTCGAGTCCTCGAACGTGAGCCGGAGGTCCAGGTCGTCGGGCGTGACGAACGACCCCGCCGCGCCACCGAGCAGGATCGCCTTCAGCGCCTTGCCGCCCCGCACGCCGCCGGCCATCTCGAGCAGCTCGCGGAGCGTGACGCCATGCTCGACCTCGTACACGCCGGGCCGCTCGACGCGGCCCGAGAGGCAGAAGAGCCGAGGTCCCGTCGAATCCGGCGTCCCGATCCGCGCGTACGCCTCGCCGCCGAGCGTAAGCACCTCGAGCACGTTCACGAGCGTCTCGACGTTGTTGATCCCCGTTGGCTTCCCGAACACCCCTCGCTCGACCGGGAACGGCGGCTTGTTCCGAGGCTCCCCGCGCTTGCCCTCGATCGAGTTGAACAGCGAGGTCTCCTCCCCGCAGATGTAGGCCCCGGCGCCCCGCCGGAGCTCGACGTCGAACGCGAACCCCTCGCCCATCACGTCGGCCCCGAGGAACCCGTGCGCGTACGCCCGCTCGATCGCCTGCTCGAGCCTCGAGGTCGCGCCCGGGTACTCGCCGCGGATGTAGATGAAACCCTTCTCCGAACCCGTTGCGTACCCGGCGATCGTCAGGGATTCGAGGACGGCGAACGGATCGTGCTCCATCAGCACCCGATCCTTGAACGTGCCTGGCTCGGATTCGTCCGCGTTGCAGATGAAGTAGTGCGGCCGGACGGGCTGCTTCTCGACCGCCTCCCACTTCACGCCCGCGGGGAAGGCGGCCCCGCCGCGTCCGAGGAGCTTCGAGTCCTTGAGTTCGCGGATCACGCCTTCGGATCCGATCTCGACCGACCGCCGGAGCGCCTCGTAACCGCCGTGCGCTCGATAGTCGTCGAGCGACGTGGGATCGACGACGCCGACGCGCCTGAGCAATCTGAGCCCGTCGCGGGTTCCGTCGGTCTGCGGCGCGACCTCCTCCGCCTCCGGATCGCTCATCATCGTCCCGGGCCCGCCGTGGAGGAACGAGTCGAGACGCTGGATCGAGACCGGGCCGAACGCGACATCGTTCGAGTCTCCCGTCTGCAGGAGCGCCGCCGGGGCGCGTTCGCACATCCCGAGGCAGGGGCTCCGCAGCACTCGCTCCGAACCGGCCTCGCGGACGACCTCGTCGATCAGGTCCTCTGCGCCCGCGACCTTGCACGCGATGTCGTCACACAGGTGGAGCACCGTCGTCGGTCGTGGTTCGACCGAGAACATCGCGTAGAAGGTTGCGACCCCGTACGCCTCGGCGGGCGGCACCGTGAGGCGCTCGCAGGCGTAGCGGAGGCCGCCGGGGCTGATCCACCCGGCGCTCGATTGCAGGGCATGCAGGACGGGGAGGAGCAGGTGCCGCTGCTCGCGCGCCTCGTGTCCGCCGCGAGCGACGCGGCCCTCCGACTCGATCGCCCTCGTGCCACCGGACCAACCCGAGCTCGCCGAGCCGAGCACGGCGTCCACGGCGGCGCGTTCGTCGTCGCTGGCGAGCGCGTCGGGCATCACGAGGTCCACGGCGGCCCTACGCCCCCACCGATTCGGAGATCTTCTCGATCCGGACCGCGCTGGCCTTGAACTCGGCCGTCCCGGACTTCGGGTCGGTGGCGTCGATCGTGAGGATGTTGGTGTCGACCTGATCGGGGAAGTGCAGCGTCATGAAGACGAGTCCCGG
>DASXTX010000229.1:0-3012 GCA_036505195.1 Actinomycetota bacterium
CATGCGCTTCAGGCGTCGCCGTTCTCGTTCGCTCATCCCTCCCCACACCCCGTACCGCTCGTCGCGGCGAAGGGCGTAGTTGAGGCACTCGATGCGAACCGGACAATCGGCGCAGATCCGCTTGGCCTCTCTCGATGAACCTCCCTTCTCGGGGAAGAACACCTCCGGATCGTGTTGCCGACACCGTGCCCGCTCTTGCCATGGGATGTAGTGATGCATGTGGTCTCCGTTCCCTCCCCGAAATCACACGCGTGTGATTCTGGGCCATCTGCTCCCCTCTTGGCAAGAGGGAAACTCGAGTTCTCGGACATCTCCACATGCGTCCCCGGAACAATCGAATACGTGCTCGGGCGCAGGTGCAAGGGGTTGTGCGAAGTATTTCGATGGTCTATCTCGTTGACCGGTTCGGTCAATCTCCTTGACGGAAAAGGTCGTCGGAGGGTGTTCGCTCACCGATCGCGGCCCTCTGCGGCGCCATCGGCGCGTGTCGACCATGCCCGTTCGCGTTGCGCTGCAACCGTTCGTACGTGGTCGACCGTTCGACGGGCGTACGGCCGATCGACGTGATCGCGGTGCGGATCTCGGAAGGCTCCATGCGGATCCCCCACTCTGCGCCGGCCATGCGGCTGATCGTTTCTTCCATCAAGGTGCCGCCGAAGTCGTTCGCACCGCCGTTCAGCATCGTCTGACACGCTTCGACGCCCATCTTCACCCACGAGACCTGGACGTTGTGGATAACTCCGTCCAGCAGGACCCTCGCGACGGCGTGCATCCGCCGGTTGTCGTCGAACGAGGGACCGGGTCGCGCCTTGCCGGCCAAGTAGATCGGCGCGTTCTGGTGCACGAACGGGAGCGGGACGAACTCGGTGAATCCGCCCGTGTCACGTTGGATCCGCGCGAGCCGCCGGATGTGGAAAACCCAGTGCGGTGGCGCGTCGACGTGCCCGAACATGATCGTCGATGAGCTGCGGATCCCCAGGCCGTGCGCGGTCCGGACGATCTCCTCCCATGCGTCGGCGGGCAGCTTGCCCTTGGTCAGCACCCATCGGACGTCATCGTCCAAGATCTCGGCTGCGGTCCCGGGGATCGTCCCCAGACCGCGGCGACGGCACTCCTGCAGGAATTCGCGGAACGAGATCCCGAGCTTCGTGGCGCCGTTCAACACCTCCATCGGGCTGAACGCGTGGATGTGGATCCCCGGCGCGGCGGCCTTCACGGCGTCGAGCAGGTCGAAGTAGAACGAGCCCGGCAGATCGGGGTGGATCCCGCCCTGCATGCACACCTCGGTGCACCCCCACGCGGCGGCCTCCCGGGCCCGCTCGGCCACCTCGGCGAGCGTGAGCGTGTAGGACTCCGGGTCGATCTCACGCTGCGCGAACGCGCAGAACCGGCACCCGACGTAGCAGACGTTGGTGAAGTTGATGTTGCGGTTCACGACGTAGGTGACGTCGTCGCCCACCGCGTCGCGCCGCAGGTCGTCGGCCACCGCGCACAGGGCCTCGAGGTCCCCCCCGTCCGCCCGGAACAACGCGAGGGCCTCCCCGTCGGTCAGCGGCCGGTGCGCCTCGGCCTTGGCGAGGCCCGACCGGGTCTCGGCGGCGAGCCGGCGGGGAGGCACGCGTTCGGCGTGCCACGCCCGGGTACGTTCGGGCACGTCGGTCTCGCCGTAGACGACCTCGGCGTCCGCCCGCGGGCCGGTGCCCTCGACCTTCGCGAACGTGAGCTCGGTCGACCGGGGTTTCCAGGCGACCTCGGGGTCCTGCCACCCGATCGGCGCCGCGAGCGTCTCCGCGGCCAGGCCGTCCGAGCCCATCACGGCGGCGACGGGGGCGCGCATCTTGCCCGCGAGGAACGGATCAGGGCGGAGCGCGAACTCCGGGTAGATCGTGAGCCGCTCCCGGAGCTCGAGCCCGCGCTCGGCCGTCCGCCGGTCGAGCTCCTGGATCGCCGGCCACGGGCGCTCGGGGTTCACGTGGTCGGGCGTGAGCGGGGAGACCCCGCCCCAATCGTCGATCCCCGCGTCCAGCAGCCGGGTCTGCTGCTCCGGGTCGGACAGGTTCGGTGGCGCCTGGACGTGCATCCGCGGTCCGAAGACGACCCGCGCCGTCGCCACCGTGGCCAGGAACTCCTCGTCGCCCGGCTCGGGCGCGTCGTGCATCGCCGTTCCGGGCTTGGCCCGGAAGTTCTGGAGGATGACCTCCTGAACGTGCCGGTAGCGCCGATGCAGCTCGCGGATCGCGAGCAGCGACTCGGCGCGCTCGGCGAGGGTTTCGCCGATCCCCACGAGGATGCCCGTCGTGAACGGGATCGCCAGACGCCCGGCGTCCTCGATCACGCGGAGCCGGACGGCCGGGACCTTGTCCGGCGAGCCGACGTGCGGCCCGCCGCGTTCGGACAGGCGGTCGGAGGAGGTCTCGAGCATCATCCCCATCGAGGGCGCGACCTGCTTGAGCCGGGCCATCTCCTCGTAGGACATGACACCCGGGTTGAGGTGCGGGAGCAGCCCCGTTTCCTCGATCACGCGGATCGCGGCCGCCCGGACGTACTCGAGCGTCGAGCGGTACCCGCGTTCGGCGAGCCACGCCCGCGCCACCGGGTAGCGCTCCTCGGGCCGGTCGCCGAGCGTGAACAGCGCCTCCTTGCACCCGAGACGCCGCCCCGCCCCGGCGATCGCCACGACCTCCTCGGGCGACAGGAACGGGCGTTCGAGCCTGGCCGGAGGCTTGGCGAACGTGCAGTAATGACAGTGGTCGCGACACAGCATCGTGAGCGGGACGAAGACCTTCCGGGAGTACGTCACGGTGCTGCCGTGTCCCAACTCGCGCAGGTGCGACGCGAGCGACATCAGCCGTCGCAGCTCCGAACCGCGTGCACCGAGCAGCGCCTCGATCTCGCCGACCGACAGCGCCTTGCCGGCGCCGGCGCGGGCGAGCGCGCGCCGAAGCGCGTGCACGGTCGTGGCCTCGGCCATCCGTTCGCGAGCGTACTACGCTGCCGTGGATGCGGGTGACG
>DASXTX010000230.1:0-4050 GCA_036505195.1 Actinomycetota bacterium
CAACTACGACATCGAGCGTAACCTCCGCGGGCCGCTCGCCGGCCTCGGCTCACCGCTTCGCGTCGCCGTGCGCACCGGCGACACCCCGCAGCGCGAGCGCCAGGCGATGCTCCGCGAGCCGCCGGACATCCTGATCACGACGCCCGAGTCGCTCTTCCTGCTGCTGACCTCGCAGGCGCGGCGCATCCTCGGCGGCGTCGAGACGCTCATCCTCGACGAGGTTCACGCCGTGGCCGGCACCAAGCGCGGAGCGCACCTGGCTCTCAGCGTCGAACGTCTGGAGGCTCTCCTGGACAAACCGATGCAACGCATCGGCTTGTCTGCGACGCAGCGCCCGCTCGAGGAGATCGGCCGGTTCGTCTCCGGCGGCCGCCCGATCCGGCTCGTCGACGCGGGCACGCGGAAGGAGCTCGACCTGCAAGTCGTCGTGCCGGTCGACGACCTCCGCGAGCTCGGCTCGACGTCGTCGCTCTACCACCCGGTTCAGAGCGACGGCCAGGTCACGGACGGCTCGAGCGAAGGCGCCCGCGGCTCGATCTGGCCGTCGATGTACCCCGAGCTGCTCGCCCTGGTCGAGGCGCATCGCTCGACGATCGTCTTCGTCAACAATCGCCGGCTCGCCGAGCGTCTCGCGCTCCGCCTGAACGAGCTGGCGGAACGCGAGATCGCGCGCGCCCACCATGGCAGCCTCGCCCGCGAGCAGCGAGTGCTCGTCGAGGAGGAGCTGAAGGCCGCCCGCATCCCGTGCCTGGTGGCGACCTCGTCGCTCGAGCTAGGGATCGACATGGGCGCGGTCGACCTCGTGATCCAGGTCGAGTCGCCGGGTTCGGTCGCGCGCGGGCTCCAGCGGATCGGTCGCGCCGGCCACCAGGTAGGCGAGCCGAGCCGCGGCAAGGTGTTCCCGAAGTTCCGAGGGGACCTGCTCGAGGCGACGGTCGTCGTGCAGCGGATGCTGCAGGGCGCGATCGAGGAGACGCGCTACCCGCGGAACCCGCTCGACGTGGTCGCGCAGCAGATCGTCGCGATGTGCGCGATGGACGAGTGGACCGTGGGGGATCTCGGGCGCGTGCTGCGGCGAGCCGCCAACTTCGAGGAGCTCTCGGACGAGCTGCTCCGCAACGTCCTCGATCTGCTCGCCGGCCGCTACCCCTCCGACGAGTTCGCCGAGCTCCGGCCGCGGATCGTCTGGGACCGACGCACGGACACGCTCCGCGGGCGCGAGGGTGCCGGGCGGCTCGCGATCGCCTCCGGCGGGACGATCCCCGACCGCGGCCTGTTCGGCGTGTTCACGGTCGACGGTCGCCGCGTGGGCGAGCTCGACGAGGAGATGGTGTACGAGAGCCGGCGCGGCGAGGTGTTCATGCTCGGAGCTTCGTCGTGGCGGATCGAGGACATCACGCTCGACCGCGTCGTGGTCTCGCCCGCGCCGGGCGAGCCGGGCAAGATGCCGTTCTGGCACGGCGACAAGCCCGGTCGGCCGCTCGAGCTCGGACGCGCGATCGGCGCCGCCACCCGCGAGCTCTCGTCGTCGGAGCACGACGCGGCCGTCGGTCGTCTGCGGACCGAGTTCGGACTGGACGAGCTCGCCGCCGAGAACCTCACGGCGTACCTCGACGACCAGCGCGAGGCGACCGGCGCGGTTCCCGACGACCGAACGATCGTGGTCGAACGGTTCCCAGACGAGATCGGCGACTGGCGTGTGTGCGTGCTTTCACCGTTCGGCGAGCGGGTGCACGCGCCGTGGGCGATGGCGATCGAGGGCCGGCTGGCCGAACGCTACGGACTCGACGTCCAGGTGCTGTGGAGCGACGACGGCATCGCGATCCGGCTGCCCGAGTCCGAAGAGCGGATCCCGGTCGAGGACCTCCTGTTCGATCCCGACGAGATCGAGGAGCTCGTGGTGGCCCGGCTCCCCGGGACCGCGCTGTTCACGACGATGTTCCGGGAGGCGGCCGCCCGCGCGCTCCTGCTCCCCCGCCGGACGCCGGGGCGCCGGACGCCGCTGTGGCAGCAGCGGCAGCGCGGCGCGGATCTGCTCGAGGTCGCCTCGCGTCACCCCACGTTCCCGATCCTGCTCGAAGCCACGCGCGAGGTCCTGCGCGACGTGTTCGACGTGCCCGGGCTGAGGGAGGTGCTCGGCGACGTCCGGGCGCGGCGCATCCACGTGGTGCCGGTCGACACCCCGCGGTCGTCGCCGTTCGCGCAGTCCCTGCTGTTCCGCTGGGTCTCGGTCTACATGTACGAGGCGGACGCACCGATGGCCGAGCGGCGCGCCGCCGCGCTCTCGCTCGATCGGGAGCTCCTGCGCGAGCTCCTCGGCGCCGAGGACCTGCGCGAGCTGATCGACCCGGTCGCGCTCGCCGAGCTCGAGCTCGAGCTGCAACACCTGGCCGGGGGCCGTCGCGCTCGCAACGCCGACGACGTGCACGACCTGCTCCGGCGGCTCGGACACCTGAGCACCGAGGAGGTCTCGGCGCGCTCGAACGCCGATCCATCGGGGTGGCTCGACGATCTCGAACGCGACGGGCGCGCGATCCGGATGCGGGTCGCGGGGCAGGACCGGTTCGTCGCGGTCGAGGACGCAGGGCGCTACCGGGACGCGCTCGGCACGTCGCTCCCGCTCGGCGTCCCCGGTGTCTTCACGGAGGCGATGCCCGCGCCGCTCGAGGGGCTCGTCGCGCGGTTCGCCCGGACCCACGGGCCGTTCGGGACCGCCGAGGTGGCGGAGCGGTTCGGCATCGGCGAGGACAGGGTCGCCGGCGCCGTCGGCTCGCTCGAGGCGCTGGGGAGAGTGGTCCGGGGCGAGTTCCGGCCCGGCGGTCTCGAACGCGAGTGGTGCGACGCCGACGTGCTGCGGTCGATCCGCCGGCGTTCGCTCGCCGCGCTCCGCAAGGAGGTCGAACCGGTCGAGGCGCCCGCGCTCGGGAGGTTCGTGCCCGAGTGGCAGGCCGCGACGAGCCCGCGGCACGGCCCGACCGCGCTCGTCGATGCGATCGCGCAGCTGCAGGGCGCCTCGATCCCGGCCTCGATCGTCGAGTCCGAGGTCCTGCGGTCGCGCGTGCGGGGCTACCGCCCGGCCGATCTCGACGCGCTGTGCGCGAGTGGCGACGTCGTGTGGATGGGCGCCGGCGGGATCGGCGCCGACGACGGAGGGATCGCGCTCGGGTTCCGCGAGACGCTCCGGCTCGCTGCGCCGCCGCTCCCCGAGACCGCGCCGGCAGGCGCGGTCCACGACGCGATCCGCGACCACCTGCGCCAACGAGGCGCGTCCTTCTGGCCCGAGCTGCTCGCCGCGGCAGGCGTCCCCGACGAACGCATCGTGCTCGCCGCCCTGTGGGACCTGGTCTGGGCGGGCGAAGTCACCAACGACACGATCGCACCGATGCGCGCCTTCCTGATCCGCCGCCCGACGAAGGCCGCCCGCTCGGGCGCCAAGCCCCGGCCGGGAGCCCTCCGGCGCGCCGGGCCGCCCTCGGCCGCCGGCCGGTGGTCGCTCGTGCGAACGCTGCTCGAACCGGAGCCCTCGCCCACCGAGGCCGCGCACGCGCGAGCGATGCAACTCCTCGAACGCCACGGCGTGCTCACGCGCGAGGCGGTCCTGGCCGAAGGCGCGCCGGGTGGGTTCGCCGGCGTGTACGCGGTGCTGCGGGCGCTCGAGGAGTCGGGCAAGGTTCGGCGGGGCTACTTCGTCGACGGTCTCGGCGCGGCGCAGTTCGCGCTTCCGGGGGCGGTCGAACGGATCCGCGACCTCCGCGAGACCTCGCGAGAGGCCTCGGTCCTCGCGCTTGCCGCGGCTGACCCGGCTCAGCCGTACGGGGCAGCCCTCCCCTGGCCCCAAGGAACCGGGCAGGGCAGCGGGCGCCCCTCGCGGACCGCGGGCGCCTACGTCGTGCTCGCGGACGGCGAGCCCGCGGTGTTCCTCGAGCGCGGCGCTCGGACCCTGCTCACGTTCGCGGCGGGCGGGGACGGGGCGTGGATCGACGCCCTCGCCTCGCTGGTCAAGGACGGCCGGCTGCGGCGGATCGAGCTCTCGAAGATCGACGGCGAGCC
>DASXTX010000231.1:0-36369 GCA_036505195.1 Actinomycetota bacterium
CGTCAAGTACTCGCCGGTCAAATACGACGCCCTGTCGACCGGCAGCGCCGACTCGGCGCTCCGGCTGATGGAGTATTGGGACATCTCGCAACCCGCGCTGGTGTTCCCGACCGACTCCGTGATCGACTTCGACCTCGCGCCGATGGTCGAGACGCACGTCGGGCGCGGCGCGGTGGCCACGATCGCCGCGATGATGCGGGAGCCGGACGAGGTGGCGGAGAAGTACGGCGTCATGCTCACCGATGGCGACGGTCGGGTCACCGAGTTCGTTGAGAAGCCCACGCTCGGCGAGCTGCGCGAGCATTTCCACGCGGAGACCGACGACGACTTCCGGCAGCTGCCGCTGATGACCAACGCCGGGTTCTACCTACTGGACACCGAGGTGATCCGGGGCTTGATCGGCAACGAGGAGATCGAACGGCTCCGTCGGACGCGGCTCGACTTCGGCAAGGACCTGTTGCCCTGGCTCGTCGGCAACGGCTACCCGGTGTACGCGTTCCCGGTGCGCCGGATCGGCGATCTCGGGAACGTGCGGGACTTCCTCGAGACGATGATCGACGTGCTGCGGGGGGAGTTCAAGGCGGTCGACCGGCTCCTGGGGCCGCCGTTCGACGCCGAGCGCAACGTCTGGATCGCGCCGGAGTCGCTCGCGATGCGCGACTCGACGAGCGGCACGACGCTGGCCGAGAAGATCGCGAGCGGCGCCGTGCAGATCGGGCCGGCGGTTCGGATCGGCAGGTTCTGCGAGATCCACCCCGGCGTCCGGATCCGGGAGTCGAACCTCGACGACGACATCGAGGTGCAGCGCGACGCGTCGATCGAGCGTTCGCAGATCCGCGACGGCGCGGTGATCGGGCCCTCCGCCCGCCTGTTCGAGGCGGTCGTCGGGTCGATGTCGGAGGTCCGGTCCGAGCCCTTCAACCCCACGTCGATCGAGCGCTTCGTGGCGCTCGGCGACGAGGTCATCGTCTACCCCGGGGTGCACCTGGCGGACGAGGTGGCCGTCTACCCGCGGCTGCGGCTCCCGTTCGGGATCAGCGTCCCCGCCGGCACCGAGCTCGCCGGTCCCGCGGACGTGCTCAACCACCTCTAGCGGTGCGGGCCTGACGATGCGGATCGGCCTGGCGCTCCCGCACTACGACTTCTCGATCCCCGGGGTGTCGCCGATCCGGTTCGAGGCGCTGGCCGAGGTGGCGGTGCGCGCCGAGCGGCTGGGGTTCGACAGCGTGTGGATGTCCGATCACCTGTTCGTGACGCTCGGCCGCTACGGCGGCGACGACGAGCGGTACGGGTCGCTCGAACCCCTTTCGACGCTCGCGGCGCTGGCGCCGCTGACGGAGCGCATCCGGCTCGGGACGCTCGTGCTCTCGGCGGCGTTCCGCCACCCCGTGATCGTCGCGAAGACCGTTACGGCGATCGACCGCCTGTCGAACGGGCGCGTCGAGCTCGGGCTCGGCGCGGGCTGGTTCGCCGACGAGTACGAGGCGTTCGGCTACGGGTTCGGGTCGGTCGGGGAGCGGTTCTCGCTGCTCGAGGAGACCATGGGGTACCTCGACGCGCTGTTCGGCGACGAGCCGGCGTCGTTCGAGGGGCGTCGTTTCGCGCTGCGCGAGGCCCATAACCAACCGCGGCCGGTGCAGGAGCCGAGGCCGCCGCTGCTCGTGGGCGGCAAGGGCGGCCCAAGGATGCTGCGGCTCGCGGCGCGCTTCGCCGACGGCTGGAACACGGTCTGGCGGTGGACGCCGGAGGCGTATGCGGAGCGGGCGGCGGCCGCGCGCGAGGCCTGCGAGCGCGTGGGCCGCGATCCCGCGACGCTCCGGCTCTCGCTCGGCCTGTTCACGGTCCTCGGCGAGGACGAGGCGGACCTGGTCCGTCGCTACGAGCTGATGCGCGACCGGCTGCCGGCGGGCGTCGTCGACGCCGCGCCGCTCGAGGAGCTGCGGCGGGACGGGCTGGTCGGCACCCCCGACGACGTGCTCGAACGGCTCGAACGGTTCGCCGAGCTCGGCGTGAGCGAGCTCGTCGTGGGTCCGGCGCCCGTCTGGTTCGCGCTGCCCGATCCCTCGATGCTCGATCTCCTCGCCGAACGCGTCCTGCCTGCCGCGAAGGAACTCTGATGGAGCCGCTCGAGGCGGCGGTCGCGGTCCTCAGGGAGGAAGACCAGCCCCTGCACTGGACGAAGATCCAGGACCTGGCGCTGCGCCGCGGCTACCTGGACCCGTTCGAGATCGCCGACGTGCGCAAGGCGCTGCTCGCCGCACTCGCCGACGGCGTACGATCGGGCGTGCTCGAGAAGCGGGGGACCGGCGTGTACGCGACGGTTCCGCCCGACGGATGAGCGCGACGACGCTCGCGCTCGCCGCGTCGCCCCCGGGCGTCCGGTCGCGGGTCGCGTGGCGCGTCCTGCTCGCGTTCGCCGGGAGCTGGATGGTCGCGGCGCTCGCGCAGATCGAGATCCGGCTGCCCTTCACCCCCGTGCCGATCACCGGCCAGACGCTCGGCGTCTTGCTCGTCGGTGCGTCGCTCGGGGCCGGGTTGGGCGCCGTGTCGATGGCGCTGTACCTGCTGCAGGGCGCCGTCGGGTTGCCGTTCTTCTCCGGCGGCAGCTCGGGGACGGACTTCCTCACGTTGTCCTCGGTCACCGGCGGGTACCTGTGGGGGTTCGTGCTGTCCGCCGCGGTGGTCGGGGCGCTCGCGGGTCGGAAGTGGGACCGGTCGGTCCGCAGCTCGATCGGCGAGATGTTCCTCGGCGAGGTGGTCCTGTACGCGGTCGCGATCCCGTGGCTGATGCAGGCGCTCGACGTCTCGCTGGGGCGGGCGCTCGAGCTCGGGCTCGCGCCGTTCGTCGTCGGGGACACGCTCAAGCTGCTCGCGGCGGCCGGGCTCCTGCCGCTCGCGTGGCGCGCCGTGGGCCGAAAGCCCTGATCAGCGCCGGTAGGCGATCCGCGAGAAACGTTCGAGCTTCTCGAACCGGTGCTCGGCCTCGATCTGCCGAACCGTGCCCGACCGGTTGCGCATCACCATCGAGAACGTCGTCGCGCCGTCGGGCCAGTACTTCACGCCGCGCAGCAGGGAGCCGTCCGTGATCCCGGTGGCCGCGAAGAACACGTCCTGCCCGGCGACCAGGTCGTCGGTGGTCAGGACGCGTTCGATGTCGTAGCCGGCGTCGAGCAGTTGCTGCCGCTCGCCGTCGTCGCGGGGGAACAGGCGGCCCTGCATCGCGCCGCCGAGGCACTTCAGCGCGGCGGCGGCCACGACACCCTCGGGCGTCCCGCCGATCCCCAGGAGGAGGTCGAGCCCCGAGGTGCGGGTGGTGGCGGCCGCGATCGCGCCCGCGACGTCCCCGTCGGTGATCAGGTGGACGCGCGCGCCGACGTCGCGGACGCGAGCGATCATGTCGGCATGGCGCTCGCGGTCCAAGATCACGACGCCGATCTCTTCCGGCCTGATGCCCTTGGCCTTGGCGACCAGGCGCACGTTCTCCTCGGGCGATGCGGTGATGTCGATCGCGTCCGCCGCCTCCGGGCCGGTCGCGACCTTCTCCATGTACACGGCCGCGCCGGGGAAGAACATCGAACCGCGTTCGGCGAGCGCGATCACCGAGAGCGCGTTCGGCTGTCCCAGGGCGGTCAGGCGGGTCCCGTCGATCGGGTCGACGGCGACGTCGCACGCGGGGCCCTCGCCCGTCCCGACGGACTCGCCGTTGTAGAGCATGGGCGCCTCGTCCTTCTCGCCCTCGCCGATCACGACGACGCCGTCCATCGAGACCGTGTCGATCATCAGGCGCATCGCGTCGACGGCGGCCTGATCGGCCGCCACCTTGTCGCCCCGGCCCACCCATCGGCCCGCGGCGAGCGCGGCGGCCTCGGTGACCCGGACGAGCTCCAGCGCGATGTTGCGGTCCGGACGCTCCTCCATCGCGCGATCCTCTCGATCCGTGCGGCTTCTGTTCGGTGCTCCCGCGTGCCTGCCGGACATCCTACGTGCGCCTCCGGCGCCCGCGCGCGGGCGGGACCAGGCCTCGTTCCTCACACCACTCGAGCGTGCGTCGGAGCGTCGTCTCCACCGGCGCGTAGCGCAAGCCGAGCTCCCCGGCCGCCTTCGAGCCGTCGTACCGGTGACCGTGGAGCAGCGTCCGAACGGCCTCGGGGCACAGGGTCGCGTTGCGACGGAGCACCTTCGCGAGGGCCCCCGCGAGCTCGCCCCCCGCCATCGCCACCCATCCCGGCGCGAACCGCACCCGGCGTGGCAGCCCCCAGATCCGGTCGAGCAGGTCGACCGCCTCGCGCGTGGTCAGGCTCGCGCCCGAGAGCAGGTACCGTTCGCCCGACGTCCCGCGGGTCTCGGCCAGGACGTGGCCCTTCGCGCAGTCCTCGATGTCGATCAGCGAGATCGTCGTGTCCACCAGGACCGGGAGCCGCCCGTTCACGACCTCGAGCAGGAGCCGCGCCGAGCCGGTCGCCCGCCCCGGTCCCTGCACCGAGGATGGGTTCACCGACACGACGTCGACGCCCAGGGTCCTCGCGAGCTCGAATACCCGCCGTTCCGCCAGGTGCTTGGAGCGCTCGTAGGCGGACAGGTACGAGCCTCGGTGCGGCGAGTCCTCCCGTCCGACCGTGTGCCGTGGCTCGCCGATCGCCGACGAGGACGAGGTGTAGACGACGCGTCCGACCCCGACGTCGGCGGCGGCGCGGACCGCGTTGGCCGAGCCCTCGACGTTGGTGCGGAGCATGTCGCTCGGATCGCGCAGGCACATGGCGTTCACGCCGGCGACGTGGAACACGGTGGAGCACCCGAGCATCGCCTCCGTCAGCGACCCGAGGTCCCGCACGTCGCCCCGGACCGGCTCCGCCCCGAGCGCGGCGACCGCGTCCTCCGAGCCCTTGGATCGAGCCAGCCCGCGCACGGCGCGGCCGTCGGCGACGAGGCGTCGTAGGACGGCCCGGCCGACGACGCCGGTCCCACCGGTGACCAGGACCGGTTGGGTCACGCGGCCGGGTCGCGGCCGGTCGTGATCGCGCCGCGGAACCGCAGGACGTACTCGAGCCCGGAGAGCACGGTGATCACGGCGGCGGCGATCATCGCCCACTGATCCAGGTACAGCGGTCCGATCGGCTCGCCGGGGCGCAGGATCGCGAGGAAGATCGCGAGGAACTGCACGTTGGCCTTCGCCTTGCCCCAGACGGACGGTTGCACGAGGTCGCCGGTCGAGGCGACCGCGCCCTTCAGGCCGATGATCAAGATCTCGCGGCCGATGATGATCACGGCGATCCAGGGCGAGACCCGTCCGACGACCAGCAGGCCGATCAGGGCGCCCGCCACGAGCAGCTTGTCGGCCGTCGTGTCCAGGAAGTTGCCGAACACGCTCGTCTGCGCCCATCGCCGGGCCAGCAGGCCGTCGAAGAAGTCGGTGAGCGCAGCGACCGCGAACAGGGCCGCGGCGATCGTGAAGGCGGTGTCGTTGTCGGGTCCTGCGAGGATCAGCGCCAGGATCACCGGCACGAGCGCCACCCGAGCCCACGTCACGACCTTGAGGAACGCTGCGGCACGGAGGTCGGCGGCGGTGGTCACGGCTTCGTCGGCATCGTAGCAGCGCGCCTGGCCGTGAACGGCCGCCGCGCCGGCGGCCCTCGGTGTGGCGTCGGCGTGTGGACCGAGACGAGCCAACGGACGAGGACGACGCTGATCGTGGGTGCGGCGGTGCTGTTCGTGGTCGGGGTGCTGTTCGGGTTCCTGCTGGGCCGATCGGGCAACGACGAGGAGCTCGCGATCCCGACGCCGAGCCCGGAGCTCACCCCACGACCGTCACGCGACCCACCGAGGTGGTCACCCCGACGCCGGGTGAGGCGCCCGCGATCTCGAGCCGGGGCAGGTGCTGCGGGAGGGCGACCGGGACGTGATCGCCGCTCCCACCAGCGCGACGTGCGCCGCGCTGATCACCCTGGGGACGCTCGGCGACTGCGGCGAGGTGATCGTCGCCGACCAACGCGTCGTGTGGGTGGTCGAGCAGGCTGCCACCCCGACGGGGGCGCCGGCGTTCTCGGTCCGGATCTCGACATTCGTCCCGGACGAGAAGGGGTGGGTCGAGTGGCTCCAGGCGTCCGACCCCGCCGGCGAACGCTGGTTGGACGTGAACGTGCTCGCGGCCGACCTGACGGGCGACGGCGTCCAGGAGCTGCTGGTCGGGTTCCGTTCGATCGGCGAGGACCAGACGCTCGAGTACGACATCGTCGGGTATTCCGAGATCGCCGTGCCCGAGGTGCTCGCCCATCCCGATCCCGCGCCCAAGGGCTCGGTGATCGTGTCCGGAGCAACGATCCAGGAGTACTCGGCGCAGTACCCCAACGGCGAACCCGTCTGCTGTCCCGCGAGCTACCTCCGACCGTCGATCGCGTTCGTGGACTCGTTCTTCCGGATGGTCGATTCGGAGACGGTGGTCATCACCGCGGTCCCGCCCTCGGAGCTCTGACTTGACTAGGCTGCGCACCGTGGACAGGCCGAAGATCATCACGGTCGACGACTACGAGCCGCTGGCGAGGGAGGCCCTGCCCGCCGACGTCTTCGACTACTACGCGGGCGGCGCGGGGGACGAGTGGACCCTGGCGGAGAACCGTCGCGCGTTCGAGGACTGGGTGATCCGCCCGCGGATGCTGACCGGGGCCTGGCCCGCCGACCCGTCGACCTCGGTCCTGGGCAACGCTATCGCGTCCCCCGTGCTCGTGGCGCCGTGGGCGTACCAGGAGCGCGCGCATCCCGACGGTGAGCTCGCCACCGCTCGCGCCGCCGCTCGCGCCGGGACCGTCATGGTGGTCTCGAGTACCGCGTTCGAGCGCCTCGAGGATGTGGCGGCCGCCTCCGACGCGACGAAATGGTGGCAGTTGTACGTGTTCACCGACCGCGAGCTGACGGTCGACATGCTGCACCGGGTCCACGCCGCGGGGTTCGGGGCCGTCTGCCTCACCGTGGACTTCCCCGACAGCGGGCTACGCCATCGCGACACCCGCAGTGGCTTCCAGATCCCGATCGGCCTGCGGTCGGACGAGCACACGTTCGCGCCCGACCTCACGTGGGACGACCTCGCGTGGATCCGCGAGGCTGCCCCCGTGCCGTTGCTCGTCAAGGGCCTCATGACCGCCGAGGACGCGCGGCTTGCGGTCGAGGCCGGGGTCGGCGCGATCGTCGTCTCGAACCACGGCGGGCGACAGCTCGATTCGGTCCACGCGCCGATCACGGTCTTGCCCGAGATCGTGGAGGCCGTGGAGGGACGGGTCCCGGTGCTCGTCGACGGAGGGTTCCGCCGGGGGACGGACGTCTTCAAGGCGCTCGCGCTCGGTGCCGCCGCGGTGCTGGTGGGGCGCCCCGCGTGTTGGGGGCTCGCCGCCGCGGGCGAGGACGGCGTGGTGGACGTCCTTCGCATCCTGCGGGCGGAGCTCGAGAACACGATGGTGCTGGCCGGCACGCGGTCGGTCGAGGACATCACGGGGGCCCACGTCGAGCGTGCGTGACGGCGTTCGCCGCCGTCTGCCAACATGAGCGTCCGCATGCCGCGCATCGACCTGCACACGCACTCGAACCGCTCCGACGGGACCTTCACCCCGGCCGAGGTGATCCGCCTTGCCGCCGAACGCGACCTGGACGTCGTCGCGCTGACCGACCACGACACGACGGACGGCCTGCCCGAGGCGCTCGCGACCGGGCTCGAGGCCGGCGTCGACGTCGTCCCCGGGGTCGAGTTCTCGGCCGAGTACTTGGGCACGAGCGTGCACGTCCTGTGCTACTGGATGGACGTGGAGGACGCCGCCCTGCAGCTCGAGCTCGGGCGGTTGCGCGACGATCGCTACCGCCGCGGCGAGCTGATGGTCGAGAGGCTCGGCGCCCTCGGGCTGCCGGTCTCGTTCGAACGCGTCCGCGAGATCGCCGGCGACGCCACGATCGTCCGTCCGCACATCGCGCAGGCGATGGTCGAGGCCGGCGTCGTCGCCACCGAGAAGGAGGCGTTCGAGCGCTACATCGGCGACGGCGGGCCGGCGCACGTCGCCAAGCACGCGCTCGACCCTATCGACGCCGTTGCGTTGATCGAGGGCGCGGGCGGCGTGTGCGCGCTCGCGCACCCGGGGATGTGGGGCGACCAGAGCTCGGTCCCGGACGAGCTGATCGAACGCATGGCGGCCGCCGGCATGCGGGGTCTCGAGGTCGACCATCCCGACCACACTCCCGAGGCTCGCGAACGCTACCGGGCGCTCGCCGAACGGTTCGGCCTGATCGCGACCGGCGGTTCGGATTGCCACGGGACGCGGTACGACCCCGTGCGTCTGGGGAGCTCGCTCTGCGAGCCGGACGCGTTCGTCGCGCTGCGCGCCGCGGCGCTCCGTGGATCGCCTGCGGCGCCCACCCCGTAGCATCGGCGCGTGGCCGGCAAGCGGATCCTCGTCGTCGGCGCCGGGTTCGCCGGGCTCTACGCGGCGATGCGGCTGCGCCGGGCGGTCGAGCTCGGTCACCACGTGACGGTCGTCAACGCCGAGAACTTCATGCTGTACCACCCGTTCCTGCCCGAGGTCGCGTCCGGGACGATCGATCCTCGCGCCGTAGTCGTCCCGCTCAGACGCGCCTTGCGTCACTGCGACGTCGTGATCGGCGAGGTCGAACGCGTCGATCACGGCGAGCGCAACGCGCATGTCCGCCTCGCGGACGGCCGCGAGACCGCGATGGGCTACGACACGGTCGTCCTCGCGCCCGGCTCGTGGGCGCGCGTGCTGCCGATCCCCGGCCTCGCCCAGCGCGGCGTCGGGTTCAAGACCGTGCAGGAGGCGATCTGGTTGCGCAACCACGTGCTGTCGCGGCTCGATGTTGCCGCGGTCACCGACGACCCCGAACGCCGCCGGGCCGCGCTCACGTTCGCGTTCGTCGGTGGCGGGTATGCGGGGGTGGAGGCGCTCGGCGAGCTCGAGGACCTGGCCCGCGACGCGATGGGGAGCTACCCGAACCTCCGCCCCGAACAGATGCGGTGGATCCTGGTCGAGGCGGCCGGCTCGATCCTGCCCGAGATCGGCTCCGACCTGGCCGACTACGCGATCGAACGTCTGCGCGAACGCCGGATCGAGGTCCTGCTGAACACGCGGCTCGAGTCGGCGGAGGGCGGCGTGCTCCGCCTGTCCGACGGCCAGGTGTTCCCGGCCGAGACGCTCGTGTGGACCGCCGGCGTGAAGCCGTCACCGCTCGCCGCCGGGTCCGGGTTCCCGGTCGACGACGCGGGACGGATCCGGACCGACGCCTACCTCCGGGTCGATGGTCTCGAGGACGCCTGGGCGGCCGGCGACGCGGCCGCGGTGCCCGATCTCCTCGACGGCGGCGTGATGCCCCCGACCGCGCAGCACGGGATGCGGCAGGGCAAGCGCCTGGGGGGCAACGTCCTGGCCGTCCTGGAGGGGCGCCGGCCCGAACCGTTCGAGTACCGGGCGATCGGGGCGGTCGCCTCGCTCGGCCGGTACAAGGGGGTGGCGATCATCCGGGGCGTCCGGCTCCGGGGGTTCGCGGCGTGGTTCGCCCACCGCTCGTACCACCTGTACGCGATGCCGACGCTCGGCCGCAAGGTCAAGATCGCCACCGACTGGACGGTCGCGCTGCTGTTCCCCCGCGACCTCGCGCAGCTCGGCTCGCTGGCGCACCCGCGCGAGCCGTTCGAGCGCGCGGCGGGGACGGGTCCTACGGACCGACGCGATTGACCTCGGCGGCGGCCGACAGCGCCGAGTGGCTCCGCTCGAGGTCGGGGAGCTCGTGACCCGAGGTGAGCTCGTGCACGGCCCAGTTGGTCAGGTCGCGGATCGAGATGATCCCCGCGAGCTCGCCGTCCTGCACGACGGGGAGGTGACGGATCTTCAGCCGGGCCATGTGGTTGGCGGCCTCGGCGATGTCCGTCTTCGGGTCGACCGTATCCAGGTCGGTCGACATGCGTTCGGACACCGTGGTCGCCTTCGGGTCGCCACCCTCGGCCACCAGGTTGACCAGGTCGCGTTCGGTCACGATGCCGGCGAGGGTGTCGCCCTCCATGACGATGACCGAGGAGATCCCGTGCTCGCGGAGCACGGTGGCCACCTGCTCGAACGTGTCCGAGGGCGAGGTCGTCTTCACATCGGTGTGCATGATGTCGCGGACCTGCATGGCGGCTACCTCCGCTTGGGGGGACACAGCCTAACGCGTGCTCGTTCGAAGCGGCCAGCCACCCGGGACCGCCGGTCAGGCCGTCAGTGGTCCGAACGCCCGCTGAAGTTGAACGACGAGACCTTCAGGGCGGGGACGCGGCTGGCGGAGAAGAAGAACTCGCTCGCGAGCTCGGTGTCGCGACCCACCATCTCGGTGCCCTGCAGCGCCTCGATGATCGACTGGGTGAACCGCAGGTTCTTGACCGGGTAGGCGATCTCGCCGTCCTCGATCAGGAACGTGCCGTCCCGCGTCATGCCGGTGATCGTCGACTCGACCGGGTGGACGATGTTCGTGTAGTGGAACCTCGTCACGAGCAGCCCGCGTTCGGTGGACGCGATCATGTCCTGCAGGCCGGCCTCGCCCGGCGCCATGAACAGGTTGAGGGGGAACGGGCCCTCGGGGTTCGGCGGCGGGAGGGCGTGACCGGTCGTCGTGGTCCCGGCCTGCTTGGCCGTGCGCAGGTCGTACACCCCCGAGAGGAACACCCCGTCGCCGATCAGGTCTACGCGCGATCGCGGCACGCCCTCGAAGTCGAACGGGAGGCCGAGCGTCCCCTCGGACAGGGCGTCGTCGTAGATCGTGACGATCGGGGCCGCCACCTGCTGCCCCTGCTTGCCCGAGAAGCACGAGCGCCCCTCGTGCAGCGACCGCCCGCCGAACCCGACCCACGCCAGGAACCCGACGAGCGTCGAGACGGCCGCCGGCTCCAGCACGACCCTGTACCGGCCGGGGTCGACGTCGCGCGGCGATCGCGAGGCAACCGCTTTGTCCGCGGCCCGCTTGCCGACGGCCGCGGGGTCGAGCTCGTCCCGTCCGGCCGCGAACACCTCCGCGAAACCGCTCCCGCCGTCCGGGCCTGTCACGACCGTCGTCACGGAGGCCTGCGAGGACGGCGCCCAGCAGAACTGTCCATCGGTGTTGGCGATCGCGACCTCGCTCGCGAGCGTCTCGTACGCGCCGGCGGCCGTGAAGCCCTCCGGGCACATCTCGACGAGTTGCGCGACGGACTCGGCGCGTTCGGACGGCGTGGTCTCGGCCGCCGCCTCGTCGAACGCGTGGTGCTCGGGCGTCCGCACCGGCGGCGCGAGCCCCGGGAACAGCGGGTCGGGCGCGACGACGGTCGCCATCTCGAGCGCGCTCTCGGCCGCCCGCCGCGCGCCCTCGAGGGAGAAGTCGTTCGACGCCGCGACGCCGATCCGGCCCTCGGAGACGACGCGGACGCGGATCCCCGTGTCCTCGCGGTGGGTGCTCTGGTGGATCGAGCTCGAGGCGAACCGCGTGAGCCCACCCCACTCGTGCATGAACAGGACCTCGACGCCGTCCGCGCGCGGCATGCTCAGAGCCGCCTCCGCGACGCGGCGGACCTCGTCCGGCCCGATGAGACCCGTCATCGTCCCGCCCCGCCTGCCCTCATCCCGTCCGCCCGCATCAGCCGCGCACCCCGAGCTGCACGTTTCGGAACCTCGAGGGCGACGCGCCGTGGCCGACGCGGGCGACCTGGCCCGGCTGGCCCTTGCCACAGTTCGGCGTGCCCCACAGCGTCCAGTCCTCGCGACCGCCGACGGCGTCGCACGAACCCCAGAACTCGGTGGTGATGCCCGTGTAGTTCGGGTTCCGGTACATCGTCGTCAGCCGGCCCTTCTCGATCCGCCACGCGATCTCGCACCCGAACTGGAAGTTCACGCGGTGGTCGTCGATCGACCAGGACGTGTTGGTCGACATGAACACCCCGTCGTCGGTGTCGCCGATGATGTCGGCGAGCGAGCCCTCGCGCGGCTCGATCGAGATGTTCGTCATGCGGATCAGCGGATAGTTCGCCCATCCGTCCGCCCGCATCGCCCCTGACGACGTGAGCCCGAGGACGCTCGCCGTCTCCCGGCTCGAGATGAAGTTCTCGAACACGCCGTCGACGAGGATCGGCACCTGTTGCGCCGGGACGCCCTCGTCGTCCCAGCCGAACGACCCGAGCCCGCCCGGGAGCGACGCGTCGGCCGTGATCGAGACCAGGGGGCTCGCGTACCGGAGCGAGCCGCGGTCCTCGGGCCGGACGAACGAGGACCCCGCGTACGCCTCCTCCATCCCGAGCACGCGGTCGAGCTCGACGGGATGCCCGATCGACTCGTGGATCTGGAGCTCCACCTGCCCCGAGTCGAGCACGAGCGTCGTGACCTCGCTCGGGCAGTCCTCGGCCGAGAGGAGCTCGACGGCCTCGGTCGCGGTCCGCTCGGCCTCCTCGATCAGGCCGAGCTTGAGGATGTGCTCCCAGCCGGCGGCCGAGATGTGGCCACGGAACGAGTTCGGGAACGAGCGGCGCTGGAGCTCGCCGTCGCCCAGCGCCGTCGCCTCGATCCCCGCCCCCGACTGGACGGTCGTCTGCTCGATCGCCGTGCCCTCGCTCGTCGCGAGGAACGTGCGACGGCGGAACAGGTCGATCCCGCCCTCGGCGAACGCCAGCCCCTCGACCGACTGCATGCGGCGGGTCGCCTCCATCAGCATCGCGACCTTCTCTTCGAGCGGGATGTTGAACGGGTCCACCTGCATCGGGGAGTGCCACGTGCCGGTCACGGGTTCGATCGGGGCCAGGACGACGGGCTCCATCGGGAGACGGGCGGCGGCCTTCGCGATCTCGACCGCGAGCCTGGCGGTGCGGTCGATCTCCTCGGGCCCCTGACGCGCGGTCGCGGCGAACCCCCAGTACCCGTTCACGAGCACCCGGATCCCCAGGCCCTCCGAGGTAGAGCGGTCGATGCCCTCCATCTCCTGGTTCCGGACGGTGAGGGACTCGGCGTCGTCGGCCACGACCCGCCCGTCGGCATAGTCGGCTCCGGCGGCTCGGGCCGCCTCGACGGCCTGCTTCGCGACGTCGAGCATCGGATCGGACCTCCAGGGGAGAAGGGCAAGCGACTTGGCCGGCAAAGACTACCCGGGATGGCGGGGGTTGCGTTCCGAGGCAGGGGGCGCCCGTCTGGGAAGATGCGCGGCTGGGCCCGAGGAGGATGACCGAATGACGATCGTACGGCTCGACGATGCCCCGATGTTCGAGCTGTCAGGCGTTCGGATCCGGGGGTTCGCGTCGCCGGCTCGCGGGGCGACCGAGACGATGACCTACCGGGTCGAGCTCGCGGGCGGGCAGCGCGTCCCCGACCACACGCACGACCACGAGGAGGTCTCCCAGCTCCTCTCCGGCCGCTGGACCGTGACGATCGACGGCGAGGACTCGGAGCTGCGGCCCGGCGACACCGCGGTGATCCCGGCCGGGGTCGTCCACGCCTCGTTCACGCTCGAGGGGGACGAGGCCGTGATCCTCACGTCGATGCCGGTTGGCACGCTGCTGATCCGCGCCGACGGGGAGCGCGTCGCCCCGCCCTGGGGCGAGTGACGGCGTGCCGACCTACGTCTCGAACGTCACCCTGTTCGACGGCCGGACCGTCAAGCGGCGGGCCGGTGTGCTCGTCGCGGAGGGTCGCATCGAGTGGGTCGGTGCGCACGCCCGCGCGACGCGTTCGGCGCGAGCGGCGGACCAGATCGACGGACGCGGCAAGACCCTGACGCCGGGGTTGATCGACTGCCACGTCCATCTGTGCTTCGACGGGAGCGCCGACTTCGCCGGCGAGGCGCGCGAGATGACGACCGACGCCGCCGCCACCGTGAAGGTCGTGCGCAACGCGGCCCGCACGCTCGATCACGGCGTGACCACGGTGCGGGACCTGGGAGGGCGCGGCGATTCGGTGATCCAGGTCGCGCGCGGCGTCGAACGGGGCCTGCTCGCCGGTCCGAGGATCCTGGCGGCCGGCCGGGCGCTGACGATCACGGGCGGGCACGGGCACCAGATCGGGTTCGCGCGCGAGGTCGACGGGCCGGAGGGGCTCCGGCGCGCGGTGCGCGAGGAGATCCGGGCCGGCGCGACGGCGATCAAGCTGGTCGCGACCGGCGGCGTGCTCACCCCGGGGATCACCCACGACTTCACGGCGTTCACCCAGGAGGAGCTCGACGCCGCGGTCGACGAGGCGCATTCGTGGAGCCGCGTGGTCGGCGCGCACGCGATCGGGCCCGAGGGGATCGTCCGGGCGGTCCGCGCCGGCGTGGACTCGATCGAGCACGGATCGATGTTGTCGGCGGAGGGCGCCCGGCTGATGAAGGAGCGCGGGACGTTCCACGTCCCGACGATCTCGGCGATCCGCGGCATCGTCGACCACGCGGACGAGGTACCGGCGTACGCGGTCGAGAAGGCGACCGCGCTCGTCGAGTTCGCCCGCGAGGGGTTCCGACGCTCGCTGCGGGGCGGCGTGCGGATCGCATGCGGGACCGACGCCGGGACGCCGTTCAACCCGCACGGGAACGCGCTCCTCGAGATCGTCCGGATGGTCGAGTGGGGCATGAGGCCGCTGCAGGCGATGCGCTCGGCGACCTCGAACGCGGCCGCGCTGCTCCGGCTCGCCGACGTCGGCATGGTGGCTGTGGGTGCCGCGGCGGATCTCGTCCTGTTCGGGTCGAACCCGCTGGAGGACATCCGGGCGGTGCTCGAGCCCGCGGTGGTGATCAAGGGCGGGGAGCTCGTCGCCCGCCCGATGCTCTAGGGAGCCACGGAGGTCACCGCCTCGGGTTTTGTCACTCCCCGTCTCTACGCTGCCGGGGACAAGGAGGACCGGATGACCCAGCTCGGCTACGCGATGCTCGGACTCGTGCTCGGTGCGGCGCTCGGGGCGGTGGTGTTCGGCACGTGGCGGAGGTCGGCATCGACGCCGTCGACGCGGGTGGAGGCACGCCTCGAGGTGCAGGCGGCGGAGCTCCGTCGTCTCGCCGACGCCGCGGCGGCCCGCGAGGGCTCGGCCGAGTTCCTGCGCTCGGATCTCGCCGGCGCCCGGCGCGTGCTGGAGGCGCTCGCCGTCCGTGAGGACGAGCGGCGCGAACGCGACGCGGAGTCGTGGGAGATCGTCCGCCGGCTCTCCACCGTGCTCGTCGGCAGCGCCTCCAAGGGCCGGGCCGGCGAGAACGTGCTCCGCGAGCACCTCGCGCAGCTCCCGCCCGGCATGCTCGTCACCGACCTCCGTGTGAACGGGCGGGTGGTCGAGTTCGGGCTGCTGCTCCCCGACGGTCGCCGCCTGCCCGTGGACTCGAAGTGGTCCGCCGTGGCCGAGCTCGAGGCGCTCGAGGCCGCCCACGACCCGATCGAGCGAGAGGCACTCGTCCGCGAGGTCGAGCGCCAGGTCGCGCTCCGGGCGCGGGAGGTGGCGCAGTACCTCGACCCGTCGCTCACCGCCCCGGTCGCGGTCGCCGCCGTCCCTGATGCCGCGTACGAGGTCCTCCGACGGGCGCACGCCGACGCGTTCGCGCGGGGCGTCGTGATCGTGCCGTACTCGACGGCCCTGCCGGTGCTCCTGTTCCTGTACAGCCTCGCGCATCGGTTCGGCGACGCGGACGACGCGCGTTCGGCGCTCGAGGAGGTGGTGTCGGTGCTCGACGCGATGCAGCTCGTCCTCGAGAACAAGGTCGCGCGCGCCGCCACGATGGTCTCCAACGGGGTCGACGAGCTCCGCTCGGGTCTCGGCAAGGCTCGAGGCTCGATCGCCCGCGGCAGGACGGCGGCGGCGGTCGGCGCCGAGCCCGATCTCGCGGAGGGCATGCTGAAGGCCGTGCCGTAACGCACGCGGGTACGCTGCCCGCGATGGACTTCGAGGAGACGCTCGCGGCGTTGGGGTTCCATCCGGCGACGGGCCGGACGCCGAAGGGCGTGCAGGTGCTCGTCGCCGAGCCGAACCCGTTCCTGACCTACACCGTGCAGACGTTCGACGACGGGACCGCGCTGTTCTCGTGGGAGTTCGCGGTCGGCGAGTACCTGCGGACCAAGGGGCTCCAGTTCGGCTCGGACGAGACGCTGAATCAGTTCATGTTTCCGCGAGAGGACACCCGCGGACCGCAGGAGGGCGCCTGGCTGGTCGAGGCGATCGAACGCGCGCGGGCGCAGCTCGCGTCGATCCGGTTCGATCAGCCCTAGCGATGGAGTCCCCTGTGCGCCGCCGATGCCGGGCCACGATCGCACCCCATGTTCACCGTTGAGCAACGGGATGCTCTCCGGGAGCGGGTGCTCGGGCTCGCGGAGGAGGATGAGCGCGTCGTCGCCGGAGCCCTGGTGGGCTCGCTCGCCTTCGACCGGGCCGACCGCTTCTCCGATCTGGATCTGACCTTCGGCATCGCCGACCACGTTCGGGTCGCCGACGTGCTCGACGACTGGACACGCACGCTGATCGACGAGCTCGACGCGGTGCATCTCGCCGAGCTCGATCGCGGGCCGACCACTTACCGTGTGTTCCTGCTGCCGGAAACCCTGCAGTTGGACCTCTCGATGACGCCGGCGGCTCGGTTCCGTCCGGCCGGGCCGCGATTCCGGCTCCTGTTCGGCGAGACGACCGCGGGCGAGTCCGAGACTCCCACGCTGCCGGTCCCGGGGGACCTCTTCATCTCCACGCCGGCGGTCGCGGGGGACATCTTCGGGTGGGGCGTCATCTACGCGCTCCACGCGCGCGCGTGTATCGAGCGCGGGCGTGGCTGGCAGGCAGAGCATTACGTCGGAGCCGTGCGGGACCACGCGCTCTCGCTCGCCTGCGTCCGTGAGGGGCGGCCCGCTGCCCAGGCGCGCGGCTACGACGACCTTTCCGCCGAGACCCTCGCTCGATTCGAAGATGCCCACGTCGGCGCGGTGGAAACCGGGGCCCTCCGGCCGGCGCTCGCCGCCTCCGTGCTCGCGCTCATGCGCGAGGGCTCGGAGGCGCGTCTGCCGCACGCCAATGTCGTCGCGCAGCGCCTGGGTGAGCTTCTCTGAACGAGGCGCAGCTTCCAGGGGCCGCGCGTACCGCCAAGAACTTCTATCAGGGTCTTCCAGGTAGGCACCAACCCTCACACAACGGGATCGGGAAGGCCGGGCTCAGGGTCTCGAGCCCGGCCTTCCTGTTCACGCGTTCCCGATGCTTCAGTCGATCGATCCAACTCAGCCGAGGGGACCCCCCTGCGGCCTCTGACGAGGCTCCTCGGCCAGTTGGCGGCCCTCCATCGCCTCGAGCTTGCCGGGGTCCCAAACGACCGCCGAGCCGGCTTCGCCCCGGAACTGCTCGGCCAGCTGTCGGCCTTCCATCGCCTCGAGCTTGCCGGTGTCCCAGACGTTCGCCGATCCCAGCCCGCTGAACCGCTCGGCGAGCATCGGGCCCTCGATCGCCTTCGAGCCGTATCCCGCGTCCACAGCCGTCAACGGAGGTGTCCCTCGCGCAACGAAGGTGGATGAGGCTGACGTCCCGCCATCGCTCTCGATGGCGTAGGTGACGAGGCTTCCGACGATTGCCCCGATCGACAACGCGACGACCACCGCGATCACGAACGATCCTCCGAGCGTCCCTCCGCGGATGGGCGGCGACTCGACCCTTGCGCTCATCGCGTACCTCCTTCCGGTTCCTCCTCCGATCCTTCGAGGAGCCTCCTCCGATCACGCCGACACTGCGGTGGCGACGCACACGGTCTCGGCGTGACCCTCGTCACGGGGCACGGAGCGGTCGACGTGCGAGAGCGATCGCGTGTCGATGCTTCTCAGAGTCGTCGCGCGTGTCAGACCACGCGCTTCTCGTATACGTCCCAGGCGCGCACGGTGCGCATCCCCACTCCCTCATAGAGGCGGACCGCACCGGTCGAGTTCTCGGAGTCCACGTTCAGCATCACCCGTGGCAGCCCGCGGGACGCGAAGCTGGCGAACGCCCGTCGCAGCAAGGCCGAGGCGATCCCGCGGCCGCGCCAGGGCGCGAGAACGCCGAGCTCGCCCACCCAACCTCGGTCGCCCCACACGACGCCCGTCAGAGCGCCGACAGCCTCGTCCCCCGCGGACGCGAGCAGCCACAACCTGGGGTCGAAGCTGGGTACCTCGACCTCGTTCCCGACCCACTCCTCGAAGGTGATCGGGCGGTAGCCCCACTCCTCGCTGAACGCCTCCACGAAGATCGCGTGGATCCACCGGAGGTCGCGTTCGGGCTCGATGCCGCCGATCGCGATCCCCTCGGGGGACTCGCCCGGATCGAGCGATGGGTCGGCGAGATCGATCTGCAGGTGACGGAACGTCCGCACGTACCCGAACCCGCGCGATCGCACCAACGCCGCCGCCGAAGCGTCCGCGCCGTTGACGGCCGTGTGCAGCACCGACGCGGGGATCCCCCGCAGGCGTTCGGAAGCCCGGGCCTCCATCCGGTCCAGGAGCGCGGCGCCAAGCCCGCGTCCCCGGTGGTCGTGGCGGACGATC
Organism: Actinomycetota bacterium; assembly: GCA_036505195.1. GTDB lineage: Bacteria > Actinomycetota > UBA4738 > UBA4738 > HRBIN12 > DASSJM01. The sequence continues at coordinate 18,476 of DASXTX010000231.1, forward strand.
CCCCACGACTTCATCTTGCCCTCGCCGTCGGGTGTGACGCTCCCGTAGGCCACGATCGCGCGGTTCGGGTCGGTGACCACCCACGCGTCCTCGGCCTGCTGGAACCCAGGAGACGACCACTGGTCGCGGATGAGGTCGGCGTCGGACTCGGACGTGCCGGTGTCGGCCAGATCGGTGGCTACCAGCATCTCGGTCACGTCCTCGACCTCCTCGAACGCGGGAGACCGGATCTCGAAGCCGTGGGGGAGCATGCTCGAAGCCTACGGGTTGCGGTCCCGCCCACGTCTCCGATGATGGGTCCGTGACGACGACCGTGCGACCGCCGGGTCCCGACCTGTCCCGGCTCGCCGCGCTCCGGGCGTTCCGGAGCGATCCGCTGGGACTCCTCGAACGCCTGGCTGCGTACGGCGACGTGGTCACGATCGACGTGCCGGGTTCGGCCGCGTATCTCCTGAACCACCCCGACCTGGTCCGCGACGTGCTGGTGGGGCGGCACCGCTCGTTCCACAAGGGGCCGACGATCCGGGCGGCGAAGATGCTGCTGGGCGAGTCGCTGCTGACGAGCGAGGACGAGACCCACCTCCTCCGACGGCGTCTGATCCAGCCGATGTTCCATCACGAGCGGATCGCGACGTACGCGGGCTCGATGGTCGGCCTGGCCGAGCGCGCTGCGGAGGGCTGGAGCGACGGCGAGCGGGTGGACGTGCAGGCCGAGATGTCGGCGCTCACCCTCGCGGTGGTGGGCGACACGTTGTTCGGGACGGACGTCGACGAGCGGCGGAGCGAGACCGTCCGGCGGGCGCTCACGGACACCCTCGGGATGTTCGACCGCGTGTACTCGCCGCTGTTCCGTCTGCTCGTGAGGCTGCCTTCGCCCACGATGCGCCGCTACCGCCGCGTCGAGTCCGACCTGAACCGTGTGATCGCGGAGATGATCACCGAACGGCGAGCCGCCGGCGCGACCGGGGACGACCTCCTGTCGTTGCTGCTCCGGGCGCGCGAGGACGGGGCCGGCATGACCGACGGGCAGGTGCGGGACGAGGCGCTCACGCTGTTCCTCGCCGGGCACGAGACCACCGCGATCGCGCTCACGTGGACGTGGTGGCTGCTCTCGCGGAACCCGGACGCGGAGGCGCGCCTGCACGCCGAACTCGACGGGGTCCTCCCGGACCGCCGGCCTTCGGTGGGAGACCTTCCGAACCTTCCGTACACGCAGGCCGTGATCTCGGAGTCGATCCGGCTCCGGCCGCCGGCCTGGGCGATCGGCCGGACCGCCATCGCCGGCCACCGGGCGAACGACTACGCGATCGACCAGGGCTCGATCGTCGTGGTCTCGCCGTGGCTCCTGCACCACGACCCTCGATGGTGGCCCGAGCCCGAGGCGTTCCGCCCCGAGCGCTGGCTCGCCGAGGACCCCGAGCGGCCCCGGTACGCGTTCATCCCGTTCGGCGGAGGTCCGCGGGTGTGCATCGGCGAGCCGTTCGCGCGGCTGGAGGCGGCGATGCTCCTCGCGTCGATCGCGCGGCGCTGGCGGTTCGCGAGCCCGACCGACCGGGAGCCGAACATCCAGGCCGTGATCACGCTCCGGCCTCGCGGGGGGCTGCCGATGGTCGCGGTCCGCCGTTGATCCAGGGCTCTACGCAACGCCGGACGATACGCGCGCGTCCCGAGCCTCGAGCAACTCGAGGTATTCGGCCCGTTCACGGAAGGTGTCCTGGAGCTGCTGGGTGAGCCGCTCGACGAACTCGTCGCGGTAGGTGGAGTCGACCGCCGAGGCCACCGCGTAGTACAGGGCCGAGAAGGAAGCCACGCCCGCCGCCGTTCGAACCAGCTGCTTGGTGATCTCGAGCTGCTCGCCGAAGAACGGGACGGTGAACAACAAGGTTCCCTCCGTCCCGATCCAATCCGTGCGGATCGCCGGCGTGACCAGGAGCGCCCCGAATACCATGAAGAACAGCCAGATCGCGACGCCGACGAACGCGATCTGCAGCGCCTGCGCGAGGAAGATCACGAGCCCGACGTTCACGCGCTGACGGCGGCGGAGCGGGACTGCGAGCGAGCTGGCCCGCTCGAGGTCGCGGACGCTGCCCGGGAGCCGGACGATCAGGAACATCGCGGTGATCAGCGCGAACAGTCCTGCGGCCGCATAGAAGGTCACGTCGCTCGCATCGCCGAACAGCTGCCAGTACTCGTTGGTGAAGAACGTGACGAGCGAGAAGAACAACAGGAGCGGGAGCGCGCGGACCAAGAGCGTGAGCGAGGCGCCCAGCAGCTGGACGAAGCGTGCAGCGGTCCACCGAAGGATCGAGAACACCCCGAACCCGACGACGAGCCAGATCATGCCGAGCAGCAGGAGGTTGCCGAGCCCGGTGACGAGCGCGCTCGTGAGCTGCCCGCCGAAGACGAGTGGGAGCACGACCGGCAGGACGACGAACCCCGTGAGCTCGGGGATCCCGAGCTTGCTCGGGACCGAGAAGAACCTGCGGCCGCGCGAGACGTTGAGCAACCCGAACGCGCCGAGGACCATGGCGACGCCGCCGAGCAGCGCAAGGACGTTCAGGGCCGCCGGCCAGTCCAGGTTGATCGCGCCGAGGATCTCGAGCACGAACACCACCGCGAGCAGCGGGATCGCGCGGGTGAAGACGTCCTCGGTCGCCGAGTAGTCCTCGATGAGCAGGGGCAGCCCGGCGCCCCGAAAGCCGCGCTCGAGCTCGCGGATCCGGCGGTCGCGTTCGAGCGGCTCGCCCACGTCCGCTATCGAACCCCGCCGCCCACCCACCCGCAAGCGCCTCGAGGTGGCTCGCAACCAGGGTGGCAGCCGGTACGCTGTTCCGAGTGAGGTTCGCCAGCGCGCTCGTGATCTTCGCACATCCCGACGACGCCGAGTTCATGTGCGGCGGCACCGTCGCGAGTTGGGTGAACGAGGGGACCGACGTCCACTACTGCGTGGTCACCGACGGCTCGGCTGGCTCGAACGAACCGGGGATGACGCGCGAGGTGATGGCGCCGATCCGCGAGCGGGAGCAACGGGCGGCCGCGGACGTGCTCGGCGTGCGGAGCGTGTCGTTCCTCGGTTTCGTCGATGGTGAGCTCCAGGTCGACCTGGCGACCCGCAAGGCGGTGACGCGGGTCGTTCGGCGGGTCCGGCCGGAGGTGATCGTCGCGCCCGATCCATCGCGACTGTGGTTCGGGAACCGGTACATCAACCACTGGGACCACAAGCAGGCGGGGACGCTGGCGCTGTGCGCCGTCATGCCCGACGCGCCGAGCCGCCCGCAGTTCCCCGAGCTGCTCGAGGAGGGCCTCGAGCCCTTCGAGGTGCCGAACCTCTGGCTCGCCTCGGAGGATGCCGATACCTATGTGGATATCTCGAAGACGCTCGAGACCAAGCTCGAGTCGCTGCGCGCGCACGACTCGCAGGGGACCGGGGACGCCCTCGACTGGGTCCGCGAGCGGGCTCGCGAGCTGGGCCAGGAGGGTGGGTTCGAGTACGCGGAGGGGTTCAGGACGTTCGACCTGCGCGACGAGGACCTGGACGTGACGGAGCCGGTGTGATGGAAGAGCCGCTCGGCGACGACGAACGCGAGACGTTCGGGCTGGAACCCGAGGAGGCGCAGAACGTCCGCGCCGACCTCGAGGACCTCGAGGGGATGCGCCGGACGTTCCAGGGCCAGGGCGTCAAGGGTGTCGTGATCGCCTGCGAGCGGTGCGAGGAGAACCACTATTACGAGTGGGACCTGCTGCTCGAGAACCTCGAGCACATGCTCCAGACCGGCGAGTCGCAGATGCACGAGCCCGCGTTCGAGGTCCGCGAGGAGGAGTACATCCAGTGGGATTACGGTAAGGGCTACGTCGACGCGCTCGCGGACACCGGGCTCGAACCCGACAACCGCGTCGAGGTCACGCGGTGCCCGTGGTGCGAGACGCTCGCCGAGGACCACTTCCAGTTCTGCCCGCGCTGCGGTCGTTCGTTCGCGGCGGTCCGGATGTACAAGGAGCTCGTCGACCGCGGCCTGGACGAGCGCGAGGTCCGCGCGATGCTCGTGCGGGCGGGGTTCGAACCCTTCTGAGCCGACCGATCAGCGCCCGCGAGGGCGCTCCAGGACGCACTCCTCCGGCGACTTGTCGTCGCGGAAGCCCTTGAACGAGGGCGCGCGCATCTTCTTCGTGCTCTTGGTGATCTCGAGGTACTCGACCTCGCAGACGATCTCGGGCTCCACGAACGTCGCACCCACGACCCTGGCGAGCTCGGGGTCCTCGATCGGCGACGTCGGGCGCTTCAGCGGCTCGAGCGCCTCCAGCACGCGGTCGAGCGTGGCGCGCGTGAACCCCGTTCCGACCTGACCGATCCAGATCAGCTCGCCGTCGTCGTAGGCGCCCACCAGCAACGCGCCGAACGTCCCGGACCTGCCGCCCTGACCCGGGGTCCAACCCAGGATCACGCAGTCCTGCGTGTTCGTCAGCTTGATCTTCCGCCAGTCGGGCGAGCGCCGGCCCGGCTGGTACCGGGAGCCGGTCCGCTTGGCTACGACGCCCTCGAGGCCGAGCTTCCTCGCCACCTCCTCGAATCTCTTGCCATCGCCCTCGACGTGCGTCACGACCTGCAGCCGGTGGTCCTGCTCGACGATCGTCTCTAGGAGCTCGCGCCGCTCCTCGAGCGCCAGCTCCGTGAGGTCGTTGCCGTCCAGCCACAGCAGGTCGAACGCGACCAGCGCGACCGGGATCTTGTTCGAGATGCGTTTGATCTCGCGCTCGTTGGTCAGGTTCATCCGCTGCTGCAGCGCCTCGAACGAGTTCTTTCCGTCCTCGTCGAACGCCACGATCTCGGCGTCGAGCACCGCGTTCACCTGGTCGACGAGCTCGTGGATCATCCGCAGCTCCGGGTACTTGTCGGTCACGTCCCGCCCGTTGCGCGTCACCAGGTGCGTGGCGTCGGTCGCCATCCTCGTCACCGAGCGGATCCCGTCGAACTTCGGCTCGAACCACCACTTCGGATCGTCGAACGCCTTCCACCCGCCCTCGGCGAGCATCGGCTGGAACGCGGGCGGCGACGGGATCAGCGGCGACACCTGCCGGGACGCGAGGAAGGCGAGCCAGTCGGTCCGCGTCTTGACGACGTGGTACTCGAGCCCCGGGTAGCGCCTGCCGTGCAGGCGGAAGCTCACCTTGGAATCGGTCCACTCGACCGGCTCGTACCAGCCGTCGTCGAAGATCCGGACCTCGCCCGCGCCATAGTGGCCCTCGGGGATGGTGCCCGAGAACGATCCGTACTCGAGCGGGTGGTCCTCGGTGCGCACGGCAAGGCGCCGGTCGCCCGGCTGGGTCGGCAGCCCACGTGGCACGGCCCACGAGGGGAGCGCGCCGTCGCGTTCGAGCCGGACGTCGTAGTGCAGGCGCGTCGCGCGGTGCTTGTGGATCACGAACGAGTTCCCCTCGCCCGCGGCGCCGCCGGGGGGCGGCTCGGTGGTGCCCTCGGGCCCGAACGTCCGCTTGCGCAGGTACTCGCCCAGGTCCGGGTCCTTCGAGGCCGCGATCACCTCCTCGGAGCTCCGGCGCCGTGATGATCCGCCGACCTCGATCGCCCTGTGCGACGGCAGGCCCACCGCCTCGAGCGCGGCTCCGAACTCCTGCGGCGAGGTCCGCACGCCCTCGAACAGATCACCCAGCTCCTCGAAGCGCTCCCACACGTTGTCGATCCGGAAGTCCTGCGGCGTCACGCCGGCGTCGACCTCCTCCCACCGGAGCGGCGTCGAGGCCGTCGCGCCGGCCTCGGGACGCAGCGAGTACGCCGCGGAGATGTTCGCGCCCCGGCGGTTCATGTTGTGGTCGATGAAGACCTTGCCGGTGCGCTTGTCGATCTGCCACGCCATCGTCACGTGGTCGCGGTCGGCGCGTTCGATCGTCCGGCCGAGCGTGCCGACGAAGTCGCGCACCTGGTCGTAGGACCAGCCGGGCTCGACCGGCACGTAGACCTGGATGCCGGTGGCGCCCGACGTCTTCGGGTACCCGGTGAGCCCGAGCGCCCCGAGCGCCGCCCGGACGTGGCGCGCGACGATCAGGACGTCCTCGAAGCTCGCACCCATCGGGTCGAGGTCGAAGAACAGGTAGTCGGGCGTCTCGATCGTCGCGCACCGCGAGTGCAGCGGGTGCATCTCGATGCAGCCGAGGTTCGCGACGAACAGGAGCGTGGAGAGGTCGTTCACCATCAGGTAGCCGATCACGCCGTCCTTGCTGTCGTCGCTCTGGACGGGGCAGCGCGCGATCCACTCCGGCGTGTGCGACGGCGCCGTCTTCTCGTAGAAGAAGGGTCCCGCGATCCCGTCGGGCATCCGCTTCATCGTGAGCGGCCGCTCCCGCAGGTACGGCAGGATCAGCTCGGCGATGTTGTAGTAGTAGGCGACGAGATCGCCCTTGGTGTAGCCCTCGACGGGCCAGAAGACCTTGTCGAGGTTCGACAGGCGCAGCTCGCGGCCCTCGGCCTCCATCCACCACGCGTCGCCGCGCTTCTCGACCGGGAGCGGCGCGGGGAACTCGACGGAGAACGCGCGGCCGCCGGGCGCCTTCTTGCGCGGGGACATCCCCGCAAGCGTATCGGTCAGACCGGGCTCAGCACTGCTCCGCGCCGGCCAGGATCGGGACCTCGGTGTTCTTCCGGAAGCTCGGTGTTCTTACGGAAGAAGGACGAACCGGGGCCGGGTCCGGCGGGACATGTCCGCCACGACGGCTAGAATCGCGATCCCGAGCGTCGAGCTGGACGCCCAGGCACGAGGAGCGCGCATGCCACCCAGAGCGATGTGGAAGGGGGCCATCTCGTTCGGCCTCGTCACGATCCCGGTCGCCGTCTACCCGGCCACCGAGGAGAAGTCGCTGAAGTTCAACCAGCTCCACGACGAGGACATGGGCCGGATCCGGTACAAGCGCGTGTGCTCGGTCGACGGCGAGGAGGTCGAGTTCGACCACATCGTCAAGGGCTACGAGGTCGAGAAGGACAAGTACGTGGTCATGACCGACGAGGACTTCGATGCGGTCCCGGTGGAGTCGAGCCGTGCGATCGATATCCAGCAGTTCGTCGACCTCGAGGAGATCGACCCGATCCTGTTCAAGAAGTCCTACTACCTCGTCCCGGACGAGACAGGGGCCAAGGCCTACGCGCTGCTCCGCAAGGCGCTCTCGGACGAGCGCAAGGTCGGGATCGCGAAGGTCAGCTTCCGCGACAAGGAGCACCTGTCCGCGCTCCGGTTCAAGGACGAGGTATTCGTCCTCGAGACGATGTACTGGCCCGACGAGGTCCGGGCGGCCGAGTTCGACACCGTTCCGGCCGACGAGAAGGTCCGCGAGAACGAGGTCGACATGGCCCGGTCGCTGATCGAGAGCCTGACCGAGCCCTGGAACCCCGAGGCCTTCACGGACGCCTACCGCGAGGCGATGCTCGAGATCGTCGAGAAGAAGCTCGCCGGCGAGCCGATCGAGGCACCCGCCGAGGAGGCGCCCGCGCGGGTCGTGGACCTGATGGAGGCCCTCAAGGCCTCGGTCGCGGCGGCCAAGGAGAAGACGCCGTCCGCGGGAGGCGCCAACCGGAGCGGCGCCAAGCGACCGGCGGCCAAGAAGCCTACGGCCAAGCGCGCCGCGGCCGCGAAGAAGGCCGCGCCGCGCAAGAAGGCGTCCGGTGAATGATGGGGGGCGAGTGACGCGGATCGGCGCGGGCCCGCCGCTCGCGGGCTAGGCTGGGCGTCGTCCACGCCCTCGGGAGCGCCGTGAAGCTCGTCGTCGCGATCGTCAAACCGCATCGGCTCGACGAGGTCAAGGAGGCGCTCCAGGACCTCGGCGTGCACGGGCTCACGACGACCGACGTCGAGGGGTTCGGGCGGCAGCGCGGGCACACCGAGATCTACCGGGGCGCCGAGTACCAGGTCGACTTCGTCCCCAAGATCAAGGTCGAGGTCATCTGCGACGACGAGCAGGTGTCCGGTGTCGTCGACGCGCTCGCGAAGTCCGCCCGCACCGGCAAGATCGGCGACGGCAAGATCTGGGTGACGTCCGTCGAACAGGTGCTCCGGATCCGGACCGGCGAGATGGGTCCCGACGCCCTCTAGCGTGAGCGAGCGGCCCGCGCCGGTCGGCCGGCTCCTCGAGGATCTCCGCTCGCTCGATCGCGCGTACTCCACCGGTCATCACGGCAGGTGGTCGGGACGCCGCCGCGCCGAGCTCGTCGATGCGTGCATCCGCGACCTCGCGTCCGACGCCCGGATGCCGGAGGACGTCGCGCTCGTCGCGCTCGGCGGATACGGACGGGGGGTGCTCGCGCCCGGCTCCGACCTCGATCTGCTGATCCTGCAGGATGGGTCCTCGACCCCCGACGTCGCGGCGCTCGCCGAGCACCTCCTGTACCCCCTGTGGGACGCCGGTCTCCGCGTCGGTCACGCGGTCCGAACACCCAACGCCTGCGTCGAGATCGCGGCCGAACGGCTCGACGCGACCACCGCCATGCTCGACGGCCGGGTCGTGGCGGGGTCCGAGTCCTCGTGGGACGACGTGCACTCGGCCCTGCTGGAGCTCGTTCGCAGCGACCCCCGCGCGTTCGCCGAACGCCTGGCGGCCGACCGCGAGGCACGGCGCCATCGGTTCGGGTCGGTGTCGTCGCTCCTGGAGCCCGAGCTCAAGGAGGGCGTCGGGGGTCTGCGGGACGTCAACGCGCTGGCCTGGCTCCAGACCGCGATCGGCCGTCCGCTCGAAGGCGCGGGGATCCTGCGCGAGTCGGAGCGTCGTTCGGTGGAGGTGGCCGAGGAGTTCCTCACCCGTGTCCGCGGCGCGTTGCACCTGGAAGGCGGCCGCGTTTCGGACCGGCTCCTCGCGGAGCAGCAGCCGCCGGTCGCGGCGGCGATGGGCTTCGCGGACGAGCCCGGGCTGCCCGCCGTCGACGGGCTGATGCGTTCGGTGTTCGAGCAGGCGCGCCAGGTCGAGCACATCTCGGCCTCGGTGCTCGACCGCTTCCTGCACGGTTCCTCGCCGCCGGCCACCCTCGATGCCACACCCGAGGGGATCCTCCGCGCGTTCGCCGAGGTCGCGCGCGACCGGGACGTGATGCCGGCCGCCTCGCTCGACGCCGTGGCGGCGGCGTCGATCGACGCCGACCTGCCGTGGACCGAACCGATCCGAGCGGCGTTCCTCGAGCTCCTCCGGTCCGGCCCGGGGGCCGTCGAGGGGCTCGAGACCCTCGACCGCGTCGGCCTCCTCGAACGGTACGTGCCGGCATGGGGGCCGGTCCGGTGCCGGCCGCAGCGCGACCCGTACCACCGGGCCTCGGTCGACGTCCACCTGTTGGACTCGCTCGCCGGCGTCGCTCGGCTGCTCGACGAGCCGGGCGACGACCCGTCCGTGGCGCTCGCGGTCCACGCGATCCCCGACCCCGACGCCCTGCGGCTGGGAGCGCTCCTGCACGACATCGGCAAGACCGGCGAGGGCCATCACGTCGAGGTCGGGACGCGCGTGGCCGGGGAGACCCTCGATCACATGGGCGTGTCGGGTCCGACGGCCGAGCTCGCGCGGTTCCTGGTCGCGGAGCACCTCCTCCTGTCGGACACGGCCACGCGTCGCGATCTCGACGACGAGCGCCTGATCGTCGGCGTGGCCGATCGCGTCGGCGATCCCGGTCGCCTGGCCGCGCTGTACCTGCTGACGACGGCCGACGCCAAGGCGACGGGACCGCTCGCGTGGACGCCGTGGCGCGCGGCCCTGGTCCGCGAGCTCGTGGCCAAGGTCCGGCACGTCCTCGAGCGCGACGACGTTGGTTCGGGCACCGCGGAACGGCTGACCGCTCGGGCGGAGGAGATCCGTGCAGCACTCGGGGGTGAGGACCCCGAGGCTGTCGAGCGCTTCCTCCTGCGGATGCCGCGCGGCTACGTCCTGACGGTCCCGATGGACCGCGTGCCGATCCACCACCGTTTGCTCGCTCCGGCCGTCGGCTCGCACGAGGTGCGGACCCACGCTACCGAGGGGTCGCGGGCGGCGGCGTACGACCTCGCGGTGGTCGCCGCCGACCGGCCGGGGCTGCTCTCGATGATCGCGGGGGCCCTCTCGCTCGCTGGGCTTTCGATCCTCACCGCCCAGGTGTTCACGACCGATGACGGCGTCGCCGTGGACCTGTTCGAGATCGAGGGGGCGTTCGAGCCCGAGGTCGGCGAGGAGCGCTGGCGGGAGTTCCGGACGACGCTGCGCAAGGCGATCGAGGGCCGGCTCTCGCTCGATCACCGCGTCCGCGAGAAGCGACGCCACTACCCGGATCCGCAGGCCGACATCCCGGTGCGCGTTGACGTCGACAACGACGCGTCGGACTTCTTCACCGTCATCGAGGTCGGCGCGCCCGACCGCCTTGGGCTACTGTTCGACATCACCCGCACGTTCGCCGAGCTGCAGCTCGACGTGCACCTCGCGAAGGTGACGACGTTCGGCGGGCGCGTGGTCGACGCCTTCTACGTCCGCGACGACCTCGGGCGCAGGGTCGGCGATCTCGAGCGGGTCCGCGAGCTGGAGGCCGCGCTTCGAGGCCGGCTCGCACCGTGACCTCGGCGCGAGCGCGAACGCGTTCGGCTAGAGCATCGCCCGGAGCCGATCGGCCATCTGCGTGCTGTGGCCCTCGTCCTCGTGCTTGAAGTAGCAGTAGACGTCCCGGCCTGCCTCGAGCGAGGGGCGGATCCGGTCCACCCAGCCGCGCAGCTCCTCGTCCGAGTACTCGGTCTTGCGCAGGCGCAGGAATCCGAACGGCTCCCACGACAGGTCGTCGGGTCCGGGGTCGTTCTCGTCGGTCTCCGCGACGCACCAGGCGACGCCCTGCTCCAGCAGCAGGTCGCGCGCCTCGATCCACGACGGGTGGCGGAACTCCATCGCGGCCCGGGGCGCCGGCGGCAGGTAGCCGACGAACGCCTCGATCAGCCCGCGGTCGTACTTCAGGGTGGGCGGGCACTGGTACAGGACGGTCCCGAGCCGCTCCCCGAGCAACCGCCCGAGGTCTAGGAAGTCGCGCACGTCCTGGTCCGCGTCCGCCAGGCGCTTCCAGTGGGTGATGCGCTGGTTCGCCTTCAGGGTGAACCGGAACGTCTCGGGGGTCTCGGCCTTCCACGTCTCCATGGACTTCACCGTCGGGAAGCGCCGGAACGTGTAGTTGATCTCGACCGAGGGGAACCGGCTCGCGTAGTACGAGAGCATCTCGCGGTTCTTCAGCCCCTCCGGGTAGAACACGCCGTGCTTCCACTCGTCGTAGGCGAACCCCGACGTCCCGAGGTAGAGGTTCCCGTCCATCTGATAAGGATTCTGGCATGACCACGCCGGAGAGCCGAGGGCGCATCGCGCTCCCGTCCGGGGAGGTGGGGTCGGTCTGGATCCGTCCGCGGGACGCCGCGGCCACGCTCGTGGTCGCGCACGGGGCCGGGGCGGGCATGCACCACCCCTTCCTCGCCGGCTTCTGCCGAGCGATGGGGGAGGCGCGGGTGGCGACGATGCGCTTCACCTTCCCCTTCATCGAGCGAGGCCGCCGGTCGCCCGATCCCGAACGCGTACTGCGGGAGACCTGGCTGGCGGCGTTCGAGGCGGCGTCCCAACGGGCGGACGGACGGGGCGTCTTCGCGGGGGGCAAGTCACTCGGCGGCCGCATCGCCTCGATGTGCGCGGCCGACGGGATGCCGGCGGCGGGGTTGGTGTTCCTCGGCTACCCGCTGCACGCGCCCGGCAAGACCGAGAAGCTGCGCGCGGAGCACCTCGAGCGGATCCGGGTCCCGATGCTGTTCCTGCAGGGGACGAGGGATCCGTTCGCCAACCCGGACCTCTTGAAGGAGGTGCTGGCGAAGCTCGGCGACCGGGCGGTGCTCGAGCCGGTGGAGGGCGGCGACCACTCGTTCCGGATCCGCGGCGTCAAGGCCGACGATCGCGAGATCGGCGCGGCGCTGGCCGGCGCCGCGGCGCCCTTCGTCCGGCGGGTCGCCGGGGAGGGCTGATGCCTCGCCGCAACCGCCGGGCCCCGGACGAGGGTCATCACCCCTCACCGATGCCGCAGTCTGCGGCACCCGCCTGGGCGAGCGTTCCGGGCATCGAGGTGCGGCGGCTGACGAGCGACAAGCCCTATCGCTGCCCCGGATGCGACCTCGAGATCCGCCCGGGCTCGTGGCACTTCGTCGTCGTCCCCGCCGTCCCCGAGGAGCGCCGTCATTGGCACGAGCGCTGCTGGCAGGTCGAGCTCAACCGGACGCGCGGTCGCCGTCCGGGTGGCTGAACGCCGTTCGGCCCCGGCTATCATCGGCCCGTGCCGCCACCACCCGTGCGGGCGTCGATGCATCACGAGCCACCGGTCTGGGTGGGCAGGGTCCGCGGTCGCGAGATCCGGCGACGCACCCGGGACGGCTGCCTGAACGGCTTGCGGCGCCTCGCGGGCGCCGACGCCCTGCTGTGGGTGGAGGTCACCCCCGACGTCGTGGGCGTGAGCGAAGCCGCGACGATCCTGGGGTGGGATCGCCGGCGCGTGGCGACGTACGTGAGCCGGGGGGCGTTCCCCGAGCCGATCGCCGCCCTCGCGTCCGGCCGCGTCTGGCGGCGCGAGGACGTCGAGGCCTTCGGTCGCGATCGTCTCCGGCGCAAGGGCCGCAGGATCGCCGGGTGACCGAACGGATCCTGTACCTGGTCCGCCACGGCGAATCCGACTTCGACTCCACCCGAACGACGCCGAGTCCTCGTGGCGAGCAATGGGACCCCCCGCTGGGCGAACGCGGGCGGGAGCAGGCGGCGCTGCTCGCCGGCCGGCTCCGCGCCATGCCCGAGCCCGCGGTCGTCGCCTCCTCGCCCCTGCTCCGGGCGCGCGACACCGCGTCGGCCTACGCGGGGCCCGCCGGGATCGAGGTGCGGGTCGAGGACGACCTCGCCGAGGCTCACGTGGGCGAGTGGGAGGGCAAGTCGTTCGAGGAGATCCTCTCGACGGACGAACAGATGCTGCACCGGGTCCGGAACCAGGAACCGATCTGGCGTCACGCCCCGTTCGTCGAGGACCTCGGGCCGTTCCGGGCGCGCGTCCACGCCGTCGTCGAACGGCTGCTGGCGGCCCACCCGGACGGCAACGTCCTCGTCTTCTGCCACGGCGGGGTGATCAACGCCTACCTCGCGCCGCTGCTCGGCGTGGAGCACGAGATGTTTTTCGTGCCCGAGAACACGTCGCTCAACTCCATCGTCGTCCAGGGTGACCGGCGGCGGGTCAGGTTCCTCAACGACGCGCTCCACCTGACCGACCCCCACCTTTTCGCGGACGCCTGAGGCTTCCGAGCCCTAGACTCCGCGTCGATCGCAGCCCCGAATGACAGCCGAACAGGAGGCCGACATGCCCGTCCAGTTCCTTTCGCCCGAGTGGACCGAAGAGCTCGAGAAGCGCCTGAACGCGAGCGACGCGTTCCGGGCCGCGGCGGCCGCCGCGAACGTGACGATCCAGAACGTGATCGACACCCCGGACGGCGCGAAGCGCTACTGGATGCGGTTCGAGGGGGGCTCGGTCAAGCTCGAGGCCGGCGACGCCGAGAAGGCCGACGCCACGATCGAACAGGACTACGACACGGCGGTCGCGCTCGCCAAGAGCGAGCTCAACCCCGTCTCGGCGTTCATGACCGGAAAGATCCGCATCAACGGAAGCATGATGCTCCTGATGCAGCTCCAGGGGGCTCTCTCCGAGCTCGCCAAGGAGATGCAGGAGATCGACGTCGACTACTGACGGGGAGGCCTGACGGCCGTCGCGTCTGCCAGCCGCCATCCGATCGCACGCTCCCGGACGTACCTGGGATGGGTGCGCAGACCACGTTTGACGGGCTCGACCCGGCGAGCGGAGAATCTACGGCCGTGCCCCGGGTTCGGGGCGCCCATCGGATGGGAGGGGGAAGCATGCGCTCATGGCGAGCGAAGGCGCTGGTCCTCATCGGCGTATTGTCCGTCGTCGCTGCGGCGTGCGGCGATGACAACGGCGGTGAGACCGGCGGGGCCGGCGGCACCGCGACGGGAGGTACTGCCGCCGCGGAGTGCAACGCGGACATGAAGGTCGGGATCGCGTTCGACATCGGCGGCCTCGGGGACAAGTCGTTCAACGACGCCGCGAACGCCGGTCTCCAGCAGGCGATCGCCGACGGCCTCGTGTGTGAGGAGAACGTGGTGACGAACGAGGCGAACTCCACCGGGTCCGACCGCGACCAGAACCTGCAGGCGCTGGCCGACGCCGGGTTCAACCTGGTGATCGGTGTCGGGTTCGCGTTCTCACCGGGCGTCAACACGATCGCCCCGGACTACCCCGACCAGAGCTTCATGATCGTCGACGGCTACGCGACGTGCGGCACCGCGTGCGGGCTGACGAACGACGCCGACGCGATCCCGAACGTTGCCGACTACACCTTCAAGGAACAGGAGGGTTCGTTCCTGGTCGGCGCGGCGGCGGTCCTCAAATGCCAGTGCAAGACGATCGGGTTCCTCGGCGGCCAGACCGGCCCGCTCATCGAGAAGTTCCAGGCGGGTTACGAGGCCGGCGCCCATCAGATCGACCCGAGCGTGAAGGTGCTCGTCGAGTACATCGGCGACGACACGACGGCGTTCAACGACCCGGTCAAGGGCGAGCAGCTGTCGACCAAGATGTACGACCAGGGGGCCGAGATCATCTACCACGCGTCCGGCGCGTCCGGGGCGGGCCTGTTCAACGCGGCGGTCGAGGCGCAGAAGTTCGCCATCGGCGTGGACTCGGACCAGTACCTGACGGCCAGTCCCGAGCAGCAGCCCTGGATCCTCACGTCGATGCTGAAGCGCGTCGACGTCGCGGTGTACAACTCGATCCAGGCGGTGGGCGACGGGACGTTCGGCGGCAGCCAGGTCTTCGGCATGGCCGAGGACGGGGTCGACTACGCGACCTCGAACCCCGAGGCCCTGACGGCGGACATCACCGAGCAGCTGGACGAGTTCAAACAGCAGATCATCGACGGAACGATCGTCGTGCCGGACACCCCGGGCGGCTAGACCGGGGGACGGCGGGATCGTGACGAACGGCAAAGGGGCGGGGGGCAGCGGCTCCCCGCCCCTCGTCGCGCTCGAACGGATCACGAAGCGATTCCCCGGCGTGCTGGCCGACGACGAGGTCGATCTCGAGCTCCGAGCTGGTGAAGTCCATGCGCTGATCGGAGAGAACGGGGCCGGCAAGTCCACGTTGATGCGCGTGCTCTACGGCATGTACCCGGCCGACGGCGGCCGGATCTTCGTCCGGGGCGAGGAGGCTAGGATCGGCTCGCCGCGCGACGCGATCGCCCTGGGGATCGGGATGGTGCATCAGCACTTCGTGCTCGTCGATCCATTCACCGTCACCGAGAACATCATCCTCGGCGAGGAGGGCGGGGCGCGGCTCGACGTCGATGCGGCGCGTCAACGTGTGGCGGAGCTCGCCGAGTCGTACGCCTTCCGCGTGGACCCGCGAGCGGTCGTCGAGGACCTCTCGGTCGGTGAGGAGCAGCGCGTCGAGATCTTGAAGGCGCTCTACCGTGGCGCGGAGATCCTTATCCTCGACGAACCGACGGCGGTCCTCACGCCGAACGAGACGAAGGACCTGTTCGGCAACCTGCGGAAGCTCCGCGAGGCGGGGCGGACGATCGTCTTCATCAGCCACAAGCTCGACGAGGTGATGGAGATCGCCGACCGGATCACGGTGCTCCGCCGCGGCCGGGTCGTCGGCGAGACGCGACCGGCCGACACCTCCAAGGCGAAGCTCGCCGAGATGATGGTCGGCCGGCCCGTGCTCTTCCGGCTCGACAAGCCGCAGGTCGAGATCGGCGAGCCCGTTCTCCGCGTGGATGGACTCACGGGCGAGGGGAAGTTGAACGGGATCGACCTCGAGGTGCGAGCAGGCGAGATCCTCGGCGTCGCCGGAGTCGAGGGTAACGGCCAGCGTGAGCTCGCCGAGACCCTGTTCGGGCTGCGGACACCGGCGTCGGGGACGATCGAGCTCGAGGGCGCACCGATCACCGGCCGCCCCGTGGGGGACATCCGGAACGCCGGGGTCGGATACATCCCCGAGGACCGTCACGACCAGGGGCTCGTGCTCAACATGACGCTGTGGGAGAACGCGGTCCTGGGCCGCCAGGACGACGAGGGGTTTTCGAGCAGCCTCGGCGTGCTGTCCATCAAGAAGATCAAGGCGCTCGCCGTCCGCTTGGTGCAGCTCTTCGACATCCGCACGCGCAGCGTCGACGTCAACGCCTCCACGCTGTCGGGTGGCAACCAGCAGAAGCTGATCCTCGCGCGCGAGCTCGAGACCGACCCGAAACTCATGATCGCAGCCCAGCCGACCCGGGGCCTCGACGTCGGGGCGATCGAGTTCGTCTGGAGGCAGATCCTCGACCAGAAGGCAGCCGGCCGAGCCATCCTGCTGATCTCGGCCGAGCTCGACGAGATCTACGCGCTCTCGGACCGGATCGTCACGCTCTACGAGGGCAAGATCACCGGCGAGTTCGCACCCGACGCCCCGCCGGAGGAGATCGGGGTGGGGATGCTCGGCGGGGCCAAGGAGCCGGTGCCGTAGATGGCCACCGACGGTCTCGCGCCGCCCGTGTCCGTCGTGCGATCGCGCTCCGCCTGGCTCGAGGGTCTGGCCGGCCAACTGTTGGCCCTGCTCGCCTCCCTCGGCATCGCGCTCCTCGCCGGCTCGCTCCTGATCATCGCGTACGGCGAGAGCCCGATCACGGTGTACTCGTCGATCCTGAAGTACTCGGTGGAATCGGCGGACGGGATCGGCTACGTGCTCGCGATCGCCACACCGCTGATCTTCTCGGCGCTCGCTGTGGCCGTCTGCTTCAAGGGCGGGATGTTCAACATCGGGGTGGAGGGGCAGTACCTCGTCGCGATGGTCACGGCCGCCTGGGCCGAGGCCGAGCTGGGGTTCCTGCCGGGGCCGATCCTGGTGGTCGTGGTCCTGATCGCGGCGATGCTCGGCGGGATGATCTGGGCCGCGATCCCGGCGATCTTGAAGGTGAAGACGGGTGCCCACGAGGTCGTGACCACGATCATGCTGAACGGCATCGCGATCAGCCTCCTGGCGTGGGCGATCAACTTCCCCCTCAAGTTCTCGAACGCGCCGCCGGGACAGAACGTCGATCTGCGGACCGACCAGTTCCCGGACGGGGGACTCATCGGTGATATCGGGCACTACTTCGGCGTGACGCCGGGTGCCCACCTGTCGTGGCTCTTCTTCCTGGCGGTCGGTGCCGCGATCGTCGTGTGGTTCCTGATCCGCAGAACACGCCTGGGGTACGAGGCTCGTGCCATGGGCTCCTCGCCGGGATCGGCGAAGGCCGGCGGGGTCTCGATCGGGTCGATCCAGCTCCGGCTCTTCCTCATCTCGGGCGCGCTGGCCGGGCTGGTGGGGATGCAGCAGATCTTGGCCGACCGCGGGTACCTCCCCCAGAACTACGTCGTCTTCCTCGGGTTCACCGGGATCGCGGTCGCGTTCCTCGGTCAGAACAACCCGATCGGGATCATCTTCGCGGCGATCCTATGGGGGATCATGTCGCGCGGTGAGGTGGCGCTGCAGATCGAGAGCGAGGTGCCGCGCGAGTTCATCATCATCCTGCAGGGGATCCTGATCCTGTCGGTGGTGATCACCTATCAGATCGCGAAGCGCCGGCTCGCGGCCCGGCAGTTGCAACGTGCGGGCGTGGCGGGCGAGCTCGATGACTCGGCAGGCTCGGACGAAGACGCGGGTCCACAAGGCCCGGAGATCACCGGTCGGGAGGCGTTCGAGGGCGCCGGGGAGGGTGGCGTCTGATGCCGTTCACGGACATCGCCGTCGCGCTCCAGATCTCGTTCACCTACTTCACGATCATCTACCTCACCGGGCTCGGGGGGCT
>DASXTX010000232.1:0-13359 GCA_036505195.1 Actinomycetota bacterium
CCGTCGCTACTTCAGCGCCGGCTCGATGGCCAAGGTGGACGCCGTCGAAGGAGGTGAGGACCCCAAGGAGCTGCTCGCTCAGATCGCGTGAGGAGCGAGGTTGGCGGTGATCAAAGTCCACCACTTGACGGGACGTGACCCATCGATTGGGCGCGTGTGGCACGCGATGGCATCACGTTCGCCTACATCAAGGCCACCGAGGGTGGTGACTTCACCGATGTGCGCTTCGATGAGAACTGGCGCGGAGCCAAAGCGATTGGCTTGGATCGGGGGGCGTATCACTACTTCACTCTGTGCACGCCCGGTGCCGAGCAGGCTCATCATTTCCTCGATGTCGCTCATCCCGAGAGCGACGCCCTCGCGCCCGCAATCGATCTCGAGCTGGCCGGAAACTGCAGCCGAAGGCCCAGCCCGGACGAGGTCAACGATCAACTCGACGACTTCATCCGACTGGTCGAAGCAGCCTGGGGGCGGGAAGTCGTTCTGTACGTCGGGGATGACTTCGAGGGCGTGTACCCGATACGGCACGAGGTTGATCGTCCCCTTTGGCATCGCCGATTCCTCCTTCGACCGGACCTCGAGAGATGGACCATCTGGCAGCTCCACGGCTACGCCCGTGTGGATGGGATCGTAGGTGGCGTCGACCTCGACGTGATGCGCGCGTCGGCCTGAGCGCTGACTTGCGTGGGCGGAAGGCGACTGCCAGAGGAAGGCGAGTCCGCTTGGAACAGATCCCGCCCGATCCGAGGTCACGATGGATGTGATGAGAGGGCGTCGACCTCAGGCGATCAGCGTGGCGGTGATGTCGTAGTCGACGCCCGCGCCGACGCATCCGAGCTGGGGCGGGTAGCGCTCGACGAACGTGCCCACGAGCTTGGAAGCCCGCCAGGCGTTGCGAACCGACTCGGCTCGCACGACCTCGAACCGCAGCGTCAACGTCCCCATGCTCGAGACGTTGCGGCAGGTCGCGAACTTCGAGCTGCCCGTCCCCTCGTAGTGCACTCCGCTGCGTTCGAGCCTGCCCGACAGCGGATTCCCCTGGACGTCCTTCCATGTGACATCACACGGACCTCGACGACAGACGGGTCTGAACCGCCACCCCGAGGCGAGGTTGTCGACGACGCCCGTGAGGCCGAAGTGCGACGTGTTTCGCGCGTCGATCGCGTAGACGCCGTCGAGCCGAGCCAACGAGAGCGACGCCGGCGGGGTCTTCACGCGGATCGTCTCGCTCCGGAGGAAGCGCCCGTCGTGCACGGATTCGACCACATACGTGTATCGAGTGGCCGGCAGCGCCGAGTCGTCCACGAACGTCATGTCACCGGGCTCGGCCCGCCCCACGCGCGCTCCGTCGCGGAGTACGACGATGCCTTCGACCTCGCCCTCGGGTGCTGTCCAGCTGAGCCGGACCCCGAACGGCTTCGGTTCGGCTTCGACATCGGTGACGGTCGACGACAGCTCGACGCTGGGGGCATCGTTGCCGCCGGTCTCGGGGCGAGCCCCGTCGTCGTCCCCATCCGACTGCCGGAGGGCCACGATCCCGCCCGCAACGATCAGCGTCCCGAGGATTGCGCCCGCGAGAACGACCGCTCGTCGTCCGGGCGTCCCGCGCCGGCCAGCGCCGTCGATCCCCTGGGGGGATGGGGGGAGTTCGGTACCGCTCGACCTCATCGGCGTCTGCACGTCCCGCTCCTTCCGGCGGATGGACGATCGCGACCCACCGACCCGCCACGGGCTACCGGATAGCATCGGCAGGAAGTCATGCGTGGTGAAGGCGACCCCGGGATCGATCTCGTGCTCGGCGGCGAGATGCCCGACGGGGTGCGGTTCGTCGGGCCGACGCCCAACCTCGGACCGAGGTGGCGGTTCCCGCTCGACGCCCCGGCCGATGACGACCTCGCCGCGTGCGTGGCGTGCGGTCTCTGCCTGCCGCACTGCCCCACCTACCGCGTCACCGGCGAGGAGTCGGCCTCACCGCGCGGCCGGATCACGGCGATGCGTTCGGTGGCCGAGGGGCTGTCGGAGCCCGATGAGACGTTCGCGCGCTTCATGGACCTGTGTCTCGCGTGCCGGGCGTGCGAGGACGTGTGTCCATCGCACGTGCCGTTCGGCCGGATGGTCGAGCGGGCGCGCGTCCAGGTGGAACCGCTTCGCTCCCGCCCGTCCCGGTTCCTGCGGTGGCTCGGTCTGGATGTCGCGCTGCCCAGGAAGAAGCTGCTGTGGCTCGCCGCAGCGATACAGCCGGTCGCGCGCCTCGCGCTCCCGAAGCGGGTCCGGACCCTCACGCCGGAACGATCCGAGCTGTTCCGCCGCCTCCCCCGCGAGACCGAGCCGGCCGGTGAGTGTCGGGGAACCGTCGCATTGCTGAGCGGCTGCGTGCAGGATCGATGGTTCCGCGAGGTGAACCGCGCCACGATCCGTGTCTTGGCCAGGAACGGGTGGCGGGTGGTGGTGCCTCGTGCCCAGGCATGTTGCGGCGCGCTGGCCGCGCACAACGGGCGCCTGGACAGCGCGCGAAGGCTCGCCGAGCGGAACCTCCGTGCGTTCGCCGGCGTCGACGTCGTGGTGACGAATGCGGCGGGATGCGGCGCGCACCTCCAGCAGCTCGGCGACCTGATCGCGACCGACGAGGCTCGCGCGTTCTCGATGAAGGTGCGCGACGTGATGCAGCTCCTGCACGACGAGGGGCTCGCACGGCCGCCCGGCGGCCGGCCCGGGTACGGGCGCATCGCGTACCACGACGCGTGCCACGCGCTCCGCGTGCAGCACCTCCGCGACCAGCCGCGTGCCCTGCTCCGCACGATCGAGGACGTCGAGGTGCTCGACGTGCCGGGCGGCGACGTGTGCTGCGGCGCCGCCGGCCTCTACAACGTGCTCGAACCCGGGATGTCGTCGGAGCTCCGCCGGCGCAAGGCCGAGGCGATCGCGTCGACCGGCGCCGACGTCGTGGCGAGCGCGAACACCGGGTGCACGATGCAGATCATGGCCGGACTCGGAGAGCTGGGTTCACCGATGCGGGTGCTCCACCCGATCCAGATCCTCGACCGCGCGTATGCGGCCGAGCCGTCGGAGGCGGCCCCGGCCGCCCCCGGCGAGCCGCCTCAGATCCCGAGCGCCTGACGCGCCTTCGCGTTGTCGCTCGTAACCGCGACGGAGCGGTTCTTGGTCGCGAGGTACACGACCTGGATGTTCACGCCGCCGTTGGCCATGGCGCGGGCCATCTCGCCCATCGCACCGGGGCGATCGACCCGATCCGCGGGGAACTCAGAGACCAGGGGTTCGGCCTCGCCCTCGACCTTGATGCCAGCGCCCTCGAGCGCCGCCCGAGCCGCGGCGGCGTCCTCGATCAGCAGGTGGACGATCGCGCGTCCCTCGCTGCTGACGGCACACAACCCCTCGATGTTGATCCCGGCCTTGCCGAGCGCTTCGCCCAGATCGGCGAGGGTCCCGGGCCGGTCCTCGAGGGAGACGGTGAGGTCCTTCATCGGCACCTCCTTGTTTTTGGTCCGTCCAGGGCCCGGTCTACGCCCGCTCCCCCGACAAGTCAACCCGTCGTGTGCGGCTCACGCCCCGAGCGCCGAGCGCAACCCCGCCGGGTCGTCGGACGAGAACACGACGCGGGACCGCGACGCCACGTAGCAGGCGGCGAGGTTCACGCCGGCGTCAGCGATCGACTGCGCGAGGTCGCCCAGCTTGCCGGGACGGTCCTCGCTCGAGACGTCGACGACAACGGCATCTCGCTCGCCCTCGATCGTGACCCCCGCGCCCTCGAGCGCGGTCCGAGCGGCGCCCGCGTCCTCGACGAGCAGGTGGACGTGCCCGTGGCCGCCACCCCCGAGACCCGCGATGCCCTCGACGTTCACCCCGGCCGCCCCGAGCGCCTGCGCCGCCTTCGCGAGCCCACCCGGCTCGTCGGGCAGCGAGATCGATAGATCGGTCGCCATCCGGACCCTCCTTTCGACGCGTGGGAGCGGTCGTATCCCGCCGGGGACCGCCGCGTCAAGCCGCTAGCATCGCGCGCGTGCGTGTGGCGGAGCGATGGTTCGAGCACGAGACGGTCGACGACGGCGTCCTGCGCATCCGCGAGCCGCACGTCGACCCCTTCCTGCAGGCGAACCTGTTCCTCGTCCGCGGGCGCGACCGTGACCTGCTGGTCGACGCCGGCCTGGGCATCGGGTCGCTGCGCGGCGAGCTCGCCGGGCTGTTCGAGCGGCCCACGATCGCCGTCGCGACGCATCGGCATTTCGACCACACCGGTGGGCTGCACGAGTTCGAGGAGGTCGTGGTGCACCGCGACGACGCGGAGGCGGTCGCGAACGCGCATGGGTTCGCCTCGCTCCGGATCGAGGAGTACCCGCCCGAGGAGCTCTCGGGCTACGACCCGCCCGCGTCGCTGCTCACCGCGCTGCCGCGCGAGGGGTTCGAGCTCGGGTCGTACGCCGTCACGCCGGTCACGCCGACCAGGGTTGTCGACGAGGGCGACGAGATCGATCTCGGCGATCGGACCTTCAGGGTCCTGCACCTCCCCGGTCACACGCCCGGTGAGATCGGCCTGTGGGAGGAGGCGACGCGGACGCTCTTCTCCGGCGACTGCGTCTACGAGAGCGGGGTCCTGCTCGACGAGCTCCCAGAGTCGAACATCCCCGACTACGTCCGCAGCATGCGGCGCCTGCGGGAGGTCCCCGCGCGGATCGTGCACGGCGGCCACGACGACTCGTTCGGCTGGGAACGACTGCTCGAGCTGATCGACGGGTACGTTCTGACGCGGTGATGAAGCCCGTCTTCTTCGCCGACCGCGAGGCCTTCCGCGCCTGGCTCGACGAGCATCACGCCACGGCGTCCGAGCTTTGGATGGGCCTGTACAAGAAGGGCTCGGGCCGGCCGCGCATCACGTGGCCCGAGGCGGTGGACGAGGCGCTGTGCTTCGGCTGGATCGACGGCGTCCGGCAACGCATCGACGACGAGAGCTACATGAACCGCTTCACGCCGAGGAAGCCCAGCAGCAACTGGAGCGCGGTGAACGTTCGGCGCGTCGAGGAGCTCACGAAGCAGCGGCGCATGCGGGCCGCCGGGCTGAAGGCGTTCCGCGAACGCCGCGAGGACAAGACCGCGACCTACTCGTACGAGCAGCGACACCAGGTGAGGCTCGACCCAACGCAGGACCGGAGGTTCCGGTCGAAGACGCGGGCCTGGGAGTGGTTCCAGGCACAGCCGAAGGGCTACCGCACCACCGCCGTGTACTGGGTGATGAGCGCGAAGAAGCCCGAGACGCGCGAGCGACGCCTCACGACGCTGATCGAGGACTCGGAGAACCGAAGAAGGGTCCCGCCGCTCCGACCCCGGACGGATCGGGGGTAGACCGCTACAGGTGTGAGCGGAGGCCCCAGAGCTCCGGGAAGAACCGCTTGCTCAGGGTCGAGCGCAGGTACTCGACCCCGGACGAGCCGCCGGTCCCCGACTTGGCGCCGATCTCGCGCTCGACCATCAGCACGTGGTGGTACCGCCACTGCGCGAACCCCTCGTCGTGATCGAGGAGCCGCTCCGCCACGGCGAACAGCGTGGCGTGCTCGGCGGCGCGGGCCATCCGCAGCAGGCTCGCGCGCCGTGCCTCCTCGTCGTCCCCGGGCATCGCCAGACCGTGGCGTTCGAGCAGCGCGACGAAGCCGTCCCACACCGTCGGCTCGTCGAGCCGGCGCGCCAGCCGCTCCAGCTCGTCGGGTGAGGCGGCGAGGTCCCGGAGATACCCAGGCTGCTTGAGCCCGGAGAGGAACTCGACCTCCCGGAACTGCGCCGACTGGAACCCCGACGCGGGGGTGAGCAGCGAGCGGAACTCGAGGAAGTCCTGCGGGGTCATCGTCTCGAGCACCTGGATGTGATCGATCAGGACGCGTTCGATGGCGTGGACGCGGGTGAGGTAGTGACGGGCGCGCTCGGCGTCGTCCTCGAACATCCGGTCGCGCACCGACTCGAGCTCGAAGATCAGCTGCTTGAACCAGAGCTCGTACGCCTGGTGCACGACGATGAACAGGAGCTCGTCGTGCACGGGCGGATCCGAACGGAGCCGCTGGAGCGAGATCAGCTCCGGCACGGCCAGGTACTCGCCGTAGGTGAGCAGGCCCTCCTCGGCCGGCTCGGTGAGCCGGCCCATCCGCCGCACCCGGCCGCCCGGCTCCTCCGCCCCGCCCACGGCTCCGATGCTAGTCCGCGAGCGCGCGCGAGAGCTCCTCGAGGCTCTCGAGGTTGTGCCCCGGCAGGAACTCGTCGATCGAGGGCAGCGCCGCCGCCATCCCGCGCGCGAGCGGCTCGTAGTGCGGGCTCCCCTTCAGCGGGTTCACCCAGACGATCCTGTGGACCAGGCGCCGGAGCCTGGCCATCTGCTCCCGCAGCAGGTCGGGCTCGCCGCGCTCCAGCCCGTCCGAGCAGATCACGGCGATCGAGCCGCGGATCGACGCGCGTTGGCTCCAGCCGTCGACGAGCTCCTTGAGCGACGCGCCGATCCGCGTACCGCCCTCCCAGTCCTCGACGAGGCGGCCGATCTCACGGAGGGCGCGGTCGGGATCCTTCGTGCGGAGCGTCCGCGTGACGCGGGTCAGCCGGGTCCCGAAGCAGAAGACCTCGACGCGCCGGCCGGCGGCCATCGCGGCGAACGCGAACTGCATCAGCGCGCGGGAGTACGGGGCCATCGAGCCCGAGATGTCGAGGATCAGCACGAGGGGACGGGTCCGGCGCCCACGCTCGCGCCACGCGCGCTCGAAGGGCTCGCCCTGCGTGCGGAGCGAGCGGCGCAGGGTTCGGCGCACGTCGAACCGCGCGCCGGACGGCGCGGCCCGGTAGCGGCGCGTGTGCTGCATCGGCAGCTGGACCGCGAGCTTGCGGATGAGGTGCGTCACGCGCAGGCGCTCCTCCTCCGTGAGGTCGCCGAACGATTTCGCGCGAAGCATCTCGGCGGCGCTCGCCACGATCCGGATCGACGCCTCGCCGTCGGTGAGCGCGTCGTCCTCGAGCTCGTGCCATTCCCGTGCGATCACGCGATCCTCGATCCCGTCGCCCTCGACCTCGCGTTCGTCCTCGCCCGTGCCGTCGACGTCCGGCCGCGAGCCGGGCATCGGGAGCTCGATGCGGAACCCCGTCCCGAACCACGCGGCGAACGCCTCGTCGAACGCCTCGACGTCCTCCGGGCGCGAGATCAGCGACGAC
Organism: Actinomycetota bacterium; assembly: GCA_036505195.1. Lineage (GTDB taxonomy): Bacteria > Actinomycetota > UBA4738 > UBA4738 > HRBIN12 > DASSJM01. Next base: position 7,195 of record DASXTX010000232.1, read on the forward strand.
CGGCCGGCCCAATACAGGTCGTCGCGTTCGAGCAGGCCGAGCGCGCCGGCCGCGCGGCAGAACGTGACGATGCGTCCGGTGCCGACGGGGAGACCCCTGAGCCGCAGCTCGCGGCCGAACCCGATCAGGCGCTCGAGGACGCCGCGGTCAGGGACGTTCGCGACCATCCACGACCTCGCCCAGGCGGTCGACCGCGAGCTGCTGATCGTCGTGGTCTTTCAGCACGGTGCCGAGCGTCGCCGCCGCGGTCTCCTGGTCCAGGTGCTCGGCGCCGAGGAACGAGACCGCGTTCGCCCAGTCGATCGTCTCGGCCACGCCGGGGCGCTTGGCGATGTCGAACCCCCGGAGCCGGCTCACGGCGGTCGCGACGTCGCGAGCGAGGGCCTCGGGGACCTCGGGCGCGCGGGCGCGGATGATCTCGATCTCCCGGTCGAGCGAGGGGTGATCGATCCAGTGGTACAGGCACCGTCGCTTGAGCGCGTCGTGGAGCTCGCGCGTGCGGTTCGAGGTCACGATGACCACGGGCGGCTCCTCCGCGGCCACGCGGCCGATCTCGGGGATCGTGACGGCGAACTCGGACAGGACCTCGAGCAGGAACGCCTCGAACTCGTCGTCAGCTCGATCGAGCTCGTCGACGAGCAGGACGGCCTTCGAGCCGGCGCGGATCGCCGCGAGGAGCGGGCGTTCGACCAGGTACTCGGGACCGAACAGGTCCTCGACGTTGGCCTCGGCCGTCACGTCCTGCATCGCGCGGACCGCGATCAGCTGCTTGGAGTAGTTCCACTCGTACAGCGCCTGGCTCGCGTCGATGCCCTCGTAGCACTGCAGCCGGATCAGCTCGCGATCGAGCAGCGACGCGAGCACCTTCGCGACCTCGGTCTTGCCCACCCCGGCCTCGCCCTCGAGCAGCAGCGGCTTGTCGAGCGAGACGGCGAGGAAGATCGCCGTGGACAGGCCTCGGTCCGCGAGGTAGTGCTCCCGCGCGAGCCCCTCCTGGAGCGACTCGACCAGGCTGAACGGCATCCGACCCATCGTGCCCAGAGCCTACCGGCTCGGCCCGCGAGCCCCGGGGCCGCAGCACATCGAACAGACCTGGGCGTCTCTCGTGCAGGAGGAGGAAGGCACATGATTTCGGACGTGGCGAGACGGGGGGAGACTCAGGAGCGCAGCGCCCTCGGCGACCTGTACGTCCGGCACGCACCCGAGGGCATCCGCCTCGCGTACCTGCTGACGGGAGACCGAGCGCTGGCTGAGGACCTCGTCCAGGAGGCGTTCGCCAGGTTCGTCGGTCGTCTCCACTACCTCCGCAAGCCGGAAGCCTTCGGTGCCTACCTCCGAACGACGATCGTGAACCTTTCACGCAGCCTTCCGGCACGCGAAGGTCGAGCGAGCGTACGAAGAACGGGTCGCTCGGACGCCGGACCGAGCGGGCAGCCCGAACGAGGACCTCGACGAGGTCATGCACGAGACCCTGCTCCGGCTCCCCGAACGCCAGCGCGCCGCGATTGTGCTCCGCTTCTACGAAGACCTCACCGACGCGCAGGCCGCCGAGATCATGCGGTGCCGGCCCGGGACCGTACGGTCTCTCGTCTCCCGAGGGATGACGACCCTGCGATCCGATCTTGGAAGGAGCAGGTCGTGATCGACGAGCACGACGTTCGAGCGATGCTGCAGCGGCGTGCCGCTTCGATCCTCGCCACGCCGTCCGAGACAGAGGCGGCGTTGCGGCGCGCCCGCCGGCGGCTCACCAGGACGGGCTTCGTCGGAGTCGTCGTCGCGCTGCTGCTCATCGTCGGCGTCCTCTCCGGCGTGCGAGCGCTGGATCTCTCGAAGGGCACGACGCCGGCCGTCCCCTCCCCTTCGGTACGGAACGGCCCGCTGACGGCCTTCGGCTACACCGAGGGCCTGTACTCGCTCACCCCGGGCGGCCAATTCGGCGATCGCATCGTCGAGTGCACGGGGGAGTGCACGCTCATCTCGGGCGCGGACTGGTCGCCGGATGGGACACGCGTCGCGTTCGCGGTCAAGTGTGCCGGTGGTTGCGGAAGCGAGGGTGAACCGTACCACGGCATCCACATCGTGGATCCGGCGACTGGCCGCGACCGCCTGGTGGTGCACGGCGAGCCGAGCGATGGGATCGACTGGTCTCCGGACGGCTCACGGATCGCGTACGTCGAGGACGGACGCATCCACCTCGTGAACGTCGACGGGTCGGATCCGATGGTGGTCCCCGGAACGCTGACGTCGATCGCGGAGGCGCCGTCCTGGTCGCCCGACGGGACGAGGCTCGCCTACTCCGCGAAGTTCGGGGGCAAGGTCTTCGTCATCGACATCGACGGCTCCGACCGGACGCTCATCGCGCAGGGTCGGCAGCCGGCCTGGTCGCCCGACGGGACGTCGATCGCCTATCGGAATGGGTGCGAGGTTCGAACGATCGCACCCGACGACGGCAACGTAACGACACTCGCGGACCTCTCCACCATCCTGCGGAAACGCAAGGGGTGCCTCCGACCGCTCGCCGACTTCGGGTTCGGCGGAGGGCTCGTCTGGTCGCCCGACGGGCGAGAAATCGCCACGATCGCCCGGGGAGGCGTGTTCGTCCTCCACGCCGACGGTAGCGGTCTCGAGCGTCGACCCAGGGCCGACGACTACGCCGAGATCGCGTGGCAGCCGATCCCCTCGTCAGGCCAAGAACGATGAGGCGCTTCATGATCCTCGCGACATCCGCCGTCCTGCTCGCCGCGTGCAACTCGTCACCGGGAGGCAACACGCCCTCTCCGTCCCTCCCGGATACGGCGACCGGCCCGACCTCACCGACCGCCCGGGCGGGCGCGATCGCATTCCGCCGCTGGAGCCGCGATGGATCGTATCCCCACGTCTTCACCATCGAGCCTGATGGGACCGGCGAGACCCAGTTGATCGCCCGTCCCGCCGAAAGCCCGATCCTGTCGCCCGATGGGAGCCGGTTGGCGTTCGAGTGCCTCGATGGAGAGCTCGTTCGGGTCTGCATGGCGAACGCCGACGGATCCGACCCCACGATGCTCACCCCGGACGTGCGGGACACGGACCTCCCCATCGACAACTACGCTCCCCGCGCGTGGTCCCCTGACGGCGAGCAGCTCGTCCTCATAGGGTTCGGCGGCGCGCCATCCGGCATCTTCATGATGCCGGCAACCGACCGAGGGAAACTCGTCCGGGTCACGACGAGCCCCATGGGGCACAGCGACGATACTCTCGCCGTTTCACCGGATGGCTCGCGGATCGTGTTCGTACGTGTTCCGAACAGCGACGATCACGATGGCGATGTGTACGTGGTCGCGGCCGACGGCACCGGCCTGCTTCGCCTCAGCTCGCCCGGCATGGCGGTCGAATGCTGCGCTCATCCCGGCTGGTCGCCGGACGGCTCGCGGATCGTGTTCGCGGCAGAGAGCGGTCAGGACGCATGGGCCATCTACTCGATCGGTGTCGACGGATCGGATCCGCGACGGATCTCGCCGATGGACGGGTGGGCGTTCGCCCCGAGCTGGTCACCGGATGGTCGAACGATCTCGTTCACGCAGTCCATCGCGGATGGAGCGCAGATCTTCGTGGTCCACGCGGACGGAACGGGTCTCGTCCAGCTCACCCATCGGTGGGACGGTTTCGGCTCCTGGAACTCGGTGTGGTCGCCCGATGGATCGCAGCTCGTGTTCCAGCACGGTGACGGCGGGCGAGTGAGCGACCTGTGGATCGTCGGCGCCGATGGCGAGGGGCTCCGACAGCTCACGGACACGCCCGAGCCGGAGTAGATCGCCTGGTGGACCGCGAGCGGGGGCGGATCGTAGCCACGCGGACGTCCGTGCTGCCCGGGCTGTCTACGCGTTCGGGGGGGCCGGCGGCTGAGAGGCGACAACGGGCGCGCGGATCCCTCGCTCGGAGAGCCGCTGGGTGATGCGAGCGCGCATCAGGCGTTCGACGTCGACTTTCTTGGACGGGCGCGTGTCGGCGACGGCGCGGATCACGACCCCCGTGTCGCTCGTGGTCTCTACGCCGAGCACGCCGGCGCCGTCCATCGACCAGTCCTTCATCTGTGGATCGTCGCGCAGCTCGTCGAAGAGCTCGTCGAGGATGGCTCGGACCTCCTCCGGGTCCTGCCCGTAGGCGATACGCGTGTCGACGATCGCGCGCGCCCAACCGCGGGACTTGTTGCTGACGACCTGGATGTTGCCGTTCGGGACGATGTGCAACGTCCCGTCGTACGCGCGGACGGCGGTGGCGCGGAGCGTGAACCACTCGACCCGGCCGGTCACCGGGCCGGCCGTGGTCAGGAACTCCACGGTGTTCCCGACCCCGAACTGATTCTCCAGGAGGATGAAGAAGCCCGTCAGCGTGTCCTTCACGATGCTCTGCGCGCCGAACCCCAGCGCGACGCCGGCGATTCCGGCGCTGGCGAAGAACGGTCCGAGCGGGACGTCCAGGCTCTCCAGCACGATCAGCACCGCGATCGTCCAGACCACCGCGAGGGCGGTGGTGGACAGGGCTCCGGTCAGCGTGGCGATCCGCTGGAGGTTGAGCTCCTGGGTGAGGTTCGGGGTCCCCTCGAGCTTGCGACGGAATCGGGCGACGGCGATCTTGATCGCGATCGTGATCACGATGGCGGTCGCGAGCGTCACGATGACGGAGAGGCCCCAGTCCTCGAACCACGACTGGTCCACGCCGGTCTGCCCGAGCATGCCCACCATCTAGGCAGACGAGGGCGCGAGCGTCAAAGATGGCTCCCGACCTGCGCCGCTATCGCGCCTGTGCCTCCTCGATCGCCCGGCGCACCAGCACCTTCACGAGCTCCCGGCGGTACTCGGCGCTCGCGAACGCGTCGCTCGGCGGGCTCGTCCCATCGGCCGCACGCTGCGACGCCGCGGCCGGATCGGCGCCGCCGGCCAGCTCCTCCTCCACGCCCGTCGCCCGAACGGGGCGGTCGGCCATGTTCGTGAGGGCGACCGAGGGTCCGGCGCCGTTCTGCGCGAGCGCCGCGACACCCACCAGCGCCCAGTCCTGCGCCCGCCGGTGGAACTTCAGATAGCTCCAGCCACGACCCGCGGTCTTCGGGACGCGGATCTCGGTCAGGACCTCGTCGCTCGCAAGGTCGGGCTCGAACAGGCCCTTGAAGAAGTCGCCCGCACCGACGTTCCGAACGCCCCCGGGCCCCCGCACCTCCATCTCGGCGTCGAGGGCGAGCAGCACGCTCGGCATGTCCGACGCTGGGTCGGCGTGCGCCACCGAACCGCCGATCGTCCCAACGTGGCGGACCTGCGGGTCGCCGATCTCGCCCGCCGCGTACGACACGATCGGACACAGCTCCTGCAGGACCTCGCTGTTCGCGACGTCGTGGTGCCGCGTGAGCGCCCCGATCGCGACCCGGTCTCCGTCCTCCTTCACGTACTTCAGGTCCTGAAGACGGGAGATGTCCACGAGCAGCGACGGCCGCGCCAGGCGGAGCTTCATCAACGGCAGGAGCGAGTGACCGCCCGCGAGGATCTTCGCGTCCGGTCCGTCGGACAGCGCCTGGATCGCCTCGTCCACCGTGTCAACGCGCCGGTACTCGAAGGGCGCCGGGATCATGCCGCACCTCCCCTCGCGTCGCGGATCGCTTTCCACACGCGCTCGGGCGTCGCCGGCTTACCGATCTCGGTCACGCCGAGGTGCGACACCGCGTCCACGATGGCATTGACCACCGCCGGCGGGGCCGCGATCGTGCCGGCCTCGCCGATCCCCTTGACGCCGAGCGGGTTCGTCGGCGAGGGCGTCTCGGTCCGGTCGAGCTCGAACGCCGGCAACTCCGCCGCCGAGGGAACGAGGTACTGCGTCAACGTTCCCGTGACCAGGTTGCCGGCCTCGTCGTAGATGACCTCCTCGTAGAGGGCCTCCGCGATCCCGTGAGCCACGCCGCCGTGCACCTGCCCGTCGACGATCATCGGGTTGATCACGACCCCGCAGTCGTCGACCGCCACGTAGCGGAGCAGCTGGGTCGCTCCCGTCTCGGTGTCCACCTCGGCGACGCAGACGTGGGTCCCGAACGGCCAGGTGAAGTTCTTCGGGTCCCAGGTCGCGACCGCGGTGAGGTCGGGCTCGTAGCCGTCGGGGAGGTCGTGCGCCGTCCACGCGGACACGGCCAGCTCGGGGATCGTT
>DASXTX010000233.1:0-7415 GCA_036505195.1 Actinomycetota bacterium
CCGGGTTTTCCCCTTTTCCACGGTGCCGACCTTGTAAACCCTAGTCTACGGATCACGGGCTCGTGCGCAAGTCGTGCGTGGGATCCTCAGGCCGGAGCGAGCGCGCGAAGGGTGGCCTCGATCGAGGCCGCGGGGTCCGCGGTCGCGACCGGGTAGATGATCGGCAGGTCCGCCCCCGCCTCCCGGAACGCGTCGAGCCGATCCCGAGCCCCCTCGCCCACGGCGCAGACGGACCGGACCAACACCTCGGGCACGTCCTCGGATCTTCCGGCCCGGTGCGCCTGCCCGGCGACCGCCGCCTGGGGCCCGAGACCCACCTGCTCGAACTGACGCCGGTACGCCCGGTAGGAGGCGTACCGACCCGCCATCGCGCGCAACGCGGACATCGCCTCGGCCTCGTCGCGCCCCGCCCATGCCCGCACGTAGACCGCGACGGTGACGGACACCGGGTCTCGCTCGGCCGCTTCGGCACCCTCGGCGACGCGCGCGCGGGCGAACGACACCCGCTCCGGTGGACACCAGTTGAGGATGACGCCGTCGGCGATCTCGCCCGCGAGCCGCATCGCCTTGGGCCCGAGCGCGGAGACCCAGATCGGGACCTCGCGCCCCGGCGGCAGGGAGAGAGTCACCGAGTCGCCTGCCTCCTCGAGCGTCTCGCCCCGGAGGAGGGCCCGGACCCGCCGCACCGTCTCCCGGAGCTCGTCGAGGGCACCCCGTCCGACGTCGCCCGTTCCGAGACCGAGGATCAGCCGGCCCCCCGAGCGCTCCTGCACCGTGGCCGCACCCATCGCGGTGAGCAGCGGGGTCCGGGAGCGCATCGGGAGCACGCCCGTGCCGAGGAGCAGGCCGCGCGTCTCGCCGGCGAACATCCCGAGCGTGACGAGCGCGTCGCGCCCCGTGATCTCGGGGAGGAACACCGCCGTGTAGCCCGCGGGTTCGACGGCGCGCACGATCGGAGCGAGCTCCTTCCAGGGCACCGCGTCGCGGAGCGCGAACCCCGTTCCGCTCGTTTGTCGACGCGCCGCCACGCCTGGCATCGTCCCACGCATGGAAGCCGTGCGTTTCGGGACCGTGGACGGCGTGTCCCTCGAGGGGGAGATCCGGCAGCCCGACACGCGTCCCGCGGGATCGGCCGTGGTCTGCCACGCGCACCCGCGTCACGGCGGGAGCAAGGACCATCCGATCCTGTGGGCGCTGCGTAACGATCTCGCGTCACGGGGGTTCGTCGTCCTCGCCTTCAACTTCCGGGGGACGATGCGCAGCGCCGGCACCTACGGCGCGGGTTACGCCGAGACCAAGGATGTCGATGCGGCCATCGGCCGGGTGCGCGACGAGGCCGCGGGACCCACCCTCGTGTGCGGGTGGTCGTTCGGGGCGAACGTCGCGCTGCGCGAGGCCCTCACCGACGATCGGGTGGATGCGCTCGCGCTCATCGGGCTGCCGCTCGAGCCGGCCGACGTCGAGATCCCCCCGACGCCCGGACCGTCCGAGCTCCGGGCCTTCACGCGTCCCACCCTGCTGCTCGCGGGCGAGGGGGACGTCTACTGCCCCCGGCAGCGGCTGGAGGCGCTGGCCCGGACGATGCCGAAGGGCCAGGTCGTCATCGTGCCGGGCACCGACCATTTCCTGTGGCGCCGCGAGAAGGCGGTCGCGGAGACGGTCGGCGCGTTCGCCGTTCGGACCCTGCTCTCGTCGGACGGTCAGCTGGGCTAGGGCCGTCGGTCCGGGCGCCCCCGCCCGACGCTGCGCATCACGATGAACGGGAAGAACAGGAATGTGAACCCGAGCAGCCGCGGGAACGCGAACACCCCGACGAGCACGAACACCATCGACAGCCCGATCCACACGCCCGGCCTCCCCCACCACGGACGTTGCGGTTCGAGCGCTCGTCCCCGCCGGTAGGCGAGCACGAGCGCGACCGCCGCGACGAACACGCACGCGGGGAGCAGGATCAACGCCAGGGTGCCCATCGACACCCAGGGTACGGCCCGGGGAACGGTCAGGCTGCCTCAGACGAGCAGCTCGCCCGAGAACCCGACGCCCTCGCGCTCGAGGTCCGCGACGAACGCGGCGGGCTCGAACGCCGTCTCCGGCGGGTGGACGCCGGAGGGCACGCGGCCCTCGGCCAGCCAGCGCACCGTCGTCGCGATCGGGATCGCGGTCCCGAAGGCCCCCGCCGACAGGCCCTCGGGGGACGGCTCGAAGCTCGCGAGCGAACGGTACGTCGCCGGCGCGCCGCCCGAGCTGCCAGCTACCCGGACGTCGATCACCTCCCGATCCGACGGCTCGCCGTCGGCGGCCGAGAGACGGTTCAGGACCGCGGCGAGCGCCTCGCGCGGGACGACCGGACCGCTCGAGGTCATCACGGGGTCGCGCGACGCGAGGCCCGCCCGCACGAGGAAGACGAACCCCTCGTGGACGGGCCTCGGCAGCGCGAGCCTCCAGCGCACGTCGCGGACCCCGGGGATCGTTCGGGGAAGTGTGGCCGGCTCCGAGTGCAACGTGTACATCGCCGGCTGCGTGCCGATCGGCTCGGGGAACGCCCAGTCGATCACGCCCGACCCGGCCTCCACCTCATGCAGCCGCCCGTCCTCGAACACGATCGCCGGCAGGGTGAACTCGTCCAGGATCGTCTCCGCCGAGTAGGGGACGCCGAACTCGCCGCCGCCCTCGGACAGGTCGATGGCCCCGTTCACCAGGTCGATCGACCGGACCGAACCCTCGTCGAGCCGGTCGGCGCCCAGGCGCGCGAGGACGTTCGTGATGCCGGGGGCCGACCCGATCCCCATCACGGCGGACAGGCCCGCCTCGCGGAACCTGGGGTCGAGCTCCCACTGTTTGAGGGTGACGTGGTACAGCCCCCCGAGGTCCGCGTAGTGGCACCCGGCCGCCAGCGCCGCCTCCATGACCTCGAGATTCAACCGGTAAGGCAGGCAGGCGGCGAGGGCCGCCACGCCGTCCAGCACCGAGGCGAGCCCCTCCGCTTGGGCGTCGAACCCCCGGCCCTCGGCACCCGCGCGCTCTGCGACCCGTGCTGCGCGCCCCGCGTCGACATCGAGCACGAGCAGGTCGACGTCGTCGTGACGGGCGAGCAACATCGCGGCGGCGCTCCCCATCGCGCCCGCGCCGAGGACGGCGATCCGGCTCAAGCGGTCACGCTCAAAGCGGGACGTGCGACAGGAGCCTTTGACATCCCGCCTGACCTCCCGGAATGAGTCGTGGCACCCATGTCAATGTGTGCCTGGAGTGTCATGGTGAGCCGAGGTCCCGTCAACTGTTCGTCAACCGGAGGAGCTACTCCTGGAGGCCCTCGAGCTCACACAGGGTGGGGTTGACCTGCGAGAACCGCGTGAGGGCGTCCTGCGCGGATGCGCGTACGTGGGAACGGATGCGCCGTCTGAATCTCGGCACGGATCGGTCTAGTTCGGGGCACTGGAGCGAAAGCGTGTTTGGGCCGTCGACGATCTCGCCCACACGTGGACGCCGTATCTCACAAATGTCGGAGGACCTGAAACTCGCCTCGCAGTCGTTCACGCGCGCGCTGTCTAGGCTCTCCTGGTGCGCCGTTTGAGAGGAGGAACCACGGCGTGACCGGCACGCTCGGACGCCGGTGTTTTCGCCGGCTTCTCATCCCGAGCCTCATCCCGCTCGGGCTCATCTGGAGCGCGTGCACCGGGAGCGACACAGGCACTCCGCTGCCTCGTTCCAGCCCTCCCGAGAGCCAGGTCACGCCTGGGCTTGTCCGAGAGCTCACCTCCATTGACGCGCTTCGGGACGCGTTCAACGACGACGCAGGGTCCACGCGCCTCATCCTGCTGATCTCGCCTACCTGAAGCACGTGCCTCGCTGGCGCCAGTTGGGTGCAGAGGGAGATTCTGGAGGCGGAAGCCGCGGCGAAGCTCCGCGTCTACGCGGTCTGGGTTCCGTTCTCGGGTGGGACGAGCGAGGCGGCCGACGTGTCCCGTCGGGTCTTTCCGGATCCGAGGGTCGTCCAGTTCTGGGACGGCGGTGCGATCACGAGCGAGTGGTTCGCGGAGAACGTCGATCACAGCCCGGCTCCCGCGTGGGATGTGTACTACCTGCTCGGTCCGGACGCGACCTGGACGAAAGTTCCCGGACCGATCGTGAGCTCCGGCGCCACGATCATCGGCCAGAGCTCGGCCCTGCAAGACGCGATCACCCCGCTCCTCACCGACCGATCGGCCGCCTGAGGGTCGATGGCTGTCGCCACCCAAGAACGGTCCGCTCGCCGAACGGTCCTTGCCGGCGCGCTGACGGCGCTCGTGCTCGCGGTGGCCGTGATCGCCGGGCTCACGTCGCCCACGACGGGCGGGACGCCGGTCATCTTCGTCGAGCGGATCTCCTCGGCGATCAGCAATGCCGCCTCTCGGGCAGGCGAGGTCTGGTGGGTCTACGCGTTCGCGCTCGGGGCGGTCGCGGCGTTCAATCCGTGTGGGTTCGCCCTCGTCCCCGCCTACCTCGGTCTCTACCTGCGCGACGATGTCACCCGATCCGGTCTCGGCGCGCGCCTCTCCCGCTCGGTGGCGGTCGCCGTCGTCGTGGGGGCGACCTTCACCGTGCTGTTCGGCGCGGTTGGGGCGGTCTTCGAGATTGGGTCCGCGCCCATCGTCCGATCTCTTCCTTGGGTCGGCCTCGGGGTGGGCGTCGTGCTCGTACTCACCGGAGGGCTGGTTCTCTCTGGGCGACACATCGGCATGGGCGGCGCGCCTCAGCGGCTGGCCACTCGTATCGGCAAGGGAGCAAGCAACTCCAGCCTCCTCGGGTACGCGGCCTTCGGGTTGGCGTACGGGGCCGCTTCCCTTGGGTGCACCCTCCCCCTGTTCCTGGCCCTCATGGGGACGGCGGCCGCGACGAGCAGGCTCTACGGAGCCGCCGTCCTCGCGTTCGTGCTGTACGGAGCCGGTATGGCAGCATCGCTTGCGGTTCTGACCCTCGTCGCGGGGTTGGTGAGCTTCGGCATCTTCGAGCGCGTCCGGACCTTCGTTCGGATCGTCACGCCGCTCAGCGCCGGCCTGTTGCTGCTCTCGGGCGCCTACGTCATCTACTACTGGCTGACCGCAGGGAGGTTGCTCCTCGCGTGAGTCGGCGACTGAGCTCGATGCCGGACCCTCCACAGGGAGCTCGCTACGTCGATCTTTTCACCGTGCCGCACGTTTGGTTCACCTGAAACAATGGTGTCCTTGGAGGCGGCCGCTCGAGGTTGCTGGGACGAGATTCTCGGGATGATGCCCGAAGCGACACTCGCCGTGCGCCGAGCGGCCTTCCGCGGGCTCCTAACTGGTCGGGCCGTACGTTTCGAGGACGTCGCCATCGCGATCGGCCTGCCGGTTGAGACGGTGCGATCGGCGGTAGGCCTCGTGGCCTCGGTCGGAATGGCGGAGACAGACGACGAGCTGATCATTGGGATGGACGGACTCACGACGAGACGAACGCAGCACGGCCTCATCCTCGAAAGTGTCAGCTTGTGGACGTGGTGCGCCTACGACATAGTCGGGATCGCCGCGGCGCTCGAAGCCGACGCTGTCGGGACTACGCATTGCGGATTCTGTGGGAGGGCGATCGACGTTCGCATCCGGCAAGGTGAGCCCGAGACCACCTCCGCGGTGGGATGGCTACCGGACGAATCCTGCGCGAACGTGATGGAGGAGTTCTGTCCCGTCGCTCGACTGTTCTGTTCCCCGGAGCATCTCAGCCACTGGCGCGAGCGAGAGCGGCCCGGGTCCGGCGATGCGCTCGACGTGCCGGCGCTCGCGGAGAGGGACGTCGTGTCTGGAGTCAGCTGGTCGACTGAGCGTCGTGCAGCGCAGCCCGTAGCTGCTCAGTCGTAGGCGTCCCGGCGAGTCCCTCGGGCGTCTGGTACACGCGGCAGCTGAGACCAAAGATCCCGTCGCCGTCGGCGAAGGGATCGCGTCCGTCCAACAGCACGGTCGGTGAGCCGACGAACCGCAGTCGTTCGGCGTCCTCGGGGGTGGCCACCAGCTCTAGGATCGGCTCGACGTCCGCCAGGCCCTCAGTACGAAGCGCCTCTCGCAGTCTTTCGTGCATGGTCTGCCAGTGGGGACAACCTTCGAAGTAGCGCAGTCGCACCTCCACTAGGCGAAGCCGTTTGGCTCCGGAAGGGCTGCCGCTCCAGCTCCGGACAAAGGGCCGGGCAGGCGAGGTTCACGGACGTAGGAGTCCGGCGGCAGGTTGGGATAGCCAGGCGGAGTGCCGCCGCATGAGGAGCGACGCCGACCGAGAAACGCCACGATGCGCGACCACAGAAGCCGGATACGAGAAGCCCGCCTGTGTGGCTCGGTACAGCGTCTGTGTTCTTGCGGACTCATGGCCGAGCTACCTCGACTCCCCGGGATGCTGTTCCTTCCAGGCGTCTATCCCTGGGTTGCGGTGGTAACGAGGAAACACCCACCGGAAGACGCTGAGCCTTGGCTTGCGGCACCAGCAGTCGGGGTAGCAATCGCACGTGAGGAGCCCGGCTGCCTCCCTGGCGCGGCAGTAGAGCGCGAGGCCGACGTAACCGAGTACCAGTGCAGTGAAGAACTTCTTCACGCTCACGAAGCTAGGACTGCTTCATCGAAGCGTCAAGTGTCCACAGACGAGGCCAGTGCATCCCCGACGACCGTCCAGCCAGTCTTGGAACCACCTACAGAGGCACGTGCGACAGGACCATGATCCGTGGCTCGGTCATCTCCTCCATCGCGTACCGCAGGCCCTCGCGTCCGAACCCGGAGTCCTTCGAACCACCGTACGGCATCTGGTCGGCCCGGAACGCCGAGACGTCGTTGACGATGACGCCGCCGACGTCGATGTCGCGATGGGCCTGGAAGGCGCGGTTGATGTCGTTGGTGAAGACTCCCGCCTGCAGCCCGTAGCGCGAGTCGTTCACCGTGGCGATCGCTTCATCGAAGGTCTGGTAGGGGCTGATCGTGACGACCGGGCCGAAGATCTCCTCGCGGCAGACCTTCATCTCGGGCCGGACGTCGCCGATCAACGTCGGGAGATAGAAGGGCTCCTCCGCCTTCCCACCTGTGAGCACGGTCGCCCCCTGCGAGACCGCCTCCTGCACCCACGAGTCGATCCGTCCGACCTCGCTCCGCTGGATCACCGGGCCGACATCGACGGTCGGATCCATCGGGTCGCCCACCTTCAGGCTCTCGATCTGCTTCACGAGGCGCGCCGCGAAGTCCTCGTACACCTCGGACTGCACCAGAACCCGCTGCACGCTGATGCAGCTCTGCCCCGCCTGGTAGTAGCCGCCGAACGCGACCCGCTGCGCAGCGAGGTCCAGGTCGGCGTCCGAATGGACGATCACGCCCGCGTTCCCGCCGAGCTCGAGCGTGACCCGCTTCTTCGGATCCAGACCCTTCAGGTACCAGCCGATGTCGCTCGAACCG
>DASXTX010000234.1:0-1970 GCA_036505195.1 Actinomycetota bacterium
TACGAGCAGCCGCTCGTCGAGCCGCAGGAGGGGCAGACGTAGCAGGAGCCGGCCGGGAGCATCTTCGAGCCGCACGTGTAGCAGAGCGGCGCGTCGGCGGCGTGGGCCTGCGGGATGCCCGAGGACTTCACGATGGGGAGCGACGGGGGCGCCTCCGACTTCACGGCCGCGATGACCTCCTCGACCGTCGTGCCGAGCTTTTCCGCCGCCTCGGCCGCCGCGGTCTCCTTGCGTTCGTCGATCGACCGGATGCCGAGCGCCTCGCGCTGCTCGATCGGCAGGTGGTCGAGCGCGAGCCGGCGGAACACGTAGTCCACGAGCGAGGTCGCGAACCGGATGTCCGGGTCGTTGGTCATCCCGCTCGGCTCGAACTTCATGTTGATGAACTTGGAGACGTAGGTCTCGAGCGGCACGCCGTACTGCAGGCCGATCGAGACCGCGATCGAGAACGCGTCGGTGATCCCCGCCAGCGTCGAGCCCTGCTTGGAGGACTTCAGGAAGATCTCGCCGATCCCGTCGTCGGGGTACGAGCTGGCCGTGATGTAGCCCTCGGCGTCGCCGACCTCGAACTTCGTCGTGATCGACGGGCGGCTCTGCGGGAGGCGCTTGCGCACCGGGGTCGCGAGCTCGCCCGGCTCGGGGGCCGCGGCGCTCTTCTTCTTGTCCGCCGACAGCGGCTGCGCGACCTTGCAGTTGTCCCGGTAGATCGCGACGGCCTTCAGGCCGAGCTTCCAGGACTCGACGAACAGCTGCTCGACCTCCTCGACGGTGACGTGCTCGGGCATGTTGACCGTCTTGCTGATCGCGCCCGAGATGAACGGCTGGGCCGCCGCCATCATCCGCACGTGGCCCATGTAGTGGATCGGCTGGGCGCCCATCGCCGTGTCGAACACCGCCGCGTGCTCCCGGCGCAGATGCGGCGCGTCCTCCACCGAATTGTGCTCGGCGATGTAGGCGACGATGTCATCGACCTGCGCCGGGTCGTACCCGAGCCGCCCGAGCGCACGCGGCACGGTCTGGTTCACGAACTGCATCGTCCCGCCGCCAACGAGCTTCTTCGTCTTGACGAGCGCGAGCTCGGGCTCGATCCCGGTGGTGTCGCAGTCCATCATCAGCCCGATCGTGCCGGTCGGCGCGAGCACCGTCGCCTGCGAGTTGCGGTACCCGTGCTTGGCCCCGAACGCGATCGCGTCGTCCCACGACTGCTTCGCGGCCGAGAGCACGGCCTCCGGGACGACGTCGCCATCGATCTCGTCGGCGGCGGCGCGATGCTTGCGCATCACCCGAAGCATCGCGTCGGCGTTCGGCTCGTAACCCTCGAAGGGCCCCATCGCCTCGGCGATCCGCGCGCTGGTCCGGTACGCCTGCCCGGTCATCAGGGCGGTGAGCGCGCCCGCCCACGCCCGCCCGCCGTCGGAGTCATACGGGAGCCCGCGCGCCATCAGCAGCGCGCCGAGGTTCGCGTACCCGAGCCCCAGCTGGCGGAACGCCCGCGCGTTCTCGCCGATCCTCTCCGTCGGGTAGTCGGCCGGGCCCACGATGATCTCCTGGGCCGTGAACACGACCTCGACGGCCTTGCGGAACGCCTTCACGTCGAACGTACCCTCGTCGTCGAGGAACTTCATCAGGTTCAGCGACGCCAGGTTGCACGCGCTGTTGTCCAGGTGCATGTACTCGGAGCACGGGTTGGAGGCGTTGATGCGGCCCGTGGCGGGGCACGTGTGCCACTCGTTGATCGTGGTGTCGTACTGCATGCCCGGGTCGGCGCACTCCCACGCGGCCTGGGCGATCTCCCTCATCAGTTCTTGGGCCCGGACCGTCTCGACGGTCTCCTCGGTGATGACCGCCTTCAGCTTCCAGTCCTGGTCCTGCTCGAATGCCTTCATGAACTCGTCGGTCACGCGGACCGAGTTGTTCGCGTTCTGGTACTGGATCGAGTAGGCGTCGCGGCCGTCCAGGTCCATGTCGAA
>DASXTX010000235.1:0-6919 GCA_036505195.1 Actinomycetota bacterium
GGAGATCGTCAACGATGCCCTCGGCTGGGAGCTCGGGGCGCAGGGGCCGACGAGCGCGCGCCCCCCGTACGTTCCGGTCCCGTTCTCGGTGCTCGCGGGGATGGACCAGGGCCCGAGCCTCCTGGACCCCATCCGCACGACCCCGATCCACGAGGCGCACGTCGAGCGCGGCGCCGTCTTCGAGAACGTCGGGCAGTGGAAGCGTCCTCGGTTCCTCCCGCTCGGGGGTGAAGACATCGACGCGGCGGTCGCGCGAGAGTGCCTCGCCGTCCGGAACGCCGCAGGCGCCCTCGACGCCTCGACGTTGGGCAAGATCGAGGTCGTCGGACCGGACGCCGGCGTCTTCTTGGACCGGATGTACACCAACCGGATGTCGAACCTCGCGGTCGGATCGATCCGGTACGGGTTGATGCTCGGGCTCGACGGGATGGTCTTCGACGATGGGGTCGCGATGCGCCTCGCCGAAGACCGCTACCTCGTTACCACGACCACCGGTGGCGCGGCCGCGGTGCTCGACCGGCTCGAGGAGTGGCTCCAGACCGAATGGCCCGACCTTCGCGTCTACTGCACGAGCGTCACCGAACAGTGGGCCGTGGTCGCGATCAACGGGCCGAGGGCGCGCGACGTGGTCTCGAGGGCGGGGACCGACGTGGACGTCTCCCGAGAGGCCTTCCCGTTCATGACGTTCCGGGACGGCCACGTCGCCGGCGTCCCCGCGCGGCTGGCGCGGGTGAGCTTCTCGGGCGAGCTCGCGTACGAGCTCCACGTGCCGGCCTGGCACGGGCTCGAGGTCTGGGGGGCCGTCATGGCCGCGGGCGAGCCCTTCGGGATCGAGCCCTACGGCACCGAGGCGATGCACGTCCTGCGTGCCGAGAAGGGGTACGTGATCGTCGGCCAGGACACGGACGGGAGCGTCACGCCCCACGACCTCGGGATGGATTGGATCGTGAACCTCTCGAAGGGCGACTTCGTCGGTCGTCGTTCCCTCCGGCGGATCGACGTCGTCCGCCCCGACCGCAAGCAGCTCGTGGGGCTCGCCCCGGCCGACGGGCGGACGCTTGTGCCGGAGGGAGCGCAGCTCGTGCTCGAGGACACCGGGGAGATCCCGATGCCGCTGGCCGGCCACGTGACGTCCTCGTACCGCAGCCCAGCGCTCGGGCGCACGTTCGCGCTCGCGATGCTCGCGGGCGGGCACGAGATGCACGGGGGCACCGTCTACGCGCCGCTGCCCGAGGCCACCGTCCCTTGCACGGTGACGTCCCCGGTCGCCTACGACCCGGAGGGCGAACGACGTGAGGGCTAGGAGCCCGCTGACGGGGCGCTCCGGCGATCTCGACCGCCTCGGCGCGACCGAGCTTGCGTTCCTGTCGCAGCTCGATGTCCGGATCGAGCCGGCGAGCGCCGCCACCCTGGGCTTCCCCACCGAGCCGAACACCGCGAGCACCTCCGGCGATCGCGACGTCCTGTGGCTCGGGCCGGACGAGTGGCTGATCGTGGGAGCACCGGGCGCGGCGAGCGTGATCGGGGACGAGCTGGAGGCGTCGCTCGCCGGCCTCCACCGCTCGGTCGTCGACGTCTCGGCGAACCGCGCCGTGATCGAGCTCGCCGGACCGTCACGCCACGATCTCCTGTCGTCCGCATGCCCGATCGATCTCCACCCGAGATCCTGGGGCGACGGGCGGTGCGCGCAATCGGTGTTCGGCGCCGCCCAGGTCCTGCTCCACGAGCGGGAGGGGGCGACCAGGCTGTTCGTGCGCCCGTCCTTCGCCGACTACGTCGTCGACCTGCTCCTCGTCTCGGTCCGCCCTTGACGCGGCTCCGAGCGCGCGACGATCGCCGGGGCCGCGGGGGTGTCGGGTTAGGCTCGCGCACGTGGACGACGACACGCCCGCGCTCCGCGCCCTCGGGGGCTCGGACCTCGCCTTCGAGGTCGTCCGGACCGAACGCGCTCGCTCGGCCGAGGAGAGCGCCAGCCTCCAGGGGATCGAGCTCGGGCAGCTGCTCCGCACGATCGTGATCCGGCGCGGCGCGGACGACTACGTGTTCGTCCTCGTTCCGGGCGGACGGCAGATCGACTGGCCGAAGCTCCGAACCCACCTCGGCGTCAGCCGGCTCTCGCTGCCCGACGCCGACGAGGCGAAGACGGCGACCGGGTACGAGCGCGGGACGATCACGCCGTTCGGCTCGACCAACGCGTGGCCGGTGATCGCGGACGCCATCATCCCCACGCTCGAGCGCGTGGCGATCGGCGGCGGTGGTCACGGCGTCAATCTGCACGTGGCCGGCCGCGACCTGGTCGCCGCGCTCGACGCCGAGGTCGTCGACGTGACCCGCGACGGGTCCGACTGATCTCCTCGCCTCGGGACGCGCCACCACGAACCCTCCCGAACGCCTTCACGGCCCCTTCACATCTCGGCGCCAAGCTCAGTGGTGACGGACGAGGAGCGTTCGGAAGGAGGCACGAGATGCGACGTGGATGGGCGATCGTGGCGGCGATCCTGGTCGTGCTGGTCACGGTGGGGATCGCGGTCGGCGCGTACAACGCCGGGCTCGACGAGGGCATCCGGCGTGCGGCCGACTCGAGTCAGGTGGTCGAGGTGGTCGGGGACCGGTACGGCCACGGGTTCTTCTTCCCGTTCGGCTTCTTCCTGTTCCCCCTGTTCATCTTCGGTGCGATCTTCCTCGTGGGCCGGGCCTTCCGTGGCCCACGCGGTTACTGGGGTCACGACCATGGGCCCGGGTACGGGCCGTGGTCCGAGGAGGGGCGAGCACGGTTCGAGGACAGGGCGACCGACTGGCACCGACGCCAGCACGAGCAGGCCTCCGGCGGCGAGGAGACCACGGGACCGCCCGCCGGCTGAGCCGGGTCGGGCACGGGGACGGGCGGTGGCGGTTGCCACCGCCCGTTCGCGTCGGCAGGCTAGCGACGCGCCGAACGCAGGCGCCGAAGGGACGCGAGCGGAATGACGACGGTGCTGGTGGTGGAGGACGAGATCGAGATCGCGCGGGTCGTCCGCGACTACCTCCGGAACGCGGGCTTCGAGGTGATCGTGGTCGGCGACGGCGGCTCGGCCGTCGCGAGCGTCAGAAGCGCCAAACCCGACCTGCTGGTGCTCGATCTCGGGCTGCCCGGACGCGACGGCCTCGACGTGGCCCGCGAGATCCGCCGGTGGTCCGATACGCCGATCGTGATGCTCACGGCGCGCGGCGACGAGACCGACCGGATCGTCGGGCTCGAGATCGGCGCCGACGACTACGTCGTCAAGCCGTTCAGCCCGAAGGAGCTCGTCGCGCGCGTTCGGGCGGTGCTCCGTCGCACGCGCACCGCCGCCCGGGGCGACGAGGTCGTGCGCGCCGGCGACGTCGAGATCGACACGGCCAAGATGCGGGTGAGCGTGGGCGGCACGCAGGTCGACCTCACGCCGACCGAGTTCCAGCTCCTCGCCACCCTCGCCCGCGAACCCGGCCGCGTGTTCACGCGGTCCCAGCTGCTCGACGCGGTCCACGGCGTGGCGATCGAGTCCTACGAGCGCGCCATCGACGCCCACGTGAAGAACATCCGCCGCAAGATCGAGCCCGAACCCGGGTCGCCCCGGTACGTCGTGACGGTCCACGGCGTCGGCTATCGGTTCGCCGATGCCTGACCCCCGGCATCGGCACGGCCGTGATCCCGGGTTCCGCCCGCCGTGGTGGCCCGAGGGCGAGGCGTTCCCACCCGACTCGGGGGAGCAGTGGAAGGCAGCGCGCGGACGCTTCCTCCGCCGGATCGCGTTCGGCATCGGGATGTTCCTCATCTTCGTGTTCGTGGTCGGCTGGCTCGGCGCCGTCTTCGGTGGCGGGTTCCATCGCGGGGATCAGGGTGGGCGGTTCTTCCCCGGGTTCTGGCTCATCCCCTTGTTGCTGCTCGTCGGGTTTCTGGTCTTCGGACGAGCGGTCCGACGGACGGCGGGGCCGATCGGCGAGGTCATGGACGCGGCGGCGCGCGTCGCCGAGGGCGACTACTCGGCCAGGGCCACGGTGCAGGGGCCGCCCGACGTCCGGGACCTCGCCCGGGCCTTCAATCGCATGGCCGAACGCCTCGAGACCAACGAGGAGCAGCGCCGCAACCTGCTCGCCGACGTCGCGCACGAGCTCCGGACGCCGCTCTCGGTGATCCGCGGTCGCGTCGAGGGCATGGCCGACGGCCTGTACGAGCCGGGCGGCGACGACCTCGCGCTGATCGGCGCCGAGACGACCGTGATGGCGCGGCTCCTGGACGACCTCCAGCTCCTCTCGAACGCCGAGGCCGGGGCGCTGCGGCTCCACCGGGAGCGGCTCGAGCCCGGTGAGCTCGTCGAGACGGCCGAGGCCGCCCACCGCGCGGAGGCCGCGGAGCGCGGCGTGAGGCTCCTCGCCGAGCAGCCGCCGAACCTGCCGGAGCTGAACGTCGACCGCGTTCGGATCGGCGAGGTGCTCGCGAACCTGGTCTCGAACGCGCTCCGCCACACGCCATCGGGAGGCACCGTCACGATCGCCGCCGATCGCGACGAGGGCGGCGTGGCGTTCCGCGTCACCGATACCGGCGAGGGCATCGCCCCTGACGAGCTCGCGCAGGTGTTCGATCGCTTCGCGCGCTCGCCCGAATCTCGCGGCTCGGGGCTCGGGCTCGCGATCGCGAAGAGCCTCGTCCAAGCCCACGCCGGCACGATCTCGGCCGAGAGCAAGCCGGGTCGCGGGGCGACGATCCGCTTCGTGCTCCCGGCGGCGTGAGCGCTACTGCTTGGGGATGTCCTTGTTCGGATCCCAGTGCGGCATCGTCACGACCGTCGCCCCGACGGATCCGGAGACCGGCGTCGCCACCTGGAGCTCGGTGCCGAGCTCGGTGTGCTCGATCGGCAGCATCGCGAACCCGATGTTCTTCTCCAACCTCGGCGAGTAGCACGCCGACGTGACCTTGCCGACCACGTTCCCGCCCACCGACACCGGGAAGACGTCGAGCATCTCGTTGTCGATGTAGCTCCCGAGCGGCTCGCCGTCGATGTCGACCCCGACCAGCTTGCGCGTGACTCCCTCGGCCTTGATCCGCTTGAGAGCCTCCTTGCCCATGAAGTCGGCCTCCTGGTCCAGATCCACCATCCACGTGTAGTGGTAGCCGACCTCGAAGGGGTTGTGCTCGTACCACATGTCCGCGCCGAACGCGAGGATGCCCCCCTCGATGCGGCGGATGTGGCACGGCCCGATCACCTCGAGCCCGTGCGGCTTGCCCGCCTCGAGCACCCGGTTCCACAGCTTGACGCCGTGCTCGGACGCGTCGCGCAGGTAGATCTCGTAACCGACCTCGCCCGTGTAGCCGGTGCGCGAGACCACGACGTCCATCCCCTCGAGCTCGCCGTGCATCAGGCCGTAGTAGGGGATGTCGAGCACGCGCTCGCCGAAGAGCTCGGTGAGGACCTTCTTCGCGTTCGGGCCCTGGATCTGCACGGGCGCGACGTCGATCTCCTGCACGGTCACGTCCATCCCCTTCGCTGCGGCGATCCCGAGCGCGTACAGGTTCACGTCCGAGTCAGCGAGCGACAGCCAGAACTCGTCCTCCGCGACGCGCAGCAGGACCGGGTCGTTGAGGATCCCGCCGTCGGGGCCGGTGATGAACACGTACTTGCACTCGTCGACCGCGCACTTGTACAGGTCGCGCGGGACGATCATGTTCGTGAGGTCGAACGCGTCCGGTCCCTTGATCTGAATCTGCTTCTCGACACCGACGTCCCACAGCGTGACGCCGTTCACGAGGTGCCAGTACTCGGCAACCGGGTCGCCGTAGTGGCGAGGGTGGTACGTGTGGTTGTACACGCTGTAGCGCGCGACCCCGTGCTCGCGGGACGCGTAGAAGTACGGCGACTTGCGGATGCGCGTGTAGAGGAGGATCCCCGGGTTGTCGATGACGGTCAACGTTCGCACTCCCTTCTGCGCGACCTCGTCACGCCCTCAGTCGTTCGCCCTTCGGGTCCCACAACGGGTCCTCGGAGACCGTCGCCGGGAGCCGCTCGTCGAAGTAGTCGACCTCGACCGGCGTGCCCGGCACCGCCAGCTCGACGGGCAGGTAACCGTAGACGATGCAGCGCCCGATCGAGTACCCGTAGCCGGCGGACGTCGCGTAGCCGACGAGATGCTCGCCCGATCGGATCGGCTCCTTGCCGAGCACCACCGCGGACGGGTCGTCGAGCGTGATGCACGCGAGCCTCTCGGCCGACCCGCGCTCGAGCACCGCCGCGAGCGCCTCGCGGCCCTGGAACGGGCCCTTGTCCATCTTGACCGCGAACCCGAGCCCCGCCTCGAACGGGTCGTGCTCGGTGTGGATGTCCTGCCCCCAGAGGCGGTAGCCCTTCTCGAGCCGCAGGGTGTCGAACGCCCCGAGGCCCGCCGCGACAAGACCGAGCTCGCGACCCGCCCCCCACAACAGCTCCCACAGTCGATCGCCCATCGCGAACTGCCCGTACAGCTCCCACCCGAGCTCGCCCGCGTAGGAGATCCGCTGCGCCCACACCGGCCCGACCTCGCCCACGTGCAGGTAACGCGCGGTCATGTACGGGAACGCCTCGTTGCCGAGGTCGGCGTCGGTGAGACCCCCGAGGATCTCGCGCGCGTTCGGACCCCACAGGCCGAGCGCGAACAGCGACCCGGTGCGTTCGGTGATCCGGACGCGCTCGCCCTCGCCGATCTGTCGCCGCATCCAGGCGAGGTCGTGCTGCCCGCTCCCGCCGCCGGTCACCACGCGGAACAGCTCCTCGCCCTTGCGGGCGATCGTGAGGTCGCACCGGATCCCGCCCGATGGGGTGAGCATCGCCGTGTAGACGATCGAACCCACCGGCCGGTCGATCCGGTTCGCGCAGATCCGCTCGAGGTACGCGATCGCGTCGGGCCCCTCGACGTCGAACTTCGCGAA
>DASXTX010000236.1:0-7320 GCA_036505195.1 Actinomycetota bacterium
TGCAACGCGGAGGCCAGGGCGATCTCGATGCGGTGGAGGGCGGCGGACAACGGGGTGACGTACTGGTTCAGCTTCCATCGCAAGCTCGGTGGTCGTCCGACCGCGATGGTCTCGGACAAGGGCGGGAGGTCGACCAACCTCGACAACGACGTCTACGGACACATCCAGAACGCCCACCTGCAGCCGTACATCAAGCACGGGATCTACGGGTACGCGTGCCGGGCCAAGCGGAACTCCAACGAATGGAGCACCCACGCGTTCGGGATCGCGATCGACGTGTCGTCGGCCGAGGAGTACATGGGCAAGTGCACGTCGACGGTCAACAAGTACCACGCATCGATCTGGCAGAACCACGGCTGGTACTGGGGACTCGCGTTCTGCGACCCCATGCACTTCCAATACGCCACCAACTACTGATTCCCCCGAGGAGGCATCGATGAAGCTGAGACAAGCGGTCGTCGTCGGACTCGTGGTCGGCGTGACGGCCTCAGCGGGCGTGATCGCGGGCGCCGCGGGGAGGCACGTTCGGTTGCCGAACGGTTCTCCCGTCGGTCCCGTGGTTCCGGCGGATACCGGAGCGGGCGAGCTGCTGCTCGCCGTCGTGGGCGGGATCTTCTCGAGCCGGCCGGAGGCCGAGGCGGCCAACGCGGCGCTCGCATTCGGCGATCTCCAGGGCTACTACGTGGTGCCGGTCGCGCAGTTCCAGGGCTTCCGTCAGGAGGTGGGCGAGCCGGGTGAGTTCGCGCTCGTGAGCGCGTTCCGTACCTCGGAGGGCGCCCGAGCGTTCGCCGAGCTCGCCGCGATGTTGGGGATCGAGGCGACGATCCTGCCCGAGCGGGTACGGAGCCTCGGCGGGCTCTACGCGGGCCTGGGGCAGGAGGCCAGCCCCGACGGAACGGGCCCGCTGCTCGGACCGGTGGCGGAGTCGCTGCCGTGACGGGTAGACGGAACGCCGCGACCTTCGTTTCGAGTGTGCTGACGCTGGTCGCGTGTGGGGGCGGGGCCGCGACGCAACCCATGCCGACCGCGGACCCCAACGTGTGTGAGGTGCGCTTCGTCACCCCGCCGGGGTTCGAGCGGACGGACACGTTCGAGGAGCGCTATCCGGATCGGATCGGTGTGCGGCTCGCCTTCCGCGACGAGGCCGGACATGAGTTGCACGCGTTCGCAGGCATCCCGGGCGAGTTCGGCGAGGGCCTCCCCGACGCCGGGACGGTCGAGCTCAACGGCGGCGGGACGGGGCGTCTCGCCGGCGGTCCCCACCGCGTGTGGGTTCTCACCTGGGACGAGGGCGGGTTGTGCGACCCGAGGGCCGTCCTGGGTCGCGGATTCGACCAACGCGAGTTCCTCGACCTGCTCGCACTCGCCGGCGTTGCACACACATAGAGATCTCGCTCCCGACGGAGCCGGTGTTCGGGAGAGGCGTTGTTAGCATCGCCTCCATGGAGGCGGTGCGTCGACACCCCGTGCTGATCACGATCGCCGCGGTGGTCGCGGCGATCGTGATCGCGTTCGCGGGCACGGGGATCGCGGTCTGGCGGGCGGCCCACACGGACGACGCCAGCACGATCGACCACGTGGACGCGATCCTCGTCCTCGGCGCCGCGCAGTACGACGGCGATCCCTCACCCGTGTTCGAGGGCCGGCTCGAACACGCGAGGCTGCTGTACGAGGAGGGCCGGGCCGACACGATCCTGGTGCTCGGCGGCGGTGCACCCGGCGACCGGACGACGGAGGCGGAGGCGGGACGCGGGTGGCTGGTCTCGCGGGGTGTTCCCTCGGATGTCGTCGTGGCCTCACCGGTCGGTTCGACGACGCTCGAGAGCCTCGAGGCGGCCGCGGCGTGGATGGGCGAGCGGGGGATGGAGTCCGCGTTCCTCGTCTCGGATCCCTGGCACAACCTGCGGATCAAGCGGATGGCGTCCGATCTCGGGCTGCAGGCGTACGCCTCAGCGACCTGGCACTCGGCCGCTCGGACCGAGGGGACGCGGTTCGGGGGCTACCTGCGCGAGACGTTCGCGTACATCTACTACCGGCTGTTCGGGCGCTGAGCCGGCCGGCTCCTAGCTCACCTTCAGCGTCGCCGTCATGCCGAGGGATTCGTGGAACCGGCAGATCAGCTCGTACGTGCCGGGTGCCAGGTCGATCGTCACCGTCTCGGTGGTGAGCGGAGCGAGTTCGAGGTCGACGTCCTCGGCGACGACCGTGAACGTGTGCGGGGTCCGCGCGTTGCCGTTCCGCACGGCGACGACGTCGCCGGTGCCGACCTTCACGGTGCCCGGATCGAACAGGTAGTTGTTGAGGGAGACCGAGACGTCGGCGTCCTTCGCGCCGCTCGCGCCGCTCGCGCCGCTCGCGCCGGTCGCTCCGGTCATCCCGTTCGAGCCTCCGTACAGGCTCCCCGCGCCGGGGTCGTCACCCGAGTCCGTGGCTCCGGTGGCAGCGGTCGCGCCGGTCGGACCGGCCCCCGTCGATCCGCCCGCGTCGTTCGCGTCATCCCCGCACGCGGCCGCGAGCACCGACAGCGCCGCGAGGCCTACCAGGACGCGGATCCGAACGCCTCTCATCCGAGCCTCCCCGAGCAGGGACGGGGTCGGGACGGACCCCACGTCGAAGCGCCGATCGTACTGCGGGTCCGCGGAAAAGGTGCGTCGCAGCTCGACGGTAGTATCGCGGCGTGGCCGTACCCCGAAAACGATCGGAGGAGATCGAGCGCGAGACCTTATCGCCGACCGCGACGCTTGCCTCGGCGAGCAAGGGCCGCGAGCACGACGAGCCGCAGGACGACCTCCGGACCTGCTTCCAGCGAGACCGCGACCGCATCGTGCACTCGAAGGCGTTCCGCCGACTGAAGCACAAGACGCAGGTGTTCCTCGCCCCCGAGGGTGACCACTACCGTGTCCGCCTCACTCACACGCTCGAGGTGAGCCAGATCGCCCGGACCGCCGCCCGCGCGCTCCGCCTGAACGAGGACCTCACCGAGGCGATCGCGCTCGGCCACGACCTGGGACACACGCCGTTCGGACACCTGGGCGAGCAGGCCCTCACGCCGTTCCTGGGAAGGCCGTTCCGCCACAACGAGCAGAGCCTGCGGATCGTCGACCACCTCGAGAACGACGGGCAGGGCCTGAACCTGTCCTGGGAGGTCCGCGACGGCATCGTGCACCACACCTGGTCGATGCCCCCGCCATCGACGCCGGAGGCGCAGCTCGTGAGGTTCGCCGACCGCATCGCGTACGTGAACCACGACGTCGACGACGCGGTGCGGGCAGGCGTCATCGAGCAGGCCGAGCTGCCCGCCGCGCCCCTCGAGGTACTCGGCGCCACGCACTCGTCCCGGATCAACACCCTGGTGACCGACCTCGTCGGCCGCAGCGCCGACGGACCAGAGATCGGGCTGTCGGACGACGTGTTCCGGGCGCTCGACGCGCTGCGCGAGTTCCTGTTCGACCACGTCTATCTTCGGGACGAGGCCCGCTCGGAGCAGGACAAGGCGATCTCGATGGTCCGGAGCCTGTTCGCGCACTACCTCGATCACCCCGAGGAGGTTCCGCAGGAGTACCATCGGGCGCCGGGAGACCTGCCGACCCGTGTCGCCGACTACATCGCCGGCATGACCGACCGGTACGCTCTGCGGATCTACGAACAACTGTTCCTTCCCCAGCGCTGGTTGCTGTAGCCGGCGCGAGGCGTGGTCGAGGGGAGGAACGTGGCCGGCAGGATCAGGGACGAGGACGTCGCCGTGGTCCGCGAACGCACGGACATCGTCAAGCTCGTCTCCGGCTACCTCACGCTCAAGAAGGCCGGACACGACCGCTTCGTGGGGCTATGTCCGTTCCACACGGAGAAGACGCCATCGTTCGGTGTCTCGCCCTCCAAGGGCCTCTACCACTGCTTCGGCTGCGGCAAGGGTGGCGACACGATCGGGTTCTTTCGCGACGTCGAGCAGCTCGAGTTCTCCGAGGCGGTCGAGCGTCTCGCCAAAGATGCGGGCGTCACCTTGCGCTACGAGGGTGACACGCCCGCCGAACGCCGCATCGCGTCCAAGCGCCAGGCGCTGGTCCGGGCGAACGAGGCCGCGTTCGAGCTGTACCACCGCACGCTCCTGGAGGCCAAGGAGGGGGAGGAGGCCCGGGCGTACCTCGAGTCCCGCGGGATCGACAGCGACGTGGCCGCCGAGTTCGAGATCGGATACGCGCCCGCCTATCCGGACTTCCTGCTCCGGCGGTTGGTGAAGTCGCTGTCGGCCGAGCTCCTCGTCGAGGCCGGTCTCGCGATCAAGGACCAGGAGGGCAACGTCCGCGACCGGTTCCGCCGCCGGATCACGTTCCCGGTGCACGACCTCTCCGGCAAAGCGGTCGGGATCGGGGCGCGGATCCTGCCAGACGGCAGCGGGCGCGACGAGGGGCCGAAGTACCTGAACTCGCCCGAGACCCCGGTGTACCGAAAGGCCGAGGTGCTCTACAACCTGCAGCGCGCCAAGGCGTCGGCCACCAAGCTCGGCGAGCTGTACCTCGTCGAGGGCTACACGGACGTCATCGCGATGGTTCGCGCCGGCGTAACGAACGCGGTCGCGACGTGCGGGACCGCGCTCGGAGAGGGGCACTTCCGGCTCGCGTCGCGGTTCGCGCAGCGGATGGTGCTCGCCTTCGACTCGGACGACGCGGGTGCGCGCGCCGCCGAACGTGCCTTCGAGTTCGTCGAGCGGTTCCCGGTCCAGCCGGTCGTCCTGATCCTGCCCGAGGGCCTGGACCCGGCGGACTTCGTCGACAAGCACGGGGGCGAGGGCCTTCGCGAGCTCGCGGCAACGGCCGTCCCGCTCGTCGAGTACATGGTGCGCAGGACCGTGGGCCGTCACGACCTCTCGACGATCGAAGGCCAGAGCGCGGCGGTCGCCGCGGCCGTCCCGCTGCTCGAACGGCTCGGCGACCCGGTCCGGCAGAGCGAGTACGCGCACCTGCTCGCGGAGCTCGCCGGCGTGTCGGAGGGGTCGGTCGTCCTGGCGATCGACCAACGGCTCTCGGGACGCCCCGTCGAGGTCCAGCAGGCCGTCAAGCGGGCCTCGGCGCAGGAGAAGGTCGAGCGAGAGATGCTCAGGATCCTCGCCCGCGACGCCGAGGCGTTCGGTCGGATCGCGCCGCGCCTGACCGACGAGCACTTCCGGACGACCCGGCACCGGGAGCTGCTGCACCTGCTCCGGGAGACCGACGGCCGCGTGAGCGGTTCGGACGCCGAGGGCGGTGACGAGGAGGACGTCAAGGCGCTCACTGCGTTGGCGCTCGAGCCGCTCGACGGCGATCTGCTCCCCGGCTATGCGGAGGAGGTCTGGGTGAGGCTCCAGGAATTCCTCCTGCGACGCCGCAGCGCCGCGCTCCGTCGGGAGCTGCAGAAGATGAACCCGGTGACCGACCCGCGGTACGACGAGATGTTTCAGCGGCTGATCGCGGCCGACGGCGAGCTGCGTCGTCTACGAGAGCGAGGACACGACGCGGCCTGGACGAATGACCTGGCGCCGCGCTCCTAGCCACGCGGGTCACGGGCGTTCACGTCTCGTACACTTCCCGACGTTTCCCACCTGGAGCGTATGGGAGCGAGAGCATTGACCGAAGTCACCCGCGACCTGGGTCTGGAGGAAGCGAAGGAACAGATCACCGCCCGCGGGCGTGAGCGCGGCTTCGTGACCTCGGACGACCTGCTCGAATCGGTTCCCGTCGACGACTTCACGCCCGAACAGGTCGAGGAGTTCCTGACCCAGGTCGAGGAGCATCTTCGCGGCGAGGGGATCGAGGTCATCGAGGTCCCCGGCGACGAGGTCGACGGGTCCGCCCAGCGCCAGCTCGACGTGGATCTCCTGAAGGCACCCACGAACGACCCCGTCCGGATGTACCTGAAGGAGATCGGCAAGGTCCCTCTCCTCACGGCCGCCCAGGAGGTCGATCTCGCCCGGCGCATCGAGGCGGGGGAGTTCGCGACCGTGCTCCGCGAGCTCACGGAGGAAGAGGATCGGGTCGACCAGAAGCGCCTTCGCCTGGTGACCGAGTCGGTCGTCGCGATCCGCGATCACCAGGTCGAGAAGTTCGGCAAGGTCGAGGGGATCGGGCGGGACCGGATCGGCAAGACCTACAAGCCGAAGACCCGCGAGGCGCTCGACGACTTCCTGCGCCGCGTCGAACGCGACGGACAGCTCGCGAAGCGCAAGCTGATCGAGGCGAACCTGCGCCTGGTGGTCTCGATCGCGAAGCGGTACGTCGGCCGCGGGATGTTGTTCCTCGATCTGATCCAAGAGGGCAACCTCGGGCTCATCCGCGCGGTCGAGAAGTTCGACTACTCCAAGGGCTACAAGTTCTCGACGTACGCGACGTGGTGGATCCGCCAAGCGATCACCCGCGCGATCGCCGACCAGGCCCGGACGATCCGCATCCCGGTGCACATGGTCGAGACGATCAACAAGCTCGTCCGCATCCAGCGACAGCTCCTGCAGGATCTCGGCCGCGAGCCGCTCCCGGAGGAGATCGGGCGGCAGATGGGCATCCCCGCCGACAAGGTGCGCGAGATCTTGAAGGTGAGCCAGGAGCCCGTCTCCCTCGAGACGCCGATCGGGGAGGAGGAGGACTCGCACCTCGGCGACTTCATCGAGGACTCGGACGCCGTGGTCCCCGTCGACGCGGCCAGCTTCATCCTGCTGCAGGAGCAGCTCGAATCCGTGCTCCACACCCTGTCCGAGCGTGAGAAGAAGGTCATCCAGCTCCGGTTCGGGCTCCTCGACGGCCACCCGCGCACGCTGGAGGAGGTCGGACGCGAGTTCGGCGTCACCCGGGAGCGGATCCGGCAGATCGAGTCGAAGACCCTGTCGAAGCTCCGCCACCCGTCACGGTCGCAGAAGCTGCGCGACTACCTCGAGTAGCGTTCGGGCCGCGGGGACACGGACGTCAGTTCAGCGAGATGTCGTCGACGTCGGGGTCGAGCCGCCGCTGGATGTTCGCCCGAGCCCGCTGGATCGCCTCGACGCTCTTCCAGCCGGCCTTCTCGGCGATGCGCCGTCCGTGCACGGCGATGCGATTGGACGGATGCCGTGCCATCGCCGCTCGGACGCCGGGTGGCCGCTCGTCGTCCGGGTCCTGTTTGGTGAGCTCGCGGGCGACGAGGTAGCCGAGCACCCCTCCCACCACGAGACCGGTTCGGAACCGCATGACCTGAGCCTAGTCCAATCCGAGGCCGTTGGTAGACTGCCCCGGCTCACTCCGGGGTAGCTCAATTGGCAGAGCGGCGGACTGTTAATCCGTAGGTTGTGGGTTCGAGTCCCACCCCCGGAGCTGCAAA
>DASXTX010000237.1:0-4041 GCA_036505195.1 Actinomycetota bacterium
CGCAGCTTGGTCAGCACGTTCTGGGTGTGGGTGCGGAGGGTGTTCGGGCTCATGCCGAGCTGCGCCGCGATCTCCTCGGGCTGACGACCCGCCGCCATCGCTTCGAGGATCTGGATCTCGCGCGGGGTGAGCCGTTCGAGCCGGCCGCGGACGTCCCCGTCGACGTCCCGTCGGTGGCGGAGCCGCCGCTGCGCGCGTTCGACCTCGCCCTCGTCGTGGATCGCCTCGCCCCGATGGACCCGGCGCACGGTCGAGGCGACATCGCCCACCGCCTGCGTCTTGCGGAGCAGACCGGCTGCGCCAGCCTGCACCGCCCGGGCGAGCATGTACTCGTCGTCGTGTCCGGACAGGATCACGACGGCGGCCTCGGGGTCGCACTGCTTGATCCGCCTCGTGGCCTCGAGCCCGTTCATCCCGGGCATCGAGACGTCCATCAACACGACGTCGGGGCGGAACTCGGTCGCGGAGGCGACGGCCTCGACTCCGTCCGTTGCGACGTGCACCACGCGGAGATCCTTCTCCCGATCCAGGGCGACCTCGAGCGCTTCGCCGAACGTACGCTCGTCGTCGACGATGAGGACCGTGATGGGTTTGCGGGCAGCCCCGTCGGCCTTCCCGTTCCCGGTCCCGGATCCGTTCCCGTTACCGGCCATGGGCTCCTCGATCGTAAGGCCCCCGTGGTCCCGAGTCACGGAAGCTCGCGCGATCGTTCTCGCGCAACGCAGCCGACTTGCTGTGCTCCCGCACGGTCGATACGTTCGCAGTGTGTGGACGCCGTGTGAATCGGTCGGCCGGGAGACGGCCGTGCGCCCGACAAGCGTGTCGGCTGAACGTCTGGTTGCGTCGTGGCGTTGAGCCCCGACCTCGAGGGGAGCACGTACCCTCCCGTACGGTTCCGGGTCGACGAGGTGCGCGTTCGGGCGTTCGCCGACGCCGTCGGACAACGGGGGCCGGGCGTGCCCCCGACGATCGTGACCGTGCCCGAGATCGAGGCCGGCCTTGACCACGTCGTGTCCGATCCGCGGCTCGGGATCGACCTGTCCCGCGTCCTCCACGGAGAACAGGAGTACCGGTGGTCGCGGCCCGTCCTGGTGGGTGAGACGCTGACCGCGTCCGCGACGATCGAGAGCGTCCGGGACAAGGGCGGGATGCGATTCCTGATCCTTCGGACCGAGGTCCTGGACGAGGCCGGTGAGCTCGTCGCGGCGGGGCGGAGCACGTTGATCGTCCGGGGCGATGGGTGAGCGTTCGGTTCGACGAACTCGCGGTGGGGCAGGACCTCCCGTCGTCCTCGCGCACGGTAACCAGGCAAGACATCAGGGCGTACGCCGACGCGTCGGGCGACCAGAACCCGCTCCACCAAGACGACGAGGTGGCTCGCGCCGCGGGCTTCCCCCGCGTGGTCGCCCACGGCATGTACACGATGGGCACCCTGACCTCCTGGCTCCTCGATTGGCTGGGCGACCCGGCGGCGCTGCTCCGCCTCCAGGTGCACTTCCGAGCTCCGGTGTTGGTCGACGAATCGATCGAATGCGGCGGCCGGGTTCGATCGCTGGATCTGGAAACCCGAACGGCCGTGCTGGACGTCTGGGTCCGGGTCGAGCGGGACGGCGCGGTCGAGTGGCCGATCCGCAGGAGCGAGGCAGAGGTTCGCCTGGCCTGAGCGGTCGCTCGGGCCGTAGCCTGAGCGGGTCAGTCCACCTCGATCCGAGGCCCGGACCCGCGCGTCCCCGGTTCCTTCCCGAGGCTCGCGAGCGCATGCATCGCGTCGCCCATGCGGTCGATCACGACCTGGATGTCGTCGTTCTGACGTTGACCGATGGTGTCCGCCATCCGATCGATCCGAGCCGCGAGCATCTCGTTGGAGCGCTCGATCGACTCGGCGAGGGAGCCGAACCGCTCCTCGACCATCTGGATGACCTCGGACGGCAGGCTCGCCTGCAGCTCCTTCATCGCCCGGAGCGCCTGCTTCGTGACCTCCTGATCCGCCACGATCTGCCCCGACAGCGTCTCGCTGTCCGAACGGACCAGCTTGGCCAGGGCCACGAACCGCGTGTCGAGGGCGCTCCGCGTCTCGTCCAGATGGCTCCGGGTGGCCTCGATGGCATCCCGGGTCACCGAGCCATCGCGTTCGATCACCGAGGCGGCCGCGTGCAGGCGCGCGAGCACGTCGTCGAACCGCGCGCCGATCGCGAGCTCGGCGGCGGTGGCCGCCCGCTCGCCCACGCCGGCCCCGAGACGCTCGAAATGCTCGTCGAGTGCGTCGACCATCCGGATCAGGTTCCGGTCGATGGCCGAGACGGTCTCGCCCGTCCGCGCGTCGATCAGCCGCGTCTGTTCGTCGGTCCGCGCCGCCAGCGCGGCCAACGAATCGTCGAGCTTGATCTGCATCGACTGAGCGACCGAGTCGCCGAGCGTCTCGGTGACCTGGTGCAGCCGCTCGTCCAGCAGCCGCGCGATCGTCACGTCGTGCGCCTCGGCCGTCGACACGAGTTCGCGACGAAGCGCCTCGGAGTCCGAACGGACGAGGTTCGCGAGCCCGATCACCCGAGCCTCGAACGCCCGGTTCATGTCCTCGAGCCGCTCGCGCGCCTCGACCCCCATCCGGTCGCCGAGGAACGTCACGGATTCGTGCAGCGAGCTCATCGCGATCCCGGTCCGGTCGTACAGCAGCTGCAGCTGCTCGGCGAGCTCGGAGATCTGCTGGTCGACCGACCGGACGCGGTTCTCCGTCCCGTCGTCGTGCGCCGACATCGCCTGCATGCTCGAGTCCGCGCTCCCGGCCAGATGGCTCATGGCCTCGACACCCTGCTGGACGTACTCCTGCATGGCCTGCGAGATCCGGGCGGTCTCCTGGACGACGAGCTCACCGTGCTCGCGGATCCGCAGGTGGAGCGTGTCGACGATCTCCTGGTCGCGATCGGCGAGCGTCTGGAACGCCGCCGCCACCTGCCGGCTGACCTCGTCCAGCTGCGCGCGGATCTGACCGGTGCCGAGCGACGAGGCGCCGCCCCCACCCCCGGACTCGGCGAGGGCGTCGGCGCCGCGGGCGATCTCCTCGCGGGCCGCGCGCACCGACTCGGCGAGCATGTTCATCGTGTCCTCGACCCGGCCGGTCCTGGCCGCGAGGGCCTGGAACCGTTCGTCCGAGTGCGCGATCAGCGCCCGGATCGCCTGGTCGCGCGAGAGCTCCTGCAGGATCGTCGAGCCGACGGCCTCCTTGTCGCCTCCGGCGCTCCGCCACACCTCCCCGGCGATCTCGTGCATCAACGCGTTCGCGGCGTGCTGGATCGACCTCAGGCCCTCGTCGAGCTGCTCCTGGATCATCTCCTGGTACGCGGTGATCACCAGCTCGGTCCGCTCGGCGGCCGAGGGCGAGAGTCCCGCCGTCACGGGCGGTGGGGTGGTTTCCGGACGGCCTCCGAACAGGCTGCGCCGCCTCGCCCGGTCACCGGGCGGGGGGGAAGGATCCCGATGCTGCATGTGGGCGCTCGCATTCCGGGGCCGGCGCGACGCGTCCGGGAGAGTGTAGGAGAGGCCGGGTGCAACATCACGCACATCGGCCACTCCGATCAGGCACGTTCCGAGCGTAAGGCCGAGGGGTGCCGTCGGCCGTCGAGGCGCGCCGAACCACCTTCGGGTGGGAAGGGGGTCAGGCCCGGCTCGGTGACGGGCAGGGTCACGAACAACGGCGGCGTGCCGCCCGCGAGCGGAGGATCTTCGCGTCGAGGAAGGCGTCGCGCGACTGCGGGAAGAAGGCGAGTTGCGCGGCTACGATCGGCAGGAACAGGGCGGCCTGGAGGGCTAGGGAACGTGGGGCTTCCACGGGCCGATGGTCCGACTGACCTGCGGGAACCTGAGGAGCTCGGCCTCCGCTCCGCCGAGCGTTCCTTTGCCGCCCCATCGGGCCCGCCCTATACTTGGCAGCCGAGTCCCCGCCTTCCGGCAGGACCGGTTCTTGCGGAGGGGCGTAGCTCAACCTGGTAGAGCACCGGTCTCCAAAACCGGCGGTTGGGGGTTCGAGTCCCTCCGCCCCTGCAA
>DASXTX010000238.1:0-12329 GCA_036505195.1 Actinomycetota bacterium
CGGCGCGCTGTTCGCGCTCGCGGCGGGGTTCCTCGCCTCCTACATCCGCGCCCGCGGGGGCTCGCTCGGGTACGGGATCGAGGAGGGCGTGATCACACCGGCGCTCCGGTACGGGCTGATCGCGGCGGGCCTGATCGGCGGATGGCGATGGACGCCGTGGGCCGTCGCGATCCTGATGCTGTTCGCCTCCGCCGTCCGGGCGAGCCAGGTCGTGAAGGAGGAGCGCCTATGAGCCCGCGCCCGAACCTGGGATGACGTCCCCCGAGGAGAAACGGGGGACCGAACCGGAGACGAGTCGGGAGACGCTCGGGTACTGGGGGTACCGCAGCGCCGAGTGGCTCGCCATGTCCCTGCCCGAGCGGGCAGGGCGCCGCGTGTTCGAGATGCTCGGACGGGTGGCGTATCGGCGGCTGGCCGGAGTCCGGGCGACCGTCGCCGCCAACCAGGCGCGCGTGCTGGGCGCCGAGCCCACCGACGCACGCGTCGCCCACGCGACGCGGGAGGCGTTCGAGCTGTACGCGCGGTTCTGGTTCGACGCGTTCCGGATCCGGACGATGCCCGTGCCGGAGTTCAACGAGCGTGTCGTGATGATCGGCGCGGAGAACATCGACCGCGCGCTCGAGGCCGGCAAGGGGTGCGTCTGCGCCCTCCCGCACATGGGCAACTGGGACGCGGCGGGTCACTGGTTCGGCGCCAACGGCTACCGGATCGCGGCCGTCGCCGAGGAGCTCAGGCCACCCCGCCTGTACGACCTGTTCCTGCGCCACCGCGAGGAGCTTGGGATGCGGATCGTCGGGCTCACCAGGGAAGGGCACGTCGGGCAGCAGCTCAAGCAGCTCCTGTCCGAGAACTGGATGGTGGCGCTCGTCGCCGACCGAGACCTCACGGGGCGGGGGATCGAGGTCGAGATGTTCGGCGCCACCCGGCGCGTGCCGGCCGGGCCGGCGCTCCTGTCGCTCAGCTCCGGTGCGCCGCTGGTCGTCTGCCCCGTCTACACGCGCGACGACGGGTGGGAGGTCCGGATCGGGGAACCGCTCGAGATCGAACGCACCGGCGTGATGCGGGAGGACGTCGCCGCGCTCTCGCGGCTGATGGCCGAGCGCTTCGAGCGGGCGATCGCCGCCAAGCCCACGGACTGGCACATGTTCCAGCCGGCATGGGAGGAGGCCGCCTCGACGGCCGCCTCGCCGGCGACGCCGGTCGAGCCTCGGTGAAGATCCTCCTGGTCTGCCCCTACGACTGGGAGGCGCCCGGCGGCGTACAGGTCCACGTCCGGCAGCTCGCCGCCGAGCTCCGGACCCGCGGGCACCGGACGACGATCCTCGCGCCGGGTTCGCGACCCTCGGAGGATGCCGGGGTTCGGATCGTCGGACGGCCGGTCCGCGTCCCGTACCGCGGGACCGTCGCGCCGATCTCGTTCTCGCCCAGAGCGTGGCGGAGGATCCGCTCCGCGATGCGCTCGTTCGACCCCGACGTCATCCACGCGCACGAGCCGCTCACGCCGAGCACCTCGATGCTCGCGGTCCTGGCCGCCGGCGATCCCGTCGTCGCGACGTTCCACGCATCGCTCGATCGCTCCAGGCTGATGGAGCTCGCCGGGCCGGCGCTGCGTCAGGTGAGCGGACGGATCGATGCCGCGGTCGCGGTCTCCGACGCGGCCGCGTCCTTCGTGCGTCGCGTGGTGCGGGTCCCCCTGGAGATCGTCCCGAACGGCGTCGACGTCCGAGCCTTCGCGGACCCGGGCCGGCCCGTCGAGGGGCTCCCGGCCGGCCCGAAGATCCTCTGGGTGAACCGGCTGGATCCGCAGAAGGGGTTCGAGATCATGCTGCGGGCGTTCGAGCAGCTCGCCACTGACGTCGGCGAGGTCCACCTGCTCGTGGCGGGGGACGGGCGCGACCGCGCCTTGCTGCGTTCGCTCCCGGGGGATCTCCGGAGCCGGATCCTGCGCCTGGGGACCGTCCCGCACGAGGCGTTGCCCCGCTACCACGCCGCGGCGGACGTGTTCGTCTCGCCCGCGACCGGCCAGGAGAGCTTCGGGATCGTCCTCGTCGAGGCGATGGCGGCCGGCGTGCCGGTGGTGGCGTCGGATATCGAGGGGTACCGGGAGGTGGTCCGCGACGGCGTCGACGGGCTCCTGGTCCCGCCCAATGACCCGAACGCCCTCGCCGCCGCGATCGGCCGGGTCCTGTTCGAACCAGAGCTCGCCACCGCCCTGAAGGCCGCGGGGCGTTCGCGGGCGCAGGCGTTCTCCTGGCAGGCGGTCGCGCCGCGCCTCGAGGCCGTCTACGACCGGGTCCTCAGCGTCACGCGCTAGGATGCCGCCGTGCCCACCTGGTTGTGGATCGTCATCATCCTCGTCGCGCTCCTGTTGGTCGGCGGCATCTGGACCTACAACCGGTTGGTCAGGCTCCGCGCCCGCGTGAACAACGGGTGGTCCCAGATCGACGTCCAGCTGCGACGCCGGTACGACCTGATCCCGAACCTGGTGGCGACGGTTCAGGGGTACGCAACGCACGAGCGCGAGCTGTTCGAGCACGTCACCGAGGCGCGGTCCCGGGCGATCGACGCGAACGCGGTCCCGGACCAGGCGCAGGCCGAGAACCAGATCACGCGGGGGATCCGCCAGCTCTTCGCGGTGGCGGAGAACTATCCCGGGCTCAAGGCCAACCAGAACTTCCTCGCGCTGCAGGAGGAGCTCACCGGGACCGAATCGAAGATCGCGTTCGCGCGGCAGTTCTACAACGACCAGGTCATGCTGCTGAACACGCTGATCGGGTCGTTCCCCTCGAACGTCGTCGCCAAGTCGTTCGGTTTCGGACCCCGGGAGTTCTTCGACATCGAGGATCCGGTCCGCGCGCCGTCCCAGGTCGAGTTCCCCAGGTAGTCCGTGTACGAGCAGATCGCGGCGAACAAGCGAAAGACCGTCCTGCTCATCTTCGGCGCGATCGTGTTGCTCGGCGCGGTCGGGTACGTCCTCGGGCTCTGGTACGGGAGCGGCATCTACGGGCTGGTCGGGGCCGTGGCGCTCGCGGTCGTCCTGTCGCTCGGCTCGTTCTTCGGCGGCGACCGCCTCGTGCTCGCCTCGACCCGCGCGCGCGAGGTGACGCCGCAGGAGCAGCCGCGCCTGCACAACATCGTCGAGGGCCTGTCGATCGCGGCCGGCATCCCCAAGCCGAGGGTCTACGTGATCCCCGAGCAGGCGCCGAACGCGTTCGCGACCGGCCGCAACCCCGAGCACTCCTCGGTCGCCGTCACCGAGGGGCTGCTCTCGACGATGAACCGCGTCGAGCTCGAGGGCGTGATCGGCCACGAGCTCTCCCACGTCGTCGACCGCGACATCCTCGTGGGAACCGTCGTGGCGACGCTCGTCGGCGCGGTGGTGTTGATCAGCGAGTTCTTCATGCGGTCGTGGTGGTGGGGGGGCGTTCGGGGCCGCCGGGGTGGCGATCGGAGCGGCGGCGGCATCGAGGCGATCATCTTCGCGGTCGGGCTGGTGCTGTTGGTGCTCGCGCCGATCATCGGGCAGATCGTCCGGCTGGCCGTCTCACGGCAGCGCGAGTTCCTCGCCGACGCGCAGGGGGCACTGCTGACGCGGTACCCGCCGGGGCTCGCGAGCGCGCTCCGCAAGATCGGCGCCGCGTCGGGGATCCCGATGCGTTCGGCGAACAACGCGACGGCGCACCTATGGCTGAACCAGCCATCGCGGATCCAGGGCGAGGGCATGGGCCCGCTCGAGAAGCTGTTCAGCACGCACCCGCCGATCGAGGAGCGGATCCGGCGGCTCGAGGAGATGTGACGAACCGGACCAGATCGGTCCGGGTCGTTGAGACGCCCCCGAACGCCCGGTAGCATCTGCCCCCGCTGTCACGACCGGCTCCTCCGAACGGAGCCGGCGAACATCCCCCATACCGCCCGCGAGCCCCCGGGAGTCCCGAATGTCCGGCACCCACCGCACGAACTCGCCCCCAACCCGCCGAACCCTCACCCGCCGCGGCAAGCTCGTGGCCGCCGGAGCGACGGTGACCGTCATCGCGGGCGGCGCGCTCGGGTACTTCGCGCTGTTCCCGCAGCAGGCGCCGGCATTCGTGCGCGACACGCTGGAGGGCGTCGGGCTGGCGGACCCGGAGGCCGATGCCGACGCCACCTGTCCGTTGACCGGCGCCCCCGTCCCCGGGAGCGAGGTCCCGGACCGACCGGCGCTCGCGGTCAAGATCGAGAACGCGCCGGAGGCGCGACCGCAGGCCGCGCTCAACGAGGCCGACGTGGTCGTCGAGGAACCGGTCGAGGGCGGATACACGAGGTTCATCGCCGTGTTCCAGTGCGGCGACTCCGATCGCGTCGGACCGGTCCGCAGCGGCCGAACGACGGACCCGGACTACCTCCGCCAGCTCGGGCCGGCGGTGTTCGGCTACGCCGGAGGGCGCGACGTGGTGAAGCGAGAGGTGCCGAAGGTCGGGCTCGTCGACGTGAACTACATCGTCGCCGCCGGTGCGTACACGCGGGACGAGTCACGGGCGGCCCCGCACAAC
Source organism: Actinomycetota bacterium (assembly GCA_036505195.1). Lineage (GTDB taxonomy): Bacteria > Actinomycetota > UBA4738 > UBA4738 > HRBIN12 > DASSJM01. Next base: position 4,530 of record DASXTX010000238.1, read on the forward strand.
CTCTACACGACGACCGACGCGCTCTGGCGCGCCGGTCGGTCGAAGGACGGGGCGCCCGACCCGCTGTTCACGTACTCCGAGACCTGGGACGGCGCCGCGAAACGGATCCGCTCGGTGCACCTCCCGTACTCGGGCGCGTCCGATGTCTACTGGCATTGGAACGGCGGGAAGGGCGCGTGGCTGCGTTCGCACGGCGACGTCCCGCACGTGCTCGAGGGCAACGAGCGCGTCTCGGCCAGCAACATCGTGATCCAGGTCGTCACGGTCACGGACAGCGACTTCCTGGACTCCGCGGGGAATCCTTCGCCAGAGGTCGACCTGACCGGTTCGGGCAAGGCGTATGTCCTGCGCGACGGAACGGTGATCCGCGGCAGGTGGGAACGCGAGTCGCTCCACGACGTGACCACGTTCGTGACCAAGGATGGGACCGAGATCGCGCTCGCGCCCGGACGCACCTGGGTCGAGCTCCTCCCCAGCTGGGTCTCCCTCGAGCTCGAGCGGCGCTGATCGTTCGAGCTCACTCGTCGAACAGCTCGACGATCACCCTCGAGAACAGGACGTCGAGGCCGAACACGAACACACCCACCACCAGCACGGTGAGGATGACGACGATCGTGTGGGTGACCACCTCCCTCCTGCTTGGCCAGACGACCTTCGCCACCTCGTCCCGAACCTCGCGCAGGAAACGGGCCCATCGATGCTTCGAAGGCTGTACCACGGCTGGGATCCCTTCTGGTCGAACGGACGGGGTGGTGACCCGGGTGACCCCGGGTACTACCGACCGGGCGTTCGAACCGCTGGGATCCGGCGGAGCGTCGAGATGAGAGGGAGCGGGAGCGGCGAGTGCGCGGCCTCGAAGGCTCGCATCGCCGTCGCGTTGGCGAACAGGCCCGCACCGTAGGTGAGCACCAGCAGCACGATCAGTGCAGCGGGCGTCGTACCGGTGTCGCGCGGCGGCGAGGGCCCTTCGGGATCCTCGACACGCGCTCGGAGCCGCACCCCGCCAGGATAGGCGGTCCTGCTGCCCAGGCGCTGGTGGGAGGTGCCGGCGGTACACTCAGTGGCGTCGGATCCGAGCACGACCGTCTCGAAGGAGGATCCCGGGGTGGAGCGGGAGACCGGCACCTTCCGAGTGAAGTCCGGCCTGGCCGAGATGCTCAAGGGTGGCGTCATCATGGACGTCACCACGGCCGATCAGGCCAAGATCGCCGAGGACGCCGGCGCATGCGCCGTAATGGCGCTCGAACGCGTCCCGGCCGACATCCGCGCCGAGGGCGGGGTCGCGCGCATGGCCGACGCGACCAAGGTCGAAGAGATCATGAACGCGGTCTCGGTGCCCGTGATGGCGAAGGCCAGGATCGGGCACTTCGTCGAGGCGCAGATCCTCCAGGCGCTCGGGGTCGACTACGTCGACGAGTCCGAGGTCCTGACGCCGGCGGACGAGGAGCACCACATCGACAAGTGGGCCTTCACGGTCCCGTTCGTGTGCGGCGCCCGGAACCTCGGCGAGGCGCTCCGGCGGATCGCGGAGGGAGCGGCGATGATCCGCACCAAGGGCGAGGCCGGTACCGGCAACGTGGTCGAGGCGGTCCGCCACCAGCGGACGATGCTCCGCGAGACCGGGTGGCTCCAGAGCCTGCGTCCCGAGCAGCTCGTCGCGGCTGCCAAGGACCTCGGGGCGCCCGTCGACCTCGTCCGAATGGTCTCCGAGGCCGGGAAGCTCCCGGTCGTGAACTTCGCCGCGGGCGGGCTCGCGACGCCGGCGGATGCAGCGCTGATGATGCAGCTCGGCGTCGACGGTGTCTTCGTCGGCTCGGGCATCTTCAAATCCGAGGACCCAGCACCACGCGCCCGTGCGATCGTCGAGGCCACCACGCACTTCCAAGATCCCGACGCGCTCGCGAAGGTCTCGCGCGGCCTCGGCGAGCCGATGCCCGGGCTCGACATCAAGGAGCTCGGCGAGGAGGGTCTGCTCCAGACCCGCGGGTGGTAGGTCGGCCGTGGGCTCGCCGCTGCCACCGAGCCCGTCCGACGCTGCTCACCAGTTCACGGGTAGAGCGGCCTACGCACTGTCGCAGCTCTACTACTACCTCGTCGCCATCGTCGCGATCGGATTCGCGATCGGAGGCACGATCGCTGCCCTCGTCGCCCTCCGTCAGCTCGCGTGGCCCGACCCCGGGAGCGTGACCAGGCAGTCGGTCAAGGCGTTGCTCCAGGGTTTGGCGTTCGCGGTACCGGGCGCCCTCGCTGCGTGGTGGCACCTCGGTCAGGCCAGGCAGCGAGAAGGCCGGGTCGCCGCAGGAGCGTTCTGGGGACGTTCGCTCTACTTCCATGCGGTAGCGTTCCTGGCCTACGTGGCCGCCCTCGGGGGTCTGGTGGCCACACTGTTCTCGTTGATCGACGCGGCGTTCGCAGCCGACTGTCCAGAAACGATCGGCCAGGACCTCGGCTTCCTCGTCTGCACGGACACCGATGACGCGCTCCGCGCCGCCCTCAACGGTCTCATCGTCGTGCTCGTGGCCGGGACGGTCTGGTGGTGGCACCTGCGCGAGGGCCGCCGGACCGTGTCTCCGTAGACGCGGCTCGGCGTCCTTATCCTCGGCGTCCTTATCATGGATGCGTCATGAAGGCCGGGGTGCTCGCGCTGCAGGGAGACTTCCGGGAGCACGCCCGCGTGTTCGGCGAGCTCGGGGCGTCCCCAGTCGAGGTTCGAACGCCCGACGCTCTTTCCCTCGTGGACGTCCTCGCGATCCCCGGCGGCGAGTCCACGACGATCTCCAAGCTCGCCCGGAGTGCCGGCTTGGTCGAGCCGATCATCGACCGCGTCAACGCCGGCATGCCGATCCTCGGGACGTGCGCGGGGATGATCGTGATGGCGCAGCGGGTCGACGGCCTCGAGCCGCTGCTCTCGCTGGTCGACGTCACGGTGCGCAGGAACGCGTACGGTCGCCAGGTCGACTCGTTCGAGGCAGACCTCGACGTCGAGGGCGTGCCGCACCCCGTCCGGGGGGTCTTCATCCGCGCCCCGATCGTCGACGAGGTCGGCGAGGGGGTTCGGGTGCTGGCCGAGCACGAGGGGCGTCCGGTCGTCCTGGAGCAGGGGAACCTGATCGTGGCATCCTTCCATCCCGAGCTCGTGGGCGAGACCGGTCTCCACGGGTACCTCCTGGGGAAGGTGTGACGTGTCGGGCCATTCGAAGTGGGCGACGATCAAGCGCAAGAAGGGCGCCGCCGACGCCAAGCGCAGCAACCAGTTCGCGAAGCTGCTCCGCGCGGTGGAGGTCGCGGCACGCGAAGGCGGCAGCGGGGACGTCAAGGCGAACATGACCCTCGCATCGGCGGTCGACAAGGCCCGGAGCTTCTCGGTGCCGGTCGAGAACATCGAGCGTGCGATCAAGCGGGGGAGCGGCGACCTCGGCGACGGGGCTCGGTACGAAGAGGTCACGTACGAGGGCTACGGCCCGGGCGGCGTCGCCGTGTTCGTCGAGACGCTGACCGACAACCGCAACCGCACGACCCAGGACGTCCGACACGCGTTCACCCACAGCGGCGGGAACCTCGGCGAGAACGGCAGCACCGCGTGGATGTTCGCGCGGAAGGGCTCGATCCAGATCGAGAAGGACGCTGCGCCGGACGAGGAGAAGCTGCTCGAGATCGCCCTCGAGGCCGGCGCCGAGGACCTGAACGACGCCGAGAGCACCTGGGAGATCACCAGCGATCCGGCGTCGTTCACGGCCGTCCGCGACGCGATCGAGGCCGCCGGGATCCCGATGCTCTCGGCCGAGCTCACGATGCTGCCCCAGAGCACGATCCCGGTCGAGGGCGGGCAGGCCAAGCAGGTGCTCGCGCTGCTCGAAGCGCTCGAGGAGCTCGACGACGTCCAGAATGTCTACGCGAACTTCGACATCCCCGAATCGGTGATGGCCGAGCTCGGCTGAGCGATCGTGGATACGGACTCGTTGCTCGCGTTCGTTCGGTTCCACGCCTGGGCGAACCGGCGGATCATCGAGACCGCGGCCCAGCTCACGGACGACGAGCTCCGCCGAGCCGGGCCCTTCGACCACGGGACGGCCTTCCAGACCGTGCGCCATCTGGTGGACGTCGACTGGAGCTGGCGCGAGTTCTGCACGGGGAACGACGTGGGCGAGACCTACGTGTGGGAGAAGGTTCCGCTCGAGGACCTAGCGAGTCTCGGCGCGTTCAGCGGGTCCGAGGATGCCCGGCTGCTGGCGTACGTGGGCTCGATGGACGACGCCTCGCTGGCCGAGCCGCTCACCCTCTCCGACGGGACGTCGGTCCCGAGGTGGCTGATCGTCGCGCACGTGGTCAATCACGGGACCCAGCACCGCAGCGAGCTCGCTCGCTACCTCACCGACCGAGGTCACTCGCCGGGCGAGCTCGACCTGCTCGACGCCTACGCGCTCTAGAAGCGGTCGCAGTGGGGGCGGTGTCCCCTTCCATCCCCCGAGGTGTTTGACGGTGAGGAGCTAGGAGTCCCGAAACGCCGCGCCCTTGCGCCGCAACCTTGAGCCCTGGTTGAGGCGCACGGGGCATACTCCGTGAGTGAACGAATGGCTGCGGATCCGACCAGCGGGAGGTGAGGATGCAGATCCGATCGCCCGGCTCTTCCTCGCCTCCAAGGCGACACTGACGTTCCTTCCGAACATCCACACGGACGAGGAGACGTTCTACTTCGTCGCCAACATCGTCCTGCGCGATCAGGACGTGCTCGTCGCCGAGACGAACGGTGAGATCAGTGGCTTCATCGGCATGCACGGAGACATGGTGGAGCATCTCTACGTCCGTCCAGATCTCGTGCGTCGCGGCATCGGTAGTGCGCTGCTCCAGCGTGCCAAGGAGCGGTTGCCGTCGGGGTTCCGGTTGTGGGTCTTTCTGCAGAACGTTCCGGCGAGGCGCTTCTACGAGCGCCATGGGCTCCGGCTCGTCGAGGAGACCGATGGCAGCCGGAACGAGGAACGGACGCCGGATGCCCTCTACGAGTGGAGGCCAACCGAGCCGTAGATCGTGGTCCCAGAGACAAGACCCGCTATCTCACGGCTTGGTCGCCCGGATGATGGCCCCGTACATCTGGTCCGTCTCGAGATGAGTGGGGTCGATGCTGATCTGGACGAAGCCGGCTTTCGTCAGCTCATCCTGATACTCCGAGAAGGACAGGGCTCCCGCGATACAGCCGACGTACGATCCTTTCTCCGCCCGTTCCGATGGTGTCAGCTCGTCCGCCGCGACGACGTCACTGATGCTCAGGCGGCCTCCGCTGCGGAGCACTCTGAACATCTCACGCACAACCTTGGGCTTGTCGGTGGACAAGTTGATGACACAGTTGGAGATGACGATGTCAACGCTTCCGTCACCAAGAGGCACATCCTCGATGTAGCCCTTCAGGAACTCGACGTTCGTCGCACCCGCCTTGCGAGCGTTCTCACGGGCCAGTTCCAGCATCTCGTCGGTCATGTCCAGCCCGAAGGCCTTTCCTGTTTGTCCGACGCGCTTGGCGGACAGGAGGACGTCAATCCCGCCGCCGGATCCGAGGTCGAGGACCGTCTCACCCTCCCGGAGATCGGCCACCGCGGTCGGGTTGCCGCATCCAAGGCTCGCGAGGACCGCCTCATCGGGCAGGCTCGTTCGCTCCCCAAGGTCGTACAGCCGAACACCCAATCCGCCCTCGGGAGGACAGCATCCGCCGACTTCTCCGGCGTCGTTGGCCGCCTTGCCCGTGGGTACGACGCGCGCAGCGGCCGCGTACTTCTCCCGTACCTCTTCGCGTAGGTCGCTCATCGTCGATCTCCTTTCAGCCATTCATCGCTGATACGGGCGTCACGAGGGCGCCTCGCAGCAGCTCCAGGCGCTCGGGCACGATTCGGTAATAGGCCCATCGCCCTCGCTGCTCCCGTTCGAGAAGCCCGGCGTCGGTGAGGACCTTCAGGTGATGACTGACGGTCGGTTGGGTCAGACCCAGCGGTGCTGTGAGGTTGCAGACGCACGCCTCGGCACCTTCTGCGTTTGAAATCAGGCTCAAAAGCCGAAGACGGGCGGGATCTGCGACCACTCGAAGCGCTGCCGCCACCTCCTCGGCCTCTGCCCGGCCGAGCGGAGCCGTGAGAACCTCTGGGCAGCACTCCTCGGAGATGACCTGGATGAGTTTCACGCTGACATATTGACGATGGTCGATGCTTCTGTCAACGTATCGACGCCAGTCGATGAGCCGAGAGGAGGTGAACCTGGTGAGCGACGGTTGCTGCCCCGAGGACTGCTGCCCGGCGGGCTGCTGCTAGAACCATCCGGCGGGCCGGGTTGCCGCCGTGATGGACGACCCGGCTCGCCGCAACCCGATCGAGGAGGAGAACCATGTCCGAGCTGAGCGAAGCGATGAGCGTCCTGCCGGTGGAACAGCGGACGATCGTGCGCCACTCAGCGGACAAGCTGCGTGAGGAGTTCCGTGGAACCTTCGGAGTCGAGACGATCGAGCTGACCTCGCTTCCTCCCTCTTGTCGCTACAGGCGGCCAGACTCAAGAACTTCGTCCCCTTGTTCTCCGAGAGGTTCGCGCGGCAACGGCTCCGCGCGCTGGCACGGGTGGAGGGGAAGATGACCGGAACCGTGCCCTCTGTCGTGTTCCTCTGTACCCACAACGCCGGCCGCTCGCAGATGGCGGCGGCATGGGCGAAGGCCCTTGGTGGTGACCGTCTCGAGGTGTTCTCAGGAGGGTCCGATCCGGCGAGCGAGATCAATCCGGCCGCGATTGAAGCGATGCGAGAGGTCGGGATCGACATCAAAGGCGAGTTCCCCAAGCCGTGGACCGACGAGGTGATCCGCGCCGCCGATGTGATCATCACGATGGGATGTGGGGATGCGTGCCCAATCTTCCCCGGCAAGCGATACGAGGACTGGGAAATCGAAGACCCCGCTGGCCAAGATGTCGAGCATGTGCGACCCATACGCGACGACATCGAGTCCCGAGTGAAGGGATTGCTGACTCAGCTCGGAGTCAACTAGGGGAGCCCGTACAGCTCCAAGGGACAGAACGCTCCCGCACCAAGGCGTGCTCGCCGTGCCGAGTCTATCGTTGGCCAAGAGCAACGGGAGGGTGGCCGTGTCGATTCTGACCGAGGATATGAAGCGTCTCGTCCGCGAACAAGGACTCGGATTCTACGCGACCGTGTGTGAGGACGGGTCGCCGAACCTGTCGCCGAAGGGAACGACGCGCCTCTGGGATGACGATCACCTCTTCTTCGCTGATATCCGCTCGCCGCAAACGGTAGCGAACATCAGTCGCGGGTCGCTCGTCGAGATAAACGTGATCGACCCGTTCGTTCGCAAGGGCTACCGCTTCAAAGGGCCGGCCGTGATTCATGAGTCGGGACGGACGGGTTCGTGGAAGGGCTCGGGCGGCTTCGCCAGCAGGGCTCGAAGCTCGTCGACAGGGTCAAGGCAATCGTCGTGATTGAAGTCCAGCAGGCCCGGCCCCTCGTGTCGCCCGTGTATGACGATGGCACCACCAGCGAGGCGGAGCTGGTAAGGACCTTCGAAGCTCGCTTCGCTCGGCTAAACGAGCGATTTCGTGACGCGTAGCGCCTCCAGGTACATTCACGAACAGTGGCGCACCACAGCGGACCCTGTCCAGAGGGCGAGGTAGTCTCGCACCATTCAGCGCATCCAATGTTATGAAGGGCAGGGTCATGTCCAGCGCGCAGTTGTACGACACCATCGGAGCCGCTTACACCGTGACGCGGCGCACCGAGCCGCGGATCGCCGCAAGGATCTGGGCTGCGCTCGGCGATGC
>DASXTX010000239.1:0-12860 GCA_036505195.1 Actinomycetota bacterium
CTCCAGGTGATCCGGGTACATGGCGACGGACTCCTACAGTTCATCGACGAGGACGCGGCGCTCGAGGTCGGTGGCCTCGGCCCAGAGTCGCTCGACATCCATCTCTCGGAGGATGGGGGCCACCTCCTCGAACTTGGCGGCCACGTCTGACAGCCGGCTCCGCTCGACCTGGCGCTCCTCTTGCTCGCGACGGACGGCCTGGATCTGGCCGCTGAGTCGGGCCTCCTCCTCGGCGAAGAGCTCCGCGCTCAGCTTGTCGGCGTAGAAGAGCTCGAGGAGCTTCCGCCGTCGCTCGGCCAGGCGACTTGGTCGCCCGACGGCTCGAGGATTGCCTTCGTCGGCGGGGGTCTCGACGATGACAGCGAGATCTTCGTGATGAACGCCGATGGAACCGGGCTCACGCAGCTGACCGACAACGACGCAACAGACGACCTGGTCGAGTGGCGCCCGAGCACCGACGAGTTGTCGTTCCGGAGCAACCGGGACGGGCCGCTGACGCTGTACATCATGAACGCAGACGGCTCGGACCAGGGACGGCTGCTGGACTTCCCGAGTGCGGACCGTCACGAGTGGTCGCCGGACGGGAGCCGGCTCGCTTTCGTCGGCAGCGATGGCAAGGACGACGGCGACGGCTGCCACGAGGACCACGAGCTGTACGTAATGAACGCCAACGGCTCCGGTCTCCTCCGGCTGACCGACGACGAGTACTACGAACAGGACCCGACCTGGTCGCCGGACGGATCGCAGATTGCCTTCAGCGCCAGCAACCAGAGCGACTACGCGTGGGACGTCTTCGTCGTGAACGCGGACGGCACCAATCTCCGGAGGGTGACCGACTACCCCGGATTCGAGCGATCGGGCGACCGGGCCGTCGCAGACCGAGGCGCAGGACGGCACGCCGTATGTGATGAACGCCGACGGTTCGGGCGTCCGGCACCTACTGGACCTGGAGGCCGTCGGGTTGGGCGATCGGACGAGAGCCTGGATCACCGACTGGCGGAGCGGTTAGGGCGCTTCCCGCGCAAGAGGTGCCCGGGTTCGGGGCTCCAGCGCTCCCGCCGGCTCTCGGCCTCGAAGCCCTTGCGTCTGCGCTTGGCGATCGCGAGGGCCCACGACGTCTCCGCATCCGGCCGGCTGTGGCGATCCTGCCTCCGCCGCCACGGCAACCAGCTGGCGAATCAAGTGCCGAGACGTGGCCGTCTCTACGCGTACAAAGGCACCCGAGGGGCTCGAATCGTGTCGGCGAGGAAGGGCGAGTTAATGAGGAGCCTTCGGGGAGCCCAGGTCAGGGGCCACTGGAGGGCACAGGTCACAAAGGGTGTCTGGGTGGGCACCGGAGCGTGGAGTCGGCGTGGAGGATCGATCCGCCGAAGACTCGGGAGTCCATGATGGACCTGTGGGGACCTCTCGAACTGCTCATGGCGTCTCGATCCACATGAGGACTTCGTCTGTGGCGGCGTTGGTCCTGGTCGCGCTCGCCTCGTGTACTGGAAGGCAGGGCGAGGAAGGCCTCCCCCCACCCTCGGCGTCTCCTTCGGCCGGAAACGTCTCGTCTGGCCCGCACTCGTCGCCCGAGTTCCTCGGACGGATCACGGATTGCGAAGGTCTCCGCGTGCCTCGCGTCGAGCTGGACACTGGTCTCGACCGACAGGCCGGGCTCCTGACCGTGAACTACACGACGAGGAGAGATGCCCAGAATCGCTCATTTACGATCGCTTACGACGACCCGAGCTGTGGACAGAACCCCGAGGTCCAGAAGCTCCTCCGGAACGTCGGGGTCTGTCGCCTCTTCGAGCCGTTTCTCCAGTGCGCGCTTCGACGCCTCCATGCTCTTCGCGTTCGCCTTGAACACGTGCTCGACCGCGAGGCGTAACTTCTAGGGAGGGCAACCAGCGAGGGCATGTGGACCGGGAACCGCTCGTCAATGATCCCAGTCTCAATGGTCGTGAAGGTGGTCACGGGTGGATAGGCCTGCCGCGCCGCCCTCTGGGCCTTCGGCGAAGCTACGCGTGACGGCAATCGTGATTGCGTTCACCGTGTTCGCCGCCGCGGCGGTCTTCGCGTGGACCACCTTCTCGGAGCGCGTGCGGGAGGGCGCTCCTTCGACCCACACTCCGGCGACGTCTGGCGTGGAACTTTCGAGCTTCCCTGAGGGGTGGACGGAGCTGCCGGCGCCACCGGACATCCGATCAGGAGCGGCACAGGTGTGGACCGGCTCCCAGCTCCTCATTTGGGGCGGGTCGTCCGGCTGGTCCGACGAGCAGCCTCCCGAACGGGATGGGATGGCGTTCGACGCCTCATCGAACACGTGGATTGTGATCCCGCCGGCTCCGATACCCGGCCGTTCCTTCCCCGCCTACGCGTGGACGGGGCGAGAGCTCCTCATATGGGGCGGCTGGGACGGCTCGTACTCCGCAGAGGAGCCTGGGACGCTGTCCGACGGGACCGCCTACGATCCCGCGACGAACCAGTGGCGAATGCTCCCTCCGAGCGGGCTGACCGCTCGGGCGCCGTTGTTCGCCTGGACGGGTGAAGAGCTGATCGTGTGGGGGACGAGCTTCCGCACGAGGCATCGACCGCTGGACGGCGCGGCGTACGACCCGGACTCGGACTCGTGGCGGACGATCGCCGAAGGTCCGATCGAGCTGACCGACGCCGTCGGCGTGTGGACCGGCAGCGAGATGATCGTGTTCGGGGCCGCGCTGCACGGCGGGAACTTCCCCGAGACGCCCACCGCGATCGGCGCCGCCTATAACCCCGCGAGCGACACGTGGCGGCGGCTTCCCGAGTCCGACATCGATCCCAACGCGAACACGACGAGCTGGCTCGAGGACCGGCTGATCGCCTGGGACTACTCGGAACACACGACCGCGTACTCGCCCGGCTCGGACACGTGGGCGAGCCTCAGGGGTCCCCCTATCGATGCCTGCGAGGACGTTCCCGCGAGCGTTACGGCCGAGGGGTTCGTGTTCGGCCAGATGTGCGGGGAGCTCGTCATGATGCGCCCCGGGGAGGATCGCTGGCACAACGTGACTCGGCGCGATCTGCAGTTCTGGCCCGCGTCGTTCGTTCCCGCCGAGGACCTCGTGTTCGTGCTCGGCCACGAGAGCTTCGACCTGGGTGCGCCAACCGAGATGTTTGCCTTCCGTCCGCCGGCCTCGTTCGCGTGTGGAGGATTCTCGGGTCTGGACGGTGGGGAGCTCGCCGCCGCTGTGGCAGCCAGGTTCGAGCTGCTGCGGTCGTATCGACCTCAGGAGTTAGCACGGCGGGAGATCGAGGATCTCGTGACTCCCGCCGGAGAAGCCACGTTCGAGGATCCCGCGTTTGGGCTGGGGGGATTGGTTGCCAACGTCGGGTTCGACCGGATCGAGTCGGTCGAGCCGCTCCCAGGTGGGGACGGGTTCCGGGTCGTGGTGCGCCAGTACGACCTCAATGGTGACGGGATGCTTTCGGAAGAACTCATCCTTCGGGCTGGAACGAATCTGTCCGGCGACGACTGCCCGCTTCTGGTCGATGATGCAAGGACGATCGGCAGCGGCAGTGACTAGAGCACGGGTCCCCACCCGATCAGGACCTCGCCTCCATCCGCTGCTGTCAGCTCGATAACCGAGTTTGGGACCTCTCCGGTCACACCACGAACAGCCCGACGGCCAAGGAGAAGACCGGCCGGGCGGCAGCGGAAAGCATGGCCAACCCGGGTAGTCGTGTCGGCGAGGGTCAGCGCTGGGGTCAATGCCTGCCGTACACGCGGGCGCGGTGGAACTTGCGGCAGGCGAGGACGACGAGCACGATGACCGGATCGAGACGTTCCAGCGGGAGACTGCTTCAGCCATGAACGGGCCGATCGCAATGTCCGATTTTGACGTGGTAACGGGAGCCCTCGGCTACACGGGGAGGTACATAACCGGGCGCCTGCTGGAGTCGGGGAGGAGCGTGAGAACGCTCACTGGCCACCCGAATCGCCCAAACCCATTTGGCGATCGGGTCGATGTGGCCCCGTTCGATTTTGAGGACCGACAGAAGCTCGCCGGGCATCTACGTGGTGCGGCCACTCTGTTCAACACCTACTGGGTACGTTTCCCGCATGGTGACGTCACGTTCGAGCGTGCCGTTGCCAACATCGAGACCTTGATCCAAGCGGCCAAGGACGCCGACGTGCACCGGATCGTGCACGTGAGCATCACGAACCCGTCCAAGGACACGCCGTACGCGTACTTCCGAGGCAAGGCCAGGGTCGAGCAGATGATCCGCGACTCGGGCCTCGGCTACGCGATCGTCCGTCCGACGGTAGTCTTCGGGAGAGAAGACATCCTCATCAACAACATCGCCTACGTCCTGCGCAGGGTCCCGGTCTTCGGATCCCCGGTTCGGGCTCGTATCGCCTCCGGCCGGTATCGGTCGAAGACGTCGCCGACATCTGCGCGCGGTCCGGACGTGCGGAGACCGACGAGGTAGTCGACGCGGTCGGTCCGGAGACGTTCACCTTCGAGGAGCTCGTCCGGCTGATCGCGCGAACCATCGGTGCCCACAGGTTGTTCGTGCACGTTCCGCCCGTCCTGGCTCTGACCGCCGCGACCGCCATAGGCAGGGTCGTCGGTGATGTGGTAGTGACCAGGGACGAACTGGACGGCCTCATGGCCGAGTTGGTGACGACCGACGGTCCGGCAACCGGCACGAGGCGCCTCAGCCAGTGGCTGGCGCAGAACGCCGACGTCGTGGGGAGACGCTACGCCTCTGAGGTCTCGAGGCACTACCGTTCGCCGCCACCGACAGGCGACCACCTCAGGTGACGCCTCGATTCGGAGGCCAAGCTCATGCATCCCAACGAGAGATTGCTGCGAGGGGAGTACGAGGCACGTGCTCGGCGAGACGATGCATCTCTCTCCGCACTTCTCACCGAAGGTATCGTCTGGCACGTCCCCGGTCGCAGTGCAATCTCGGGAGTCTATCGGGGCAAAGCTGAGGTGATGGAGTACGTGCGTCATCGCCGAAACCTAGCTGACGACACGTTTGAGATCACGGTCGACGATGTCCTGGCAAACGACAAACACGGGTTCGTCTTTGCGTCCGGACGAGCTACCCGGCAAGGGAAGGTGCTGGAATGGCGTGCACACGGCCTGTATCGGTTCGAGAACGGCAAGATTGCGGAGTGCTGGGTGCTTCCCGAGGATCAAATCCTCTTCGATGAGATCTGGCGCTAGTCGACCGTTAGGTCCTGCTGCAGCTTCCCAACGTTCGCCCCATGCTTTCCTCGCCGCGGATTCGCGCACGGTCGGGTCGAGCGGGTGATGACCGCTTGGGACGCCGCTCGCGGGAACGCTCGACCGATCGCCCGTGAGAACGCATGCGTGCGCCGTCCCTCGCGAGGGCACGTCTCCGTCAGCCGCTTTGTGGATCTAGTGGAACACTCGTCGGTCGCTCTGACATTCGCGGCCTCGCCGACAGGCCGGGATTCCTCGGTTGCCGCGACTCCCTCCGGCACGCCTGACTGGTCGCAGTTGCGTACGCTCATCTTCCGACGCGACGCAACGAGCGGGCGTCCTTGGGGATTAGTCCAGGAGAAAGTGAAGACAGTCGTCCCGGACCAAGTGGCCGCACGCCTGGAGTTCGAGGAGTTCTTCCGAGCCGAGTACCCCGGCCTCGTGAGGGCGTTCTACGTGCTGACGGCTGACCAGGGTGAGGCCGAGGAACTCGCGCAGGAAGCCATGGCGAGGGCATTTGAGCGGTGGGAGCGCGTCGGGGCGATGGAGTCACCGGCCGGATACCTGTACCGGATCGGGCTGAATCTGAATCGTCACCGACTACGCCACCTCGCCGTCCGGGCTCGGCGGCTCCTCGCGATGACACGTGATGCCCAGAGCGAGCAGCTGCCCGGGGTCCGAGGGGAGATCGCGGAGGCAATCGCCTCGCTATCGAGGGGTCAGCGCGAGGCGTTCATGCTCGTCGAGTGGCTGGGCTTGAACGCCGAGGAGACGGGAGGCGTGCTGGGCATCGCTCCCGCGACCGTCCGAAGCAGGGTCTATCGAGCCAAGACGGCCCTGCGCAGTCGACTGAGCGACGAAGAAGGCGAGTCGTGGACGACGTGAGAGAACGCCTCCGCCGAGAGATCGATGGCCTCGAGCCATCCCCGGGGGGCTTCGAGAAGACCATTCGCCGTGTACGCGCTCGGCAGAGAATTCGGCGGGCGGGCGCGGCGGCCGTCGGCCTTGCGCTCACCGCGCTCCTGGCGATGGGGTTGTGGACCTTGGTCGACCCCGGCCGGCGGACGGAGCCTGTTCCCGCGTCGACCGGCACATTGGTCGGGGGTCTGGCCTTCACAGACGGGCAGCTGGTTCGGCTCACCGCCGACGGGACGGAGGTCGTCGCGACGCTCCCCGAACAGATCGCCCCCGTACCACCCGTGCTCACGCGCTCCGGCGTCGTCGTGCTCACGGGGAGGCCGAGTGTTGGCCTTAGCTTGTGGCTCGTATCGCTGGATGGTTCGGTGAACCAGATCGCTGAGGACGTGACCGCAGGCTTCGCTGTTGATCCAGCGGCCGACCTTGTTGCCTACGCAACGGCGCCCCAGCTGCAATCCCCGCCCTACTACCCCTCGACGTTGCACGTCGTATCGCTCTCGGATGGAACCGAGGTATCAACCTCGCCCGAGACGGAGTTCTACGCGGCCGTACGCGGTATTGGGGACGGGAACGTCGTCCTTTCGACCGGCGATGGCGCTTCGGCGTCGGTAGGCCTGTGGGTCCCGGACACGGATCAGATCCGCCGCTATTCCATGTATGGGAACGCCGAGGGGACCGATCCTGTGACCGGCATCTCGGTCCTGAACGTCGGGGACGGTCAGGTGCCGATCCTTGTGCGTTTCCGGGAAGGGCCGCCCGACCTCGATGTCGGGATCGTCCCGGGGGAGATCGTGGTCGACTCGACCGTCGCGCAGCTGAACGGCGTCGACTTTGCACCCGGCGCAGGCAGGGTCGCGGGCGTGCAGCCGACACGAGACGGTGCCGAGCTCATCGTCCTGGACGAGACTTCCGGACAGATCGTGTTTCGCGCGCCGCTTCCGGGCGGTTCGCAGACGGTGTGGTCTGGAGATGACGCAATCCTTGTCCTCGACAAGGGTGAGGCGGCGGCGCAGGTCCACCGATGCGATCTGACGACGGAGAAGTGCACCATCGCCGAGCGTGATCTCCCACCGGCCGGCCAGTTCGGCTACGGGCTGTGGTTGGTCACTGGATCCTTTGAGCTTGGGTCGAGCGCCAACGAGGAGTCGACATCCCAGTCAGTGGCCGCGACTACTCGGTGCACTCAGGCCATGACGACCGGCGACTTCGATGGGGACGGAGCCACGGACGAAGCCGAGTTCATTGAGGTCCTTTCAGGCAGCGTTTCCTGCAAGCGGGAAGGGGAGGTGTTCGAGAGCCTCTCATCGCAGGAGGTCCTCATCCAGTTCGGATCGGGGCAGACGCTCGAGCAGGCCTTCGCGGACTGTCAGGGCGGACCGTGCGCGTACGTGTTCAGCGCAACTGACCTGGACGGGGATGGGCGTGACGAGCTCGCGATCGACGTAAGCTGCTGCGGGGACACAGGCCTCGTGGAGTTCTACCGCGTCGATCCCGACGGGATCCAGCCGCTCCTCATCGCGGAACCGGGCGATCGGCCCTACTTCGAGCCGGGACCCGCGATCCTCGGCGGCGGCTTCAACTCCGGTCTGCAGAGCCCCATCGTCTGCAAGGTGAATGACGATGGCACCTGGGAGCTCGTCTCGATCCACGCGGAGAACGTGGGCGGCCCCCTCAGCGGGCCCTGGGAAGTCCACGCGACGACGATGGTTCTGCGTGGCGAGCAGCTCGTCGTCACTTCGACTGACGACTCGAGAGCGAGCTTCCCCGGGACCTCTGGGATACCGAGCTTCTCGAAGGCTTCGCCGTTCGAGAACGGATGCTCGTGACGGGAGCTGTCGGAGGGACAGGCGTGCCTGGATTCGCGCATGTCCTTCGAGCGCGGCTCGATTATGGAGGTAGGGCTCAGCAAGGACCCGTTCGTTCGCGCTCGGTCCAGCCCCGGCACGCATTTCGTCCTTGAGGACTATTCGTCGACGAATCCCCACTCGTCACTCGAGACGACCCTGCCCTCAGCGTCGATAACTTCGAGTCGCATCGGCATGGTGACCGCCTCGTCCGACATGAAGAGGACGACACCATGGTCCACTGTGTCCTCGAAGGTCCTCCCTTGCCTGTCTGTGAGCCGCACCCGCACGACCCTCCTTCCGGCGTCCTCGACGGTTCCGCCAGCCCGGAATCCATCCGGTCCCCAGTTCCCGCCGAGGTTCGCCCAGGGGAAGCCCCGCAGCGGAAACGTCCCGACACCGCCACCGCCGGCAACACCGCGGGCGATCCATCGATCCGATGCCTCACGGTGGGCGACCACCGTCCAGTGCCAAGACTCGGTCCCTCTGTCACCCTCCGCGTCGTACGTCACGTACCAGAGCTGGCGAGCAGGCCCGCCCCTGCTCTTCACGAAGCGGATCGTGTTCGGCAGGGCCCGCGACGGCGCCGGCGCGCCGTCGGGGCCCCTCAGGCGATGATCGACCAGCCACTGCCTGATGGCGTCCTGCGGTGTTCGGGACATCCGCATCTCGCTCGGTTTCGGTACTGACCTTCCCGCCGGCGTCGGTGCGATGCTTACAGCGTGATGGGCGAAACGGCAAGCGCGCGTCCTCCCGACACGGAGACGTGCTCGAACTGCGGCGCCGAGGACTGGGCGTGGGAGGAGTTCGGACGGATCCGACGGCTGTCCGGATGGCTGCAGCAGGGGCGACCGGCGCCGAGGGCCAGGCTGACCTGTCGGAACTGCGGGGTCGAGCTCTCGACACGCGACGGCTCGTGGGCCGTCCTGCGGCCGTACCGGACCTCGGGCTGGTGGGGCGCGCCGCTACGCGTCATCCGCGTCCTCCTGCTCGCCAGACTGGCGATCCCCGCGCCATGGATCTACCTGGCCGCGGTCGCGACCGGCGCCCTCCTCGGGCTCGCGTTGGACGTGACGATCGGGAGGCCGTGGTGGGCCGTCGCGCTCGGCTGGGTGGCCGGCGTCTGGCTCCTGTTCCTGCTGACCGCGTTCAAGGGCGCTGGGCGATCGTGGGAGCTCTGGTTGAGCCTGCTCGATGCCCTCGACCCGAAGGGCGCATCCGACCGGTGGAACAGACGACAGGAGCAGGTGTTCCGAACCGCCCCGTTCCCCCTGTATGGGCTCCCTCGTACCTGGCGCGGTCCGAGATCCATCGGAGGCGGGGCCTGGGGAGGCGGTGGGAGATACGTCACGCCCACGGAGCTCGAGCTCGTCCATGGCGATCTCGAGGATGCGGCAGGCGCCGTGCTTCGCGTCACCGTGTCCTCAGAGCCGGAGGACCAACGGGTCTGCGGCGATTACGTCCTGCGACGGCTCGCCGAGGACCTCTGGCGGGGGCAGAACCGGCCGCCGCCGGATCTCACGGCAGAGCGACTGCACGAGTGGGCGCGAGATCGCGATCGGGAGATCCTCAACCGAGAGACACCCCCCGCCCACCTGTTCCACGTCAAGGTGGACGGGCGAGCCGTCCCGTTCGACCGGGTCTCGGAGGGCACGGCGTGGGCGGCAGTGGGGCTGGTCGATGACGTCGCGATCATGTTGCGGGCCCGGGGCATCCCGATCGAGGCGGTAGAGCTGGTCAGGCTGACCGACGTAGAACCCTACGTCGAGGGAACCCGCCTGCTCAGAGACCGATAGCGGACCCAGTCATGAGCGAGGCCTCCTCGCTCCGATGGCGCAGTCCGGAAGAGCTCGTCGAGATCGGTTTCTCCCGCTCGCGCCTGGTGATGATGCGGGGATCCAGGCGTCTCTCCGCGCGGAGAGTCCGCCCCCGCGCCAAGAACCGGCATTCCATGCGCGATCTGCCGGCCATGGCCGAATCCTCCAGTCGGGGTGGCAGTCTGGGGACTTCGGCCCTCCGACACCGATCTACGTGCGGAAACGCAAGAGGCCCCGAGAGCCAAGTCGCGCGCCCGGGGCCAATGTCTGCCCGTTGTCAGTCACTCGCTCGTGCTCTTGTCACCTGACCCTCTAGGCCCGCCGCATCAGGACGCTGATTACAGGTCGTGGCCGTCCGGTAGCGCTACTGCAACCCGACCAGCACGTCGGCCGAGCGGGAGATTCCTTCCAGCGCCGCGTGGACGATGAGAAAGATGAAGACGGCCGCGGCGGCGGCGAACGCGATCCGGAACAGAGGGAAGTGCGTGTCCATGTGCGCTACCTCCTCGGGAGAAGGGTCCCCTTTCGGGGGATACGGTTCGTCCCCCACAAGGTACGGATCGGCGGCGTTGCAGGCGATAGGCCGTAGGGCCATTCGCGTTCGCCGAAAGGCCAATAGTCGTCGCCCGTGGTCAGGGTCGATGATCGGCCGTTGCCTTCCAGCGCCGAAGCACCTCGCCGGGTCAGCGGTCGGACTCACGTTGCATCCCGACCAGCACCGCCCTGAAGACACGTCCTCTCGACTCGAACGACTCGGAAACCGTGCACTACGACCTGATCCGAGGTCGGTTGGCACGCAGCTGCCCACCGGCCCGTCTCACCACGCTGAGCGGTGGCGTCGATAGTCCGAACGGGTGACGGCCGGGTGGCGCCACGTCGTGTCGGCGAGCGTAGAACCATCGTGCGACATGACCAGCGGCGCGTGTGGTGGTACGCAAAGGTTTCGTGGAGGAGGTCGTCTACGACAATCCACCGGGAGCCTACGGACATGTCGATCCTCCAACGTTCCGCCTCGGCACAGGCTCCAGCCGGCTCGCGGCCGCCCAGCGACCGACTCCGCGTGATCACGGCGGGCCGCGTCGGCAACATGGAGGCTCGGCTCGGGACAAGCGGGTTCGAGGTCGTCGCGGCCGCCGAGTCGGAGGACGCGCTGATCGATGCCGTGTCGGTGGACGAGCCGGACGCGATCGTCGTCGAGGCCGACCTGTGCGACTCGCTCGAGCACGTTCGAGATCTGGCACCCGATGCCGTGCTCATCGTCGTCGGCGATCACACGCCGGCCGGCGCGTTGGGTCGCGTCGAGCAAGGTATGTCCGGGACGGCGATGGCCGGACTCCTGCACGCCCTGGTCGCCGAGGGCGTCGGGGCGGCCGTCATGTGGGGGCTCGTGCCCACGTTCGGGGCAGGGGGCGCGTTGCATGTTCCCCATGGCGTGGGCGCATCGCTCCTGTTCGCGAAGTCGGATCTGATCCGAGCGCATCTTGCGAACGCCCTTCGCGACCACGCGGAACTCGTGACCACGGCGAGCACGGTCCTGGTGACCGTTTCCGCGAGCCTTGTGGTGGCCATGAGCGCGCCCAGCGTGCACGAACGGGCGGAGCGCATCCGCGTTGCTGCGCCGACCGTGGAGCACGCGGCGCCGCATCCGGTCGTCGCTGTGTCCCCCGCGACGGGAACGCCCGTGCACGCTCCCTCGGCGAAGGAGGGCGAGCCCGGCGACCGACGGGGGCCGAACCGCGGTCAGTCCGGGGATCATGGTCGTCACGACCATCCACCGAGCGATGCCTCGCGGCCGCCCGGCGTGGCTCACGGTTGGGATCACCGACCGCCCAAGCATGCCGACGAGGGGCACCACAAGGGGTGGGATAGCAACTCCGTTCCCAAGGACCTGCCCCCCGGGAAACCATGAACGAGGGCCGTCGGAGAGCGCGGACGACCGAACCCTCCGGGCTCCTTCGGCATCGCGCCCCTAGGACCTCGCGGGAGGGTCGAGCTTGATCTCGCCTCACCGGTCAATCGTCCGATCGGGCAGGCCCTTCGCTAGATGCACGTCCAAATGGTCGTGACGTTCGTCCGCTGGCGCCCCACTTCATCCGGCCTACGCTCTCGACTGCCAGAAGGTCCATCCCGGATCCGACATCGTTGGCCGGTCGCGGAGGACCCCGGGACCGATCAGTAGATGCCGCCCGAACCGCTGCCGGCGTTCGCGGCGATCAGGATCACCGCCACGAGCACCGCGACCCCGAGGGCGATCCCGAGCCACGTCTTCCAGGTCCAACCACCGCGCCGCTTCATCCCGCTCGAGCTGTCCATCTCGAACCTCCTTCACTCCCGAACGCCGGTGATCCCTACCTTGCCATTCGCACGGACGCGGCTCCGGGTTCCCCTGTCGAGGGTGATGAACGTCACCGATCTTGCATCGAGCTCGGGGAATGCGCCGAACCCGCTAGCGGACGCCGATCTCGTCGAGGTGACGGAGGAGGTCGGCCGGGTCGTCGTAGACGCGATACGCGCCGGCGCGCTCGAGCTCCTCGAGGCCGTAGCCGCCGGACAGCACGCCGATCCCGAGGGACCGCGCCCGCCGAGCGGCGAGCAGGTCCCAGACGCTGTCGCCGACGACGACGCAGTTCTCGGCGGCCATGCCCAGCGCGTCGGCCGCGGCGAGGAACAGATCGGGATCGGGCTTGGCGCGTTCGACGAGGTCGCGCGTGATGACGGGCACGTCCTCCGGGAGCTCGAGCAGCTCCAGCGTCGGGCCGGCAGACTCGCGGTAGCCGCTCGTCGCGATCGCCCACGGCACGCCGGTCGAGGTCAGGTGTGACAGGAGCTCGCGCGCGCCCGGCAGCGGGTGGACCTCCGTCGAGCGCTCGGCGTAGGCCTCGGCGTGCAGGCGCCGGAGCTCGCTGGCCTGCTGGTCGGTCACCTCGCGACCGGTCTCCCGCAGCAGGGCGTTCGCGAACAGGCCGCCGCTCATCCCGACCTTGCGGTGGATCCGCCAGACGGACAGGTCGATCCCGGCGCGATCCAGGGCGATACGCCAGGCCAGGACGTGCTGGTAAACGCTATCGACGAGGGTGCCG
>DASXTX010000240.1:0-25628 GCA_036505195.1 Actinomycetota bacterium
CTCCGACCACGACCGAGCCTCCGACCACGACCGAGCCTCCGACCACGACCGAGCCTCCGACCACGACCGAGCCTCCGACCACGACCGAGCCTCCGACCACGACCGAGCCGACGGGAACGCAGTCCGGATCGCTGGTCCTCCTGCCCTCCTCGCTCACGGTCTTGCTCGCCCTCTCCGGATGGGCGAGACGTCGCTCGCGCAAGTCGTCCGATCAGGACTGAGCGACAGGCCCGTCACGTCGCCTGAGATACTCCCCACGGTCATGGCGAAACGGTTCCGGTTCCGGCCCCCGGGTCTCAAGCCGACGACGAAGATCGGGACGCTCGGCCCCTATCGAGGACGGCTCGGCTTGGCCTGGGTGATCGCCCCGATCGTCGCCGGCGCCCTGATCGTGATCGCCGGCTACCTCGTGCTCGCGAGGTGACGCTCGAGGCGTACTGCTGGCCACCTTCGGTCGGTCACGGCGAGCCGGTCGAGCTGTTCGTCTCCACCGATGCTCCGACCTTCGACGTCACCGTCGTCCGTGAGGGCGCCGGGTCCGAGCCCGTCTGGAGCGCCAAGGCCATCACCGGCCGATCGCACGACACGCCCGACGACGCCTCCTCGAATGGCTGCGGCTGGCCGTCTGCGCTCGAGATCTCCGTCGGCCGTTGGCGATCCGGGTACCACGCCGTCACCGTGACCGCCGGCGACGAACGCGCCGACGCGTTCCTGCTCGTCCGACCCGACCCGCCCGACCCCGCCCCGATCCTGCTCGTGCTTTCGACGACGACCTGGCACGCGTACAACGATTGGGGCGGTCCGTCGCTGTACACCGGCGGCACGCGCGTGTCGTTCGAACGCCCGCTCGCGAGGGGCTTCCTCGTCAAGCCAGAACCGATCGGCCGGATGATGCAGCCCGAACCCGACCGGGAGGCGATGGGGTTCCGCCGATGGGCGCGCCCGCTCGGCCTCTCGGAGTGGTGCGGCGGGGCCGGATGGTTCACCTACGAACGGACCTTCACGCGCTGGGCCGAGGCCAACGGCTACCGCGTCGACGTCGCGATCTCGCAGGACCTCGAGAAGCACCCCGAGATCCTCGAGGGTCCCAGGCTCGTCCTCGGCGTCGGCCACGACGAGTACTGGTCGTGGGGTATGCGCGACGCGTTCGATGCGTTCGTGGGTGGCGGCGGCAACGCGGCGATCCTGTCGGGGAACACGTCGTTCTGGCAGGTGAGGTTCGACCCCGGGCACCGGGGGATGACCGGCTACAAGTACCGAGCGGACGACGACCCGGTCCTCGGGACGGCGGACGAACGGTTCCTGACCGGCTGCTGGTCCGACCGCCGGATCGGCCGCCCCGAAACCTCGACGATCGGTCTCACCTTCACGCGGGGCGGTTACTCGAGGTACGGGCTCGGCGCGCCGAGCAGCTCCGGGGCCTACACGGTGCACCGACCGGAACACTGGGCGTTCGAGGGGACCGGGTCGGTCGCGGGCCGGGAGTTCGGCGGCACGGACACGATCGTCGCGTACGAGTGCGACGGGTGCGCGTTCGAGACCGGGCCCGACGGACTCCCGGCGCCGACCGGCCTCGACGGCACGCCCGATGGCCTCGAGATCCTCGCGACCGCGCCCGCCCACCTGTGGGCGCAGCACGAGCAGCCCACGCGCTACGAACACGCGCCCGGAGATCTCGAGCAGTGCTCGAACGCCGTCTTCGGCGACACGAGCCCGGAGCACCTCGCCGAGCTCGGCGACGGCCACGCCGTGATGGCGGCGTTCGAACGTCCAGGGGGTGGCACGGTCGTGAACGTCGGCGTCACCGACTGGGTGCTGGGTCTGGGCGACCCCGTGGTCGAACGGATCACCCGCAACGTGCTCGACCGTCTCACGAGCTGACGAACGGGCGATCGATGCGCGCGCGCCCGCGAGGTCAGCCGACCTTCCGCAGCGGGGCGTACGCGACCAGCAGCCGCTTCTCCCCCGCGTCTTCGAACCGGACGGTCGCCTCCGCGTCCGAGCCCGTGCCGCTCACGGTGAGGACGACGCCCTCGCCCCACTTGTCGTGCTGGACGGTGTCGCCGGCCGAGATCTGCGGGATCTCACGCCGGCCCTCGACCGCGGCGCGGATCGGCGAGACCGGGTCTCCGTCGGCGACGACGAGGTCGCCTTCCTCGAGCGCCTTCACGAGGTCGCTCGGGATCTCGCCGAGGAACCTCGACGGCGGGCTGTACGACGTCGAGCCGAACAGCGTCCGGCTCCAGGCGAACGTCAGATAGAGGCGTTCGCGGGCTCGGGTCACCCCGACGTACATCAGCCGGCGCTCCTCCTCGAGCTGCGCCGGATCGCCCATCGATCGGTAGTGCGGGAACACGCCGTCCTCCAGGCCGATGATGAAGACCACGGGGAACTCGAGTCCCTTCGCGTTGTGGAGCGTCATGAGCGTGACGCTCCCCGACTCCTCGTCGTACTCGTCCTGCTCGGAGACGAGCGACACCTGCTCGAGGAACTCGGCAAGGCTCCCCTCGGGCGAGCGCTGCTCGAACTCGGCCGCCACCCCCCCGAGCTCGCGGAGGTTCTCGATCCGCCCCTCCGCCTCGACGGTGCGCTCGGCCTCCAGCTCGAGGAGGTAGCCGGACTCGGTAGCCGCGGCCTCCACCATCCGCTGCGGGCCCGCGCCGGAGTCGTACGCCTCCTGGAGGCGCTGCATCACGCCGACGAACCCGGCGATGGCGCCCCTGGCCCGAGCCCCGAGCTCGGGGAGCTCGTCGGCACGCCGGGTGGTCTCCAGGAAGGCGACCTGCTCGATCGCCGCGAAGCCCTCCAGCGCCGCCACGGTCGCGTCGCCGATGCCACGCTTGGGCGTATTCACCACCCGGCGTGCGCTGATCACGTCCTGCGGGTTCAGCAGCAACCGCAGGTACGCGAGCACGTCCTTGATCTCCTTCCGCTGGTAGAACCGCACGCCACCGACGACGCGGTACGGGATGCCCGCCCGCATGAAGATGTCCTCGAGCACCCGGCTCTGGGCGTTCGTCCGGTAGAAGACCGCGACGTCGGAGTACCGATGGGCCTCGTCCTCCACGAGCCGATGGGTCTCCTCGGCGACGAACAGGGCTTCCTCGTGCTCGTCGTCGGCGCGGAAACGAACCGCGAGCTCGCCCTCCGTCGTCTCGGTCCACAGGGACTTGGGCTTGCGCTGCACGTTGTGCTCGATCAGCGCGTTGGCGATCGCGAGGATGTTCGAGGTGGAGCGGTAGTTCTGCTCCATCAGGAAGACCTCGGCGTCGGGGTAGTCGCGCTCGAAGTCCAGGAGGTTCTGGATCGTCGCCCCGCGCCACGAGTAGACGCCCTGGTCGGCGTCGCCCACGACGCAGATGTTCCGGTACTTCTCGGCGAGCAGGTTGACCAGCTGGTACTGGGCGCGGTTCGTGTCCTGATACTCGTCGACCAGGATGTACCGGAACCACTCCTGGTAGTGCTCCAGGACCGCGGGATGGTCGCGGAACAGGCGAACGGTCTCGGTGATCAGATCGTCGAAGTCGAGTGCCCCCGCGGCGAGCTTGCGCTTCTCGTACTCCACGTACACGCTCGCGATCGTTTGCTCGTAGAGGTTCCCCGCCATCTGCGCGAACTCCGACGCCGACAGGACGTTGTCCTTCGCCTTGCCGATCGCCGCGGACATCGCGCGAGGCGGGTACCGCTTGAGGTCCAGGTTCAGGTCCTTGATGACGCTCGAGAGCAGGCGCTCCGTGTCTCCCTCGTCGTAGATCGTGAAGCTCCCCGGCAGGCCGAGGTGATCGTGTTCGCGCCGAAGGATCCGCGCGCAGGCCGAATGGAACGTGAGGATCCACATCCCCTTCGCGATCCGCTGCCCGAGCAGGCCCTCCACGCGCGCCGCCATCTCGCGGGCCGCCTTGTTGGTGAACGTGATCGCGAGGATCGCGTAGGGGCTCACCCCGTGCTCCCTGATCAGGTAGGCGATCCGGTGCGTCAGGGCCCGAGTCTTGCCCGACCCGGCGCCCGCCACGATCAGGACCGGACCCTCGGTGTGCAGGACCGCCTCGGCCTGCACCGGATTCAAGGCGTCGACGAGGGGCGAACGGACGGCCACGGCCCGATTGTAGGGGGGCCTCGGACGGACCCTCGCCTTACGGGCCGAGGATCGCTCACCGGGTAGCTCGTGTGCTCAAGGAACCCGACCGAAACTGCGACACTTCAGGGGATGGCCGAGACCGAGATCCTCGAGGGCAGCGCCGTCCCCGCTCGGCCGGCCCGCCGCCGGCGGAGCCGCAGCGGCAGGGTCCTGCGCATCACGGGGCTGGTCTTCATCGCGGCCGCGCTCGTCCTGGCCGGGTACATGTGGTGGAACCTGTGGGGGACCGGGTTCGCTACCCAGCGAGCCCAGGACGACCTCCGCCCCCGCTTCGAACGCAACGTCGCGAGCCTCACTCCTGCCGACGCGCCGGACCAGGTGGTCAAGGTGCCGGGGGACGCGGTGGCGATCATCCGGATCCCGGAGATCGACGTCGACTACGTGGTGGTGGAGGGCACCGACACCGAGGCGCTGAAGAAGGGCCCGGGCCACTACAGCAACACGGCGTACCCGTGGCAAGACACCGGGCGGGTGGGTATCGCGGGGCACCGGACCACCTACCTCGCGCCGTTCTGGTCCCTCAACGAGCTCCGGCCTGGGGACCGGATCGTGCTCGCGACCGAGTACGGGATCTTCGACTACCGGGTCGCGCGCATCGTCGTCACCCCGCCGTCGGGGGTCCTGCCGTCGGGCGTTTCGGTCTTGCGTCAGACGGTGGACCCGAGCCTCGTCCTGACCACCTGCAACCCGCGGTTCTCGGCGTCGACCCGGCTCGTCGTGATCGCCGACCGCGTCGACTGACCCGGGAGGCTCACGCCGCCGAGATCAGCAGGCGACCGCGCCCGGCCACAGGTTCTTGATCCACCGGACGCACACGTGGACGTTCGTCCACTGCACGCGCGTGAGGTCGTCGGCGCGCTCGCCGCTCCACGGACAGTCGTCGTGGATCGTCTCGAACCGCAGACCGTGCGCGGTCTTCTCGAACCGGTAGACGCCCTCCCCTTGCGGGCAGTTCGGGTCGTTGAACAGGGTCACGCGATCGCCCTCGACGACGAAGCTCCCCTGCGTCTTGAAGCCCGACATCTGGTGATGCAGGAACCAGGCGCCGTGCCAGAACATGATCGTGCTGACCCCCGCGTCGATCCTGTAGGGGGGACAGCGGAGGCATCGGAACGGCAGACCGACGCGTGCGCCCCCGACGTCGCGCAGGGTCAGCACGCGCAGGTACGTCCCGTCGAGCACCGTTCTCGTGGAAGGGGGCGGCGTCGGGGACAGGAACGGGTACGGCAGGAGCAGAGGGTCGACCGTACGTTCGGGCTCGGCCCCGGGCGCGCCGCCGATCTTGAGCAGGGGCGAAGGCGACGATGCCGCGCCCGAGACGATGGGGCTCGCCGACGACGTGGCGTCCGGCGCGACCTGGCCGGACGAGCCCGGCTCGGGCTCCGATGCAGCCACGGCGACGACCACGACGGCGGTGAGCACCCCCGCGGCGAACGGGAGTCCCAGCGAGCCGAAACGTTGCCAGCGCGAGACCATGACCAGCATACAGGCTATGCTGGTCACTCCTGGAAGGTCAAGTGAGATCGATGGACGAGCGGGACAAGCGTCGCGTCGGGGAGCAGATCGAGCCGGGAGGTCGGCCCAAGGCCCCCGGACGGCTCGAGACCCTCCAGCGGTTCGTGAACACGTTCAACCACGACTTCCCGCCGGCCTGGGACCGGCTCGGCACCCCGACGAAGGCCCGGACGTGGTTGCTCCAGAAGCGGCTCGTCTCCCCTCCGGTACGGATCACCCACGCGGACGTGGTCAGGCTGCGCGAGTTCCGCGAGGCGATCCGGGCGCTCGTCACCGCCAACCACGGCGGCGCGCTGACGCCGGACGCCCTGGGCACGCTCCGTCGCGAGGGAGCCCGCGTCCGGCTCCGGATCGGGCTCGGTCCGCGCGGCGCGACTGAACTCGAGCCGGTCGGACACGCGGCGGACGCCGCGGTGGCAACGGTCCTGGACATCCTGCACGAGGCGCAGATCACGGGGGTGTGGCCCAGGCTCAAGGCCTGCCGCCAGTGCGGGTACGCCTTCTTCGACCGCTCGAAGAACCGTTCCGCCGCATGGTGCGCGATGTCGATCTGCGGCAACCGGACGAAGAACCGCGCCTATCGGCGGCGACGGGTGGGGCGAACGCGCCCCGCGTCAACCTCGGTCGGCGAGGGATGACATCCGTGGAGCGCCGGGTTCGGCACTACTCCCACTCGATCGTGCCGGGCGGCTTACTCGTGATGTCGTAGACGACGCGGTTCACGCCGGGGACCTCCCTGACGATCCGGCTCGCGATCCCGTCGAGCACGTCGTGCGGCAGCCGAGCCCAGTCGGCCGTCATCGCATCCTCGCTGGTCACCGCGCGGAGCACGACCGGATGCTCGTAGGACCTCCCGTCTCCCATCACCCCGACGCTCCGAACGTCTGCGAGCAGCACGCAGAACGCCTGCCACGTCTCCCGGTCGAGCCCGGCGCGCCGGATCTCCTCCCGCACGACGTGGTCGGCGGCCCGAACGATCGTCAGGCTCTCGCGATCGACCTCGCCCACGATCCGGACCGCGAGCCCCGGGCCCGGGAAGGGCTGGCGCTGCACGATCTCCTCGGGCAGGCCGAGCTCGGCCCCGACGGTTCGGACCTCGTCCTTGAACAGGTCGCGGAGCGGCTCGACGAGCTCGAGGTCCATGTCCGCCGGGAGGCCGCCGACGTTGTGATGGCTCTTGATCCGCGCCGCGGTGTGCGAACCGCTCTCGATCACGTCGGGGTACAGCGTCCCCTGGACGAGGAACGCGGCGCTGCGGTGCTCGCGCGCGACCTCCTCGAAGACTCGGATGAACTCCTCGCCAATCCGGCGCCGCTTGTCCTCCGGGTCGGTCACGCCCGCGAGCCGGCCGAGGAACCGATCCTCCGCCTTGACGTGGACCAACGGCACTCGGAAGTGCCGGCCGAACGTCTCCTCGACCTGTTCGGGCTCGCCCTCGCGCAGCAGCCCGGTGTCGACGAACACGCACGTCAGCTGCTCCCCGACCGCCCGGTGGACGAGGAGGGCCGCCACGGCCGAGTCGACGCCGCCGGAGAGCGCGCAGAGCACCTCGGCCCGCCCGACCTGGGCGCGGATGGCCGCGACCGCGCGTTCGATCACGTTCGCCGGCGTCCAGTCCGGCAGGAGGCCGCACCCGTCGTAGAGGAACCGCTTCATCACGGCCACCCCCTTGGGCGTGTGCACGACCTCCGGGTGGAACTGCACCGCGTACAGGGACCGCTCGGGGTCCTCCATCGACGCGATGGGGATCGCGTCGGTCCGGGAGGTCACGCGGAACCCCTCGGGTGCCCGCGTCACGGCGTCGCCGTGGCTCATCCACACCTGCTCGTCGGCCGCCAGATCCTCGAGCAGCAACCCCGGCTCGGTCACGTGGAGCTGCGTGCGTCCGTACTCGCGCCGCCCCGTCGCCTCGACCTCGCCCCCGAGGGTCTGCGCCATGAGCTGGTGCCCGTAGCAGATCCCGAAGACCGGGACCCCGAGCTCGAACACGCCCGGATCCAGCGCCGGCGCCCCTGCCTCGTACACCGACGCCGGGCCACCCGAGAGCACGATGCCCGCCGGCCTGCGCGCGGCGAGCTCGGACGAGGGGAGGTCGTGCGCCACGATCTCCGAGTACACATGGCATTCGCGGATCCTGCGCGCGATCAGCTGCGCGTACTGCGCCCCGAGATCGACGACCAGGACAGGGCGCCGGGGGACGGAGGCCACGCCCCTAGTGACCCATCCCGACGCGCTGGGCGGTCTGGTACGTCTTGCCCTCGCTCTTGATCGACGGCGCCACGACGAGCTCGGCCTTCTGGAACTCGCGGATCGTGGCGTAGCCGGTGGTCGCCATCGAGGTGGCGAGCGCCCCGAACAGGTTGAACGTCCCGTCGTTCTCGTGCGCGGGCCCCGTGAGGATCTCCTCGAGGGTCGCGACCTGCTGGGTCTTGACGCGCGCGCCGCGCGGCAGCGTCGGATGGAACGTCGCCATCCCCCAGTGGTAGCCGCGACCCGGCGCCTCGTACGCGCGCGTCAGCGGCGAACCGATCATCACCGCATCCGCGCCACAGGCGATCGCCTTCGCGATGTCGCCCCCGGTGCGCATGCCGCCGTCGGCGATCACGTGGCAGTAGCGGCCGGTCTCGCGGAGGTGCTCCATGCGCGCGGCCGCCGCGTCGGCGATCGCCGTCGCCTGCGGCACGCCGACACCGAGCACGCCACGCGTCGTGCACGCGTTCCCGGGACCCACGCCAACCAGCACGCCGACCGCGCCCGTCCGCATCAGGTGGAGCGCCGTCGTGTACGAGGCACACCCCCCCACGATCACCGGGAGGTCGTACGTCGCGATGAACTCCTTCAGGTTCAGAGGCTGACTGTGGGTCGAGACGTGCTCGGCGGAGACCACGGTGCCCTGGATCACCAGGATGTCGAGGCCGGCGCCGACGACGGCCTCGGCGTACCGTTCGACCCGCTGCGGGGTGAGCGAGGCGCACGAGACGACCCCACCCTCCTTGATCTCGCGGATCCGCTGCTCCACGAGCTCGTCCTTGAGCGGCTCCCGGTACAGCTCCTGCATGCGCCCGGTCGCCTTCTCGTCGGGCAGGGTGGCGATCTCCTCGTAGATGGGCTCCGGATCCTCGTAGCGGGTCCACAGGCCCTCGAGGTTCAGACATGCGAGCCCGCCGAGCTGCCCGATCCGGACGGCGGTCGCCGGCGAGACGCCCGCGTCCATCGCCGACGCCATCATCGGCAGCCCGAACGTGTAGGCGTCGATCTGCCAGGAGATGTCGACGTCGTCGGGATCTCGCGTTCGCCGAGACGGGACGATCGCCACCTCGTCGAACCCGTACGCGCGCCGGGCCATCTTCCCCTTGCCGATCTCGATCTCCATGCTCGTCCTCCTGGCCCCGCCCTCCCGCTGGCCCCGGCCGAGAGACCCGGATATGCAGCGGCGCCCACCCGCTCCGGGTGGACGCCGTCACTCCATGGGGGGAAGGTACCACGGCCGTGCCGCCGGACCGGGTTGCGCGAGCCGGCCGAACGATCGAGACTCGAGCGCGATGACCACGTTCACCTGACGGTGACGCCCGCTCGCGCGTGGCCCGCCGTGGCCGAGGGCCCCACCAGGGGCCCGTCCTCAGCTCTCGCTGATAACGTGCCCCGTCTCGTGGACCCGCAGGTCGGTCAGCCCCGAATGCAGCCGGTCGCCCTCGACCAGGATCGAGTCGTCCTCGAGGTATCCGAGCTCCTGGAGCCTGGTCAGCGTCCGCTGCAGCGATCCCTCGGGTGACTCGACCATCGTGTCGAGCACCAACTCGGGGCGCTCGGGGACCTCGTACGGATCGTCGACACCCGTGAACCCCTTGATCTCGCCGGCGAGCGCCTTCTTGTACAGGCCCTTGGGGTCGCGGTTCTGCGACAGCTCGTCGAGCGTGGCGTGCACGTAGACCTCGACAAACTCCCCGATCATCGCGCGCACCCGGTCGCGGGTCTCCTTGTAGGGCGATATCGGGCAGCAGATCGTGGCGACGCCGTTACGGGTCAGGAGCTCGGCGACGAAACCGATCCGCAGCACGTTCGTGTCGCGATCCTCCTTGGAGAACCCGAGGCCCTTGGACAGGTTCTGCCGGACCACGTCGCCATCCAGGATCTCGGTCTTCATCTGACGGGCCTGGAACTCGTGATAGAGCATCTCGGCGACCGTCGACTTGCCGGCCCCGGAAAGGCCGGTGAACCAGACGGTGAAGCCCTTCGGTTCTGGGTGAGGGGTCACAGGAAGCTCCTTCCGACGGCGCCCTCGGGCGCGTCGATGCCGTACATCGACAGGATGGAGGGTCCGACGTCGACGAGGTTGAGGCCGCTGACCTCACCCGTCGACTGCCCCGGGAGGCCGGCCATCGCCCACACGCCGTTGCGATCGTGGTTCGCGCCGTCGGGCCCGGTGTCGTTCTCGTAGGTATAGATGCTCCGGTTCCCCACCGACCCGACCGAACGCCACGCGAGATCCCCGAAGTACACGATCAGATCGGGCGCAACGCCGCGGACCTCCGGGTACACGTCCTGCGGCTTCAGGACCTTCGTTCCGAGCGGCGTCCCGTCGGGCCCGGGCGCGGCCTCGAGCTTCGCGACCAGCTCGTCCCGCACCTCCTCGTACCGCTCCGGCCCCAGGGTCCCCTGGGGCTCGCGGCCCTTCACGTTCAGGAACAGGCGGCCGTAGTAGCCTCCGTCGCCCCAGGCAACCGTTCGGTTCCAGTCGATCGCCGCCTCCTTGACGGGGATCACGTGCGAGGGCTGCGCCTCGAGTGCGAGGTAGCCCTCCTGGATCAGCCAGTCGTTGAAGCAGAGCCCGCCCATCATCGGGCGCGCGCCGTGGTCGCTCATCACGATCGTGATCGCGTCCTCCGGGAGGACCTCGAGGAGCTTGCCGACCTCGACGTCGAGGAACCGGTAGTAGTCCTGGAACGCCGTCTCGTACTTGTTGCCCGCCTCGTACAGCGGGTGGTGCGGATCCCAGTGCTGCCAGAACACGTGATGGAGGCGGTCCGGCGCGATCTCGCACAGCATGAAGAAGTCCCAGGGCTTCTCCAGAGCGAGCTTGCGCGCGACCTGGAACCGACGCTCGGTCATCCTGAACACCTGATCGAGCGCGACGTCGTAGCCGGCGCGACGGAAGTCAGGGATGTCGAAGATGTAGTCATTCCCGTCCCCGAGCTCGGCCACGATCTCGGTCTCGAGCTCGGCCGGGAACGCCCACGACGTCGCCGATGGTGGCGTGAGGAAGCATCCGACCCGCCACCCGGGGAACGCCTTCGGCGGCGGGAACGATGGCGGAACTCCGATCAGCAGGGACCGGAGACCCTTGCCCCCCAAGACGTCCCATACCGCGGGCTCCTTCACGGCATCCGAGGTCGCGATCGACAGGCCCTCGTAGCTTGTGTCCCTGCGGTTGCGGAACCCGTAGATGCCGAGCTGCCCCGGCGTCTTTCCGGTCATGGCGCAGGCCCACGCGGGAACCGTGATGGGCGGCGTGATGCTCGCCAGGTCACCCCACATCCCACGCTGCATCATCGCGTGGATGTTCGGCGTCTCGGCTTCGAAGTCGCGGAACAAGAGCTGGGGGGTGCCGCAGTCCAGCCCGATGACCGCGACCCGGGGCGTGTCGGTCATGTCCGTGCCTCGCAGGTCGGTCAGGAACAGGGTTCGTCAGCAAGAGGAGCCCACGCGGGGCTCCGGCCGCATGCTACCAACGCCGCACCGGCAGTGACCTGGGATGATGGGCCGCCGTGGACCTCCTGAGGCGGGTGATGACCCTGCAGGCCTTCGTCTGGGCGGCGTGCGGGATCGCGATCGCCCTGGCACCCCGGTTCGTGCTGGTCACGGTGTTCGACCTGCCGTCGCTCCCCGACCAGGGCTACGTCCGGATCACGGGCGTCTTCGCATTCTCCCTGTCGTTGCTCATGGTGCTCGTGGCTCGCCGCCTGGAGACCCTGTGGTGGTTCGCGTGGGCGTTCGTCCTCGCGTCCGCGGGTTCGGCGATCGTGGCGGTCTTGAACGCGCTGTTCGGCCTGCCCGACGGGGTGTCGCCGCTCCTGTGGTGGGTGTTCGCCGCTCTCAGCACGGCGTTCACGGTTGGACTCCTGGCCGGACTGGCGAAGACCGGGACCGAACGCCCGCCGTTCTGAGGTCGCGGGACGCAAACGAGAGGGCCTGCGACCCGGCCCTCTCGTGGGATGCTCGATGGCCGCTGCGGTCAGTGCATATGTCCGTGACCACCGGCGGCGGCGGGCTCTTCCTCCTCCGGCTTCTCCACCACGGCGCTCTCGGCCGTGATGATGATCGCCGCGATCGAGGCCGCGTTCTGCAGCGCCGAGCGCGTGACCTTTGCCGGGTCAAGGATGCCGGCCTTGAACATGTCGACCCATTCGCCGCTCGAGGCGTCGTAGCCCCGCGAGTCGCCCTCGGTGCGGATCCGCTCGACGACCACGGCGCCCTCGACGCCGGCGTTGTGGGCGATCAGGCGAGCGGGCTCGGACAGGGAGTCCCGAACGATCCTCGCCCCGGTGGCCTCGTCCCCGTCGAGGTCGATCTTGTCGAGCGCGGCCTCGGCGCGGATCAGCGCCACGCCTCCGCCCGGCACGATCCCCTCCTCGATCGCGGCCCTCGTCGCGGACAGCGCGTCCTCGATCCGGTGCTTCTTCTCCTTGAGCTCGACCTCGGTCGCGGCGCCCACCTTGACCACCGCGACGCCACCGGCCAGCTTCGCGAGGCGCTCCTGGAGCTTCTCGCGGTCCCAGTCGGAGTCGGTCTTGTCGATCTCCGCCTTGATCTGGTTGATGCGGCCCTTGACCTCGTCCTGACCGCCCGCGCCCTCGACGATCGTGGTGTCGTCCTTGGTCACGACGACCTTTCTCGCGCTGCCGAGCAGGTCGAGCCCGACGTTCTCGAGCTTCAGCCCGACCTCCTCGCTGATGACCTGTCCGCCGGCAAGGGTCGCGATGTCCTGGAGCATCGCCTTGCGGCGGTCGCCGAATCCGGGCGCCTTGACCCCGACCACGTTGAACGTGCCGCGGATCTTGTTGACGACCAGCGTGGCGAGCGCCTCCCCCTCGACGTCCTCGGCGATCAGCAGGAGCGCCCGGCCGGCCTGGAGCACCTTCTCCAGCAGCGGGAGCAGCTCCTGGACGCCGCCGATCTTCTTGTTCACGAGCGCGATGTACGGCTCCTCGAGGACGGCCTCCATGCGCTCCTGGTCGGTGACGAAGTAGGGCGAGATGTAGCCCTTGTCGAACTGCATGCCCTCCACGAACTCGAGCTCCATGCCGAACGTGTTCGACTCCTCCACCGTCACGACCCCGTCCTTACCGACCTTGTCGAGCGCCTCGGCGAGCACGTCGCCGATCGTATGGTCGGCCGCCGAGATCGCGGCCACGTTGGAGATGTCCTCGCGCGAACCCACGTCCTTGGCCTGGTCCTTGATCGCGTCGACGGCCGCGACGACGGCCTTCTCGATGCCCCGCTTGAGCGCCATCGGGTTCGCGCCGGCCGCGACGTTGCGCATGCCGCGGTGGACCATCGCCCGCGCGAGCACGGTCGCGGTCGTGGTGCCGTCACCCGCGACGTCGTTGGTCTTGGTGGCGACCTCCTTCGCGAGCTGGGCGCCCATGTTCTCCCACGGGTCCTCGAGCTCGACCTCCTTGGCGATCGTGACGCCGTCGTTCGTGATCGTCGGCGCACCCCACTTCTTGTCCAGGACCACGTTGTGGCCCTTCGGTCCGAGCGTGAGGGCGACCGTGTCGGCCAGCTTGTTCACGCCGGTCTCGAGCGCTCGACGCGCGTCCTCGCTGAACTTCAGCAGCTTGCTTGCCATGGGACCTCCCCAGATGACGGAGCCAGGTGACGGAACGGGGGCGGCCGCCTCACGGCCCGCCCCCGACCGAACGTGACTGCGGGTTACTTGGCGATGACGGCCAGGACGTCCCGGGCCGAGAGGATCAGGTACTCCTCGCCCGCGACCTTGACCTCGGTGCCGCCGTACTTCGAGTAGATGACGGTGTCGCCGACGGCGACGTCGAGCGGGACCCGTGCCCCCTCCTCGAACCGTCCCGGCCCGACCGCCACGACCGAGCCCTCCTGGGGCTTCTCCTTGGCGGTGTCGGGGATCACGATGCCCGAGACCGTCTTCTCTTCCTCTTCACCGGGCTTGACCACGATCCGGTCTTCCAGGGGCTTCAGGTTGAAGTCCTTCTTGGCCATACGGTTCCCCTCCTTGCGCGTTAGCACTCGACGACGGTGAGTGCTAACAGGATATCGGGACGAGTGCCGGGGGTCAACGCGGCATCTGGCCCTGGCTCGGGGGGGTACCCTGAGCGACCAGACGATGAAGGTCCGTTCGACGCACCGCGTCGCCCCCACCTGCCTCCGCGCCCACGTTGCCCCGATCCGTAGGTGCGACTTCGCACCGCCGGTTCTCCCTCACCTTCTTCGTCGCTCAGCCAACCATCGCCTCCGCCGCGAAGCATTCGAGGAGCGGACACCGACAGGATCCGAGCGGACGCCGACGCCACGGTCACTTCCGCCTATCCCAAGTGGATGAAGATGACGCGCGGGGCCGGAGGTTCGAAACTGGCAGAAACGCGGCGTAACCCCCGGCGTTGGGCGACCGAGGACCCGCGGAGAGCCTGCAGCACGCTTCAGGCGCGACAACGAACGGGCCGAGCATCATTGCTGTCGCCGAACGTTCAAGTGGCCCAGAAGGAGGTCGCCCCCAAGCTCTGGCGTCCGCTCGCTACCGGTGCCGGTGCGCCTTGGGGCGGGAGCGATCCGCGGTGCAGACCTCTCCGGTCTCGAGCAGGTCCCTGCCGACCCGAGCACGGTAGGTGCCCACGACGTCCGGGATCCGCACGCGGTAAGCGCCGTCGGCCCCCGTCCGCGTCCGGTCAACCGTCCGCCATCCAGTCGGCGCTCGCCGCTCGATCCGGACCGTCGTATCGGCGACGCACGCCGCAAAGTTGGGCAGCGCTACGACCATCCCGCTCGCCACCAGGTGCCGGTCGAGGCGTAACGAGAGCGTCCGGGAGTACCGAATGGTGACAACGTCGCCGGCTACCACCGTGAGCGTGGGACGGTCGGCCATGACGGCGCTCTCGTCCGACGTCATCCGGTTGATCTCGCCGACACGCGAGAGCGCGTATGTATTGGTTTGGCCGGGGTCGACCGGCACCGACGCCGTGACGCATCCTTCCTCGACGTTCGGGAAGCTCGCCACGACGGGGCCGATGGCGGGCCGGTTGGCGTACGTAAGGCGGCCCTCGGTCCACGCGTCATCGCGCACGGTGTGGACGCGCACGGGCTCTCCCGCCCATGGGAACCCCAGCTCGATGCAGACGCGCAACGTACCGGACGTGGAAGCATGGGCCGGGGCGGCGAACGCGAGGTATGAGTAGAACTGCGTGTCGTCGTAGTAGTCACCCGCTCGCAGCCACGGGGCCGATCCGAAGTTCTGGGACGGATCGTCCTCGCGGACGAAGCTGTCCGCCGTCGGCGCCAGGACGACGGGGTCCTGCGCCCACGACGGTGCCGCGGTGACGACGATCACCGACGCGACAAGTGCGGCCGCTTCTCGCCTCGTTGTCCTTCCCTCCACGCCAACGGGCCCCCATGCTAGACCTTCTAGGCCGCGGGATGAGGTGACAGCCGGCGGGCGGTGAGTGGGTCCCATGCGCACCAGTGGCTCGTCCACGCGATCGCCTCGACGCTTCCCGGCGGCACGTGGCAACGATGCAGAACCCACTTCCTGCGCAGCCTGCTGACGAAGTGCCGAAGTCGGCCGGGCCGGTTCGTCGTGACGATCGTGTGTTCGATCTTCGCCCATCCCGATGCAACGACGACCCACGCTCAACGAAAGGGTGCTCGAGCAGATCTGATCCATCACCCCGCCGGAGCGTTCGAACAGAGAGATCCGTCGCCGCACCGACGTCGTCGGGATCTTCCCCAACCGGGACTCGGTGATCCGCCTCGTCGGGATGCAACGAGCTGCCGATCAGGATGACACCGTGGACTTCCACCACCTGACGGACTCGGTCTCAACCAACCTGGCCAGCGCAGAGGTGGTGGCACGTCCGAGGTGAGTACGCTAGCGACGCATGCGACACCTGTGGCAACATCGTGCGTTGGTCGAGGTGAGGGGGACGGGGCATGACTCCATCAACATCGCGGGCTCACTTCGTTCGGGCTGGCAGCGTTCTCGCGCTGTCGTTGCTCCTCATCGCGGCCACGGGGTGGTGGAACTCCTCGGAAGGTGACGCTCGAGCTCCGAGATCTCATCGTTGTCAGGGGGTGAATGTCCGGCCCAACGCGCGGCTGGCCTCGGTCGTCAACAGGCACGGCGCCGGGACCACCTATTGCCTCGCCCGCGGCAACTACACCGTCACCGAACTGGTCCTCCTGGACCCCGGAGACCGCCTGGTGGGTGCCGGCCGCGACGCGACGACCATCGAGGCGGCCCGCGGCATCAGCGTGATGTTCGGGTACTACCACTCGGACACGACCGGGCTCGTCTCGTTCAAGCGCTTGTCGGTCGGCGGGGCGAACCGGCCGCTCAACGAGAACTGCAACGGGTCATGTGGGGCCGTGATGCTGGCCGACGTGCGAGTCCACGCTATCGGGGTGCGCTGCTTCGGGAACGGCACCACGTGCTTCGGTGGCGGTACTCACGACATCGTGGTGAACAGGTTCGAGTGCGACGGGAACGGGTGGCACCCCGATTCGCTGATGACCGAGTTCCAGTCCGCCTCGTGTATCAAGCTCAACCGCGGCTCATTCACGATGACGAACTCGTACGTCCACGACAACTACTGGGACGGTATCTGGTGTGACCACTGCGATCACGTCGCCTTCGTGATCAGGGATTCCACGCTGGTACACAACGGCCGAAGCGGCATCGTCTGGGAGGTGTCGGGCGACGCCGTCCAGGGCGACCACGCGCTCATCAAGAACAACAAGATCCGCAACAACGGATGGAACACGGACGCTCCTCCCTCGGGTTGGGCCGGGATCATCATCTCCGACTCGTCCAACATCGAGATCGCCGGCAACACCTTCGGAGGGAACGACGTTGGGGACGGGTCCGGCGGTACGCGAGCGATCTTCATCTACGACGGGACCCGCAACCCGCTGCCGATGCACGACATCTACATCCACGACAACGTGTTGAACGGCGACCGGATCCAGAGCTGCGCGACCACCGGAGTCACGTGTGACTGACGGGACCCGACGTCGGCATCCGCCCCCGATCTCAATGGCCCGTCCTCCATCTGAGGGCCCGGGTAGGTGGGCAGCCGCGCCGGGCCCCGACATCCATAATGGTCCCGAAGGCGCGACTCGGACGGATCGCCTGCCGAGGTCCCCCCGGTCGCGGCGCTCAGACGGGCACCAGCGGCAATTCCGGCAGGAGCGGCTTGACAGGTAACACCAGACTTCCCTAGCATCCAACGTGGTCTATCGGGCCCGCCGCGGGTCCGTGCGAAGGAGCGGGATATCGTCCCGCTCCTTTTCCGTTTCGGCCCGATCGGCGTCTGCCGGATCCGTTCGCACTTCTGGAGGTATCCGTGGCTGAGCAAGAAGAGGCCGCACCCAAGGTACAGCCGAACCGGTCAGAGCTGATCCATTACCTGGAGGAGGCCGGCCTTCAGGTGGGTGGATCCGCGGCGCTCGATGAGCCGCTCCTCACCACCAGCCAGGTCGCCGCCATCCTGCGCACGACCCCGCGCACAGTCCGGAATTGGGCCGACGGGGGGAAGATCGGCACGATCAGATCTCTGGGGGGGCGCCGACTGTTCCCGGCTTCGGCGGTGGTGGCCGCCCTCGAAACGATGATCAAGTCGCCCTCAACGGAGGGACCGAAGAGCTAGAAGGGATCGCGTCGTTCCGCGATCTCCGCAGAGACCGAGGGAAGGAGAACGACTTGGAGCAACGATCCACCGTTCTGTCGGAGAGGCTCCAGGTCTTACGACGTCATCGGAAGCTGATCGTCGTCGCCACGGTTGCTGTCACGATCGTCGGCGTTGTGTACTCCATCCGGCAGGGAACGACCTACTCCGCCGCGAGCCGTGTCGTCATCCGGCCGGTCCTCCTGGGCGGAACAGCAACTGCACAGGATCAATTCGAGTCGGTGATCGATCCGTTCGGACTCTCCGCTCCCATCGATACACAGGCTCAGCTCTTGCTCGGCGAGGACGTCGCCAGGAACGTGAGAGAGAGGCTTCCCGGCGCCGCGTCTGAAGTGGTGACCGTCGAGGGCAAGCCGATCACCGACGATGTGCTGGAGATCGAAACGTCGTCGCCGTCCCCTCGTGCCACCATCCAGATGGCGAACGCGTACGCGGCGGCCTTCATCGACACGCGCCAAGACGTCGCCCGCAATGCTCTTGAGGCGGCAGTCGACGATCTCGATCGCTCCCTCGCGGAGTTCGAGAGCCATCGAGTGAACTTGCGGTCCAATCTCGCTACGCCGCCGGTCGGATCGGATCCAGAGAGCATCCGAGAGGAGCTGGCGACGCTCGCCGATCGGATCGATGATGTCATCGCTCAGCGAGACCAGCTGCTGTTCGACCTGGAGACGGTCTCGGGGGGCGGTGCGATCGTCCTCAGGGCGAGGTTCGCCTCGTCGTCGGGACCCGCGACCATCCGCGACGGTGTCGTGGCGTTCGTGCTCGGACTGATGCTCGGGATCGGCTTGGCTCTGCTCAGGGGCAGCGTCGATCGCCGGCTCCATACACCCCAGGAAGTCGTGGATGCGACCGACACGCAGATCCTCGCCGCGATCCCACGGGCCAGGACCCTATGGCATCGAAGATCGTCCGGCGTCGTCATTCGGTCACGGAGCAGGCAAGGGACCCTGGAGGCACCCGTCAAGTCGAAGGACGATGGTGTTGAGCTACGGCTCCCTGCCGTCTCGGCATCGGCGCTCGCGGCAGTCCGGGCTTCGCTCGTCACCCGCGGTCTCGGCAGTCGGTATCGGACCGTGACCCTCCTCTCACCAGAGCCGGGGCAGGCCTCGGCTGTCGCGGCGGGTGGCATCGCATGGGCGTGCGCAACGATCGGGCTGCGTGCGATCGTGGTCGATGCAGCCGGTCTCGACGAGAGCGACCGGGTAGTGCCGGTGGCGGCCGACCGCGGTCTGTTCCAGGTCCTTAACGGCTCGGCGGGACTGACGGACGTCTTGGTCCCGACGTCAATCCCAGGACTCCGCCTGCTCCCACCCGGCCGATCGCGGGACCGGCCCTTGGACGTGCTCGGCGAGCATGATCCGAAGGCTCTGATGGAGCGATTGAGGCAGAGCGCGGATGTCGTCCTCATCCGATCGCCAGCGGTGTCCTCCGGCGGCGACGCCGTGATGTGGATGTCCGTCTCGGACATCGTCGTGCTCGTCGTGCGTGCAGGCGCATGCAAGCCGATCATGGCCCAGCGCGCATCACAAGTGGCCCGATCACTTGACGTACCCTTGCTCGGGACGATCCTGATGGACGCGGACCGGCATGACGGCACGATCGACGGCGCCGTGCTCTCGAAGCGACTCGGATCTCCCCGCTCGAGCAAGTTGCCGGAAAGCAATGGAGGCCAGCCGAGCACCGCGCCAGATACGCCCCGATCGTCTGACGTGGCATCGAGCATGGGAGATGGGGAGACGAGCGGCTCGAGGCACGACGCCAGCACCGCTCGGCGGAGGCATCGGTGAGGGTCGTCGCCGCCGACGCGGGCGAATCGACACGACGAGATCCACGTCTGGTCGAGGTCGTCTCCGAACTCCAGCGCTCGCTCGA
This sequence comes from Actinomycetota bacterium, assembly GCA_036505195.1. Taxonomy (GTDB): domain Bacteria; phylum Actinomycetota; class UBA4738; order UBA4738; family HRBIN12; genus DASSJM01. Next base: position 19,456 of record DASXTX010000240.1, read on the forward strand.
CACCGCCGGGATCCGATCCGCTCTCTTGCACGAAACCCCCGGCTCCCTCGAGGAGCACGACATCGACATCGCCGTCGACGGCCCATGGGTCGGTGTCTGGTCGGCCACCCGGGACTCGCTCCAACGCCTGGGCTATCAGGCGTTGCTGACGTCTGAGTACGACGTCGGGTCGTCCTGGTACTGCGTGTTCGCGAAACAGGAGGGGACCGAGCTACGACGGATCGCCATCGATATCTGCGGTGACGTTCGGGGGGTTGCCAAGTTTGGCGTGCCGATGCGGGCCCTCCTCGCGGACGCCGTCATGCGCGATGGAATCAGGATGCCGGATCCGTCGTGGATCTCGACGTACGTGATCGCGAAGCACGCGTGGAAGCGACGTGAGGCCTCGCCTGCGTTGGAAGCCGCGCTCGCACAGGTCGGATCGTCACCGCGGGACTTCGTCGCTGCCGCGAGACGTGTCTTCGGGCGACGGCTGTCTGAAGACGTTGCCGCCCGAGCGCTCGCCGAGCCATCGCTCCGGACGATCCCGAACCCGCGTGCTCTACTCAGAGCGATCCGCGTGCGTCGTGGGGCTCGTGACCCGATCTTGCCCCTGCGCTTCGTCCGCCGCTGGATCGTGCGGCTGATCCATCCGGCGGGGATGTGGATCATCATCGCAGGCGCCGACGGATCGGGGAAGAGTAGCGTCGCATCGCGGCTGACCGATCAGCTCTCCCCGTGCTTCCGCCGACGCTTGAAGCTGCATTGGTCTCCGGGCGTCCTGCCTCGCCCCGGATCGCTCGTTGGACAAGCGGCGCGAGATCCATCGCGGCCGCACGGGGCAGCTCCCCATGGCCGCGTCCTGTCGACGCTGGCGTCGTTGTACTACTGGCTCGACCACGCCCTCGGCTACATCGTGCGGATCCGTCCCACGCTGGTCCGAAGCGGGATCGTCGTGATGGAACGGGGGTACCACGACGTCCTCGTCGATCCCCTGCGCTACCGGCTGAACGGGTCGTCCTCGCTCGCGCAGCGGCTCGGACGCCTCCTCCCGCAGCCCGATGTGACGATCCTCCTCCTCGGGGATCCTTCGGTCCTGCACGCCAGGAAACCGGAGCTCGCTCCCGAAGAGATCGAGAGACAGCAGGCACGCTGGGCACGGCTCGAAGGTGACCTTGGAACCGTCGCGGTCGTCGATGCAGGGCGACCGCTCGCGCAGGTCCTTGCGGCCTCGCTCGGGGCCGTCATCGCTCGCGCGTCGGGCGATGCCGATGTGCGGGGCTCGATACGGCGGTGAGGATCCTCGTCTCGGCCTACGCCTGTGAACCGCGCCGCGGCTCGGAGCCCGGCGTCGGATGGAACTGGGCGCGTGAGCTCGCGCGGCACCACGAGGTCTGGGTGCTGACGCGCTCGAACAACCGCGAGCCGATCGAACGGGAGCTAGCCGATCACTCTTCGGATCACCCCCCGATGAAGTTCCTCTACGTCGACCTGCCCGGATGGGCCAGCCGCTTGAAACGGGGGCAGCGTTGGGTTCACCCGTACTACTACGCGTGGCAGTTCGCTGCTCGACGCGTCGCACGACGAGCACATGCCGAGACGCCGTTCGACGTCGTTCACCATGTCACGTTCGCCTCGGCATTCACGCCGGCGCTCGTGAGGCTCCCTGGCGTGCCGTTCATCTGGGGGCCGGTGGGCGGCGGCGTCCGTGTGCCGTGGCGGCTCGTGCCCGCGGGGGGGACCGCCGCGATCACGTACGAGACCCTGCGCGCGGGCAGGCGTCTCGTGGGGCGGTACCTGGACCCCTTGGTGCGACTCACATGGCGAGGCGCAGATCTCATACTGGTGCAGAACCAGGAGACGCTGGCCTGGCTACCTCCCAGGTACCGAGCGCGCGCGCGCGTTCAGACCAATTGCGGCGTGGACGACCACGAGATCGGATCGGTACAGCGTCCCGCACGACGCGACGACGGGTTCGTCGCCGTGGCTGCCGGCCGGCTCATGCACCTCAAGGGCTTCTCCCTCGCGCTTCGGGCCGTGTCCGAGACCGGCGACCACCGGGTGCGGCTGGTGGTGGCCGGAGAAGGTCCGCAGCGCAGGCACCTGGAGGCCCTTGCGGCAGACTTGGGACTCGATGGACGCGTCGTCTTCCGTGGCGCGCTTTCGCGCCCGGACCTGCTCGATCTGTTCGCACGCTCCGATGTCCTCCTCTTCCCGAGCCTGCACGACGAGGCGGGATTCGTCGTCGTCGAGGCGATGTCACAAGGTTCCATCCCGATCGTGCTCGATGTCGGAGGACCGGCCTCGCTGGTTGAATCGTCCGCATACGTGGTCCCCGCTCGTGGATGTTCGCGTGAGGACGTCGTGGCGAACCTCGCATCCGCGCTTCGGAGCGCGTCCGCCGAGGACCTCGAGGCCAAGCGCGCTGTCATGATCGAACACGCCCGAAGCCTCGCATGGTCGACCAAGACCGCGGCGCTTGAGCCCGTCGTCGCATCGCCTGCTCGGCTCACCCACCAGAGGTAGGCGTGGATTCAACGATCGGGCCGAACCGTCGCAAGACCGCGACCGCGACCGTGGGCGCCGCGCTCTGGTACCTGCCCATCGTGGTCACGGGACTCGCGATCTGGCGTTGGGGACTCGACACGCGAACCGTCATCATCGTCGGATCGTTCGTCGCCGTGGCCCTCGCACCACTGCCAAGTTGGGCCTGGGCGGCGCTCGCGCTCGGCGCGTCGCTGCTCTCGCGCATCTTCACGTCCAGCGGCTTGCTTCCGAACGTGTTCGATTTCGCAGACTTCGGGCTGATCTATGCTGGTCTCGCGGCCGTCCTGCTGCGACGGGGGATCCGATCTCGCCCGGAGGCCAGGACCCTCGCCTTCGCCCTGCTCCTCCTTCTGGTGATCACGTGCCTGTCCTGGATGTTGCAACCATCGGACATCGCCAGGCCGTTCCTCACCTTTGCCCTATGGGCTGAGCCGTTCGCCCTCATCCTGCTCCTGATCGCCGAACCTCCTTCTCCGAGGAACGCTCGGAGATTGTTCGTGTGGTTCACGTTCCTCGTCGTCGCGCAGCTACCCTTCGCCATCTATCAGGCAGTCACCTACGGGGAGGGCGATCCGGTGGTCGGGACACTGTCCGGGTCAGGCGCTGGTGCCCACGTCATCGCGGGGGTGGGGGTGCTGGCAGGCCTCGCGATGCTCGCGTGGGGTTTCTCCGGGTCGTTCGGTCGTGCGGTCTTCGCCGTGGTGGTGGCGTCGCCCCTGCTGATCGGTCTCCCGTTGCTCGCGGACGCAAAACAAGTCATCTTCGCCGTTCCCCTCGCCGCTGTCGTCCTGGCCGTCTGTGCCCGAGGGGCCGTGCGGAAGCTGATGATCCTGGTGGTGCCGTCGATCGCGCTCGTCGTGCTCCTGGCGGTGGTGCCGGCCGGGCAGATCGCCCTTTCGTTCCTCGAGCAGGCGTCGGAAGGGCAGTCCGGGAAGATCGTCGCTCTGCACATCCTCCAAGGGGAGTTCGGTTCGAGCCTGACGAGGTGGAGCTTCGGCCTCGGCCCAGCGAACGGACTGAGTCGGGCGGCCTACCTGACCCGGCCGGAGAAGGACTCCGCGCTGTTGCTCCTGGAGCTGGAACCGGCGCCGCTCCCACCGGTCGCGGATGCAGAGGCCGGACGAACCACGGGAGGGACGTCGTTCAATACCCCCCTCTCCAGCGCATTCGGCGTCCTGTCCGACATCGGGGTCGTCGGCCTGATCGCGTTCGGCGCCCTCGTCCTGTCCGTCATGGCTCCGCTGTGGGCGCGGCGCAGGGACTGGCTCGCGCAGGCGGCGCTCGCTGGTTGGGTGATGAGCGTTCCGCTCGCCCTCACGTTCGATTGGTGGGAGCAGCCGCCGTTCATGTTGTCGCTCGCGCTGATCTCAGGGCTGGCGATCTCGGCGAGCGGTGGAGCGGAGGCCTCAGGATCGTGAGACTCGGCGGCTACGACTATCCGTTCAAGCGGCAGTTACGGCCCATCGTTCGCTTCACCCGATATCTCGGGCTCGAGCAGCAGGACGTCCTGGTCGCGGCGTACCCAAAATCCGGCAGCACCTGGCTCCGATTCATCGTTACCGAGTTGTTGACGAGCGAGGATCCCGAGTGGCAGCTCGTCAACGCGACGATCCCCTACGTCGGCAGACATCGCCGCGCACCTCGGCTGTTGCCCGATGGGGGACGCTTGCTCCTCACGCACGACCCGGCCCGAGGCCCTTGTCTCCGGAGCGTCTATCTCGTACGTGATGTGCGAGAGGTTGCCGTCTCTTCGTTCCGTTGGGCGCGTCGGGGAGGGGCCGACACGGCCTTCCGGTCGTTCCTGGACGAGTTCGCCGCCGGTAGGACCGACCTGTTCGGATCATGGGCCGAGCACGTTCGGTACTGGCTGGACTCCGACGCCGCCCGCCGGGGCGACGTCCACCTCGTTCGATATGAGGACCTGCGAAACGATCCGATCGCAAGCGTCCGCCGAGTTGCCGAGCACCTCGGGATCCACCCCTCCGACGAGGAGATCACGAGGGCGGTGCACGACAACTCGTTGACCAGGATGCGGGCCAAGGAAGACCGCGCTCCCGACTCCGAGGTCAAGAGCCACGCTAGCGGCGAGCCGTTCGTCGGTCAGGGGGGTATCGGTTCCTGGCGATCGAAGCTCACCCCCGACGACGTGGCGCTACTCGATAGGTATGCCCACGACGAGCTCGTCCGCCTGGGCTACGGCGGGTAAGGAGCCTCGGGCGTGCTCCCCCACCTGAACCGAGAGCGTCGAGGTCGCCCCGTCGTGTGGGGCCTCGTCGGACAATCCCTATCGTCCGCCACGAACTTCGCGCTCTCAGTCATGGCCGGACGCACCCTCGGGCCGAGCGGCCTTGGCCGCATCCTGATCGGGTTCGCCGCGTACCTCATCGTCCTCGGGCTCCATCGGGCATTGCTGGTCGAGCCGCTCGTCGCATCGTCCTCGGCACGTGCGGCCGGCGACCGACGCCTGTCGGCATCGCGCGCGCTGACGATCTCCGCGAGCTTCGCCGTTTCGTCGGCGGTGCTGGTCGCCGGTGCGGGCGCCGTGATCGGGGGTGTGACCGGCAGTGGGCTCCTGCTCGTGGCACCTTGGCTCGTTCCATGCCTCGTGCAGGATCTGTGCCGGTGGATCCTGTTCCGCGACGAGCGGCCCGTCGCCGCCGTCACGAGCGACGGCGCGTGGCTACTCGTGATGGTGCTGACCGTGCCGTTCGCCTGGCTGATCGGCAGCGACTGGGCTGTGATGGCGGCCTGGGGCGCGGGCGCACTCGGCGGGACGATCGTCGGTCTCGCGCAACTGTCCACTCCACCGAGCCGGATGTCCGCGGCGTGGCGGTGGTGGCGAGACGAAGCGTGGCCGTTCGGACGATGGGTCGCCGGAGCGACGGCCCTCGGAACCCTCCTCGGCAATGCCATGACGTTCATGGTCTCGGCACTCCTGGGCACGGGCGCCCTGGGTGGCCTCCGCGCTGCCGAGACGATGTTCGCGCCACTCACGCTGATCATCCCCGCGCTCGCCCTTCCGGGACTCCCCGCCCTTGCCAGGGCCGTCGAACGCGGCGCGCAGCGTCGCCTCGCGTGGCGCTACTCGGGTCTGGCACTCGCAGGCGTGACCGCGTACACGGCGGTGATGCTCCTCGGGGGGGCCCGCTTGCTCACGTTCGTTTTCGGTACGGGCTTCGCGAGGTTCTCCGACCTCGTATGGCCGATCGGGGCGTCTCAGATCTTCCTCGCGGGTGGTGTGGGAGCCTCGTTGATGCTCAGGGCTCGGCAACGTGGTCCGGCGATCCTCGTGAGTCGCGTCACCGGCTCAGGGCTCGCACTCGCGCTGGGGGCCGCGCTGGCGCACCCCTTCGGGGTGGTGGGTGTCGCATGGGCCAACGCCGCAGGAACCCTCACGACGTCGACGATCCAGATCGGAACGTCAGGCGCGTTGAGAGGAGACGACGCACTCGAGACGACGGTCGGCCCCGTTGCCTCCGAGACGCCCTCCGCGTGACCCCGTCAGGCCGCCGCGTAGTGCGCGGCGATGCGGCTGGACGTGAGCGCCGTCCCGTAGATCGCGACCTCGTCGATGCGGCCGGCGAGCGCCTTGGAGCCGTCGCGCCGGCCGAAGGTCACCGGCCGCGTGTTGGTGGCGATCGTGCCGG
>DASXTX010000241.1:0-7743 GCA_036505195.1 Actinomycetota bacterium
CCATCGGGCCCGCCCTATACTTGGCAGCCGAGTCCCCGCCTTCCGGCAGGACCGGTTCTTGCGGAGGGGCGTAGCTCAACCTGGTAGAGCACCGGTCTCCAAAACCGGCGGTTGGGGGTTCGAGTCCCTCCGCCCCTGCAAGGAGCACGATGAACAGAGAGATGAAGCGGGCGCAGCGCCGTCAGGGCACCCAGGTCGAGCGTGCCCAGGCCGCTGCCGCAACGCGCCGGGCGCAGCTCCAGCAGAAGAAGCAGCGCACGGGCGCCCGTCAGTTCCTGAAGGAGGTCCGTCAGGAACTGAAGAAGGTGATCTGGCCCACTCGTCAGGAACTCACGACGTACACGATCGTCGTGCTCGTGACGGTCGTGGTCATGACGTCGTACGTGTTCGGTCTCGACGTGCTCTTCTCGAGGCTGGTCCTGAACGTCTTCACGAACTAGAGGCGCGCACCCCATGAACGAATCCCCGATCGACCCCTCGGACGAAGCTGTCCCCGAGCCGTCCACGAACGCGGATAGCGACGCGCCGTCCGACGACCAGACCGCCCAGCAGGACGCCGGCCCCGAGCGACTCGCGGAGGCGTTCGAGGAGGCTGCCGCGGAGGAAGCCATCGCGGACGCCGCGATCGAGGCGGCGCTCGAGGAAACGGTGGCCGAAGCCGTGGAGGACGCGGCGGCCGTCGAGGCCGCATCCGATGCGGCGATCGAGGAATCGTTCGAGGAGCGGGTGTCCGATGCCGTCGATGCGGGCCTGGAGGGGGAAGCGCTGGAAGGCGCGGTCGCGGAGGCCGCGGCGGACGCCGACGTCCAGGAGGCGATCGCCGACGCCGCGATCGTCGGGGCGCTCGAGGAGACCGTTGCGGAGGCGGTCGAGGACGCCACGGCCGTCGAGGCCATGAGCGACGCCGCGATCCTGGGCGGCCTGGCCGACACGGTCGAGTCGATCGCCGCCGACGTCGAGCAGGCCGAGGCCACCGACGACGCCGAACCCGCAGCCGGGGCCGAACCCGCCGAGGACGCCGAACCCCCTGTTGACGCCAAACCCGCCGCGAGGGCCAGGAACGGCGCCGCGTCTCGAGCCCCCGAGGAGCCCGTCGAGACCGAGGGTGGCCGTGATCCGTTCCGCGGCCCCGGCGACTGGTACGTCGTGCACACGTACGCCGGCTACGAGAACAAGGTCAAGACGAACCTCGAGTCGCGCATCCACACGATGCAGATGGAGGACAAGATCTTCGACGTCCACATCCCGATGGAGGACGTCATGGAGATCAAGGGCGGCAAGAAGCAGGTCGTCCAGCGGAAGGTCTTCCCCGGCTACCTCCTCGTGAAGATGGTCTACGACAACGACTCGTGGTACGTCGTCCGCAACACGCCCGGGGTGACGGGGTTCGTCGCGGCCGGAACGGGGAGCAAGCCCACGCCGCTCTCACGCCGTGAGGTGGAGAAGATCCTGTCGGTGAAGAAGGAAGAGGTGAAGCCGCAGTTCCGCCTCGGATTCGAGGAGAACGATGTGGTGCGGATCATCTCGGGACCGTTCGCCGACTTCAACGGCACGATCAGCGAGATCAACCTCGACCAGAGCAAGCTGAAGGTGCTCGTGAACATCTTCGACCGGGAGACGCCGGTCGAACTGTCCTTCGATCAGGTGGCGAAGGTCTAGGAACCAACCGAGCGTGCGGGAGGCCGAGAGGCCGTTCGAACCGCAGGAGGTGACCGAAATTGGCGAAGAAGAAGGTGCTCGCCGTCGTCAAGCTCCAGATCCGCGCCGGCCAGGCGACGCCCGCTCCCCCCGTGGGGACGGCTCTCGGCCAGCACGGCGTGAACATCATGGAGTTCTGTCGGCAGTACAACGAGCAGACCCAACAGCAGGCCGGCCAGGTGATCCCGGCCGAGCTCACGATCTACGAGGATCGCTCGTTCACGTTCATCACCAAGCAGCCCCCCGCCGCGGAACTGATCAAGCAGGCGGCCGGCGTCGAGAAGGGCTCGGGCGAGCCCAACCGCGAGAAGGTCGGGAGGGTCACCCAGGATCAGCTCCGGCGGATCGCCGAGCAGAAGATGGTCGACCTCAACGCGAACGACGTCGACGCCGCGATGCAGATCCTCGCGGGGACGGCACGCAGCATGGGCGTCGAGGTGGCGGGCGCATGAGCGGCAAGGGCAAGCGGTACACGAAGGCCGCAGAGGTGGCCGACCGCGAGCGCGAGCACTCGCCGGTCGACGCGATCAAGGCCCTCAAGGCCTTCCCGGACGCGAGGTTCGACGAGACCGTCGAGATCGCGTTCCGGCTGGGCGTCGACCCACGCAAGGCCGACCAGCTGGTCCGAGGCACGGTCTCGTTGCCGAACGGCTCGGGCAAGTCGGTCCGCGTGGCCGTGTTCGCTCAGGGTCCGAAGGCGACCGAGGCCAAGGAGGCCGGCGCGGACGTCGTGGGAGGGGAGGAGCTCGTCGAGCAGGTGATCGGCGGGTCGATCGACTTCGACGCCGCCGTCGCGACGCCGGACATGATGGCGGCCGTCGGCAAGGCCGGCCGAGTCCTCGGCCCCCGAGGCCTCATGCCGAACCCGAAGACCGGAACGGTGACGAACGACATCGCCAAGGCCGTCGAGGACATCAAGGGCGGCAAGGTCGAGTACAGGACCGACCGCACGGGCAACGTGCACATGATCATCGGGAAGAAGTCGTTCACCGAGCAGCAGTTGCTCGAGAACTACCTCGCGGTCGTCGACGAGATCATCCGCGCGCGGCCCTCGGCCGCCAAGGGCAAATACGTGAAGACCCTCACGGTCTCCACGACGATGGGTCCGGGTGTCCCGATCGACACGAACCGGATCAAGGGGACGATGGAGGCGGCGCAGACACCCAGCGCCTGAGACGTCACGGTGTGAGCACGCGAGCCGGCCCTCGGGCCGGCTTGCAGCGTCGAGGGCTCCGTCAGGCGGACCGGGCCGTGGGGGAGCCGTGGCAACATGAGCGGGTGCGCGAGTCCCTGTCCGAACGCGAACTGGCGCCTCCGGCCGTCGAGCCCGAACCGCCTCGCCCCGAGGCCTCCCCGCGGTGGCCGCTCGTCGTGGTGGGCATCGTCGTCCTGTTCAACCTAGTCGTGCTCCGGGCCGAGGCTCGCCCGGTTCAGAACCTGAACGACGCGTCGGTGCACCGGTCGATGATCGCGTGGGCGAGCGACCGGATCGAGGACGGGCACCTCCCGCTCGACGGGTGGTACCCCGATCTCGCGCTCGGATCGTCGAGGTTCCACCACTACCAGAGCCTGCCGCACGTGTTGACCGGCGTGCTCGCGCTGGCGATCGGCAGCGAGCGCGCGCTCTCGTGGACGATGTACCTCGGGATGGCCATGTGGCCGATCGCGGTCTACGCGGGCGGCCGGTTGCTGGGTTGGGACCGATGGATCTGCGCGATCGCGGCTGCCACCTCGCCGTTGATCGTGAGCGAACCCACGCTCGGCTACGAATGGGGCAGCTACGCGTGGCGCGGGTACGGGACCTGGACGCAGCTGTGGGGGATGTGGTTGTTGCCGTTCGCGTGGGGCCTGTCGTGGCGTGCGATCGCGAAGGGCCATTCGTACTGGCTCGCGGCGCTCGTGCTGGCCCTGACGGTCGCGTGTCACCTGCTGACCGGCTACCTGGCGTTGCTGTCGCTGGGCGTGTTCGCGCTCGTCAAGTGGGGGGAGCTCCTGCGCAGGATCGGCCGCGCGGCCCTGATCGGGATCGGCAGCCTGTTCGTCGCCGCGTGGGTGGTCGTGCCGTTGCTCGCCGACCGGCTGTGGACGGTGAACGACGAGTACTCGCGCGGGAAGATCTACTACGACTCGTTCGGGGCGAAGCGGATCCTGACGTGGTTCGCGAGCGGCGAGCTGTTCGACCGTGGGCGACCGCCGATGATCACGATCCTGGTCGCGGTCGGCATCCTGGCAGCGCTCTGGCGGTACCGTCGCGACGAGCGGGCCCGCGTCCTCCTGTTCCTGTTCCTCGTCTCGCTCGTCCTCTTCTTCGGACGGCCGACGCTCGGACCCGTCCTGCGGCTGTTGCCCGGCTCCGGCGACCTGTTCCTTCGGCGGTTCGTGTTCGGGGTGCACCTGGCGGGGTTGTACCTCGCCGGGTTCGGCGCGGTCACGCTCGGCCGGATCGCGCGGGACCGGCTGCAACGATTCCGAGCACTGCGAGAACGACCCGTGGCGATCACGGCGCTGGCGGTCGCCGGGGTTGCGCTCTTCCTCGCCCCCGGCTTCATCGAACGCACGGCGTGGGCCTCGCAGGGAGCCGAATGGATCGGGGAGCAGGCGGTCGCCGACGAGCAGGGCGGCGCCGACGTCGCCGCCCTGGTCGACATCGCGCGAGCACGAGGGCCGGGTCGGTTCTACGCGGGCATGCGGTCCAACTGGGGCTCCGCCTACGAGGTCGGTCAGGTGCCCGTGTACGTGATGCTCTTGAACGAGGGCACGGAGGGCGTCGGGTTCGTCCGGCCGACCTGGTCCCTCTCATCACCGTTCGAGTACCGGTTCACCGACACGAACCCGTCGCACTACGACCTGTTCGACGTCCGGTACCTGATCCTCGACGCGAGCAAAACGCCCCCCGTCCCGGCGAAGAGGGTCGCCGAACGCGGGCGCCACGTGCTCTGGGAAAGGCTCGACCCCGGGTACGTCGACCTCGTCGACGTCCTGCCCCCGATCACGGCCGACCGGACGGACCTCGGGCTGCGCGGGGAGGACTGGTTCCGTTCGGACCTCCCGGCCAGGGGCGCGAACCCCGGTGTCGCCTTCGAGGGGGAGCCGGCGCCCGAAGCCACCGTGAGCGCCGACGACCTCCCGGACACGCCGGCCGGCACCGTCGTCAGCGAGGACGTCGACCTTCGGGACGGAAGGGCCACCGCGACGGTGGTCGCCGACCGGCGGGCGATGGTGATGCTGAAGGCGTCGTTCGACCCCCGTTGGCGGGTAACCGTGGACGGCGTCGCGGTGGCGCCGCAGATGATCGCGCCCAGCTTCGTCGGGCGGACCGTGGCGGCCGGCCGGCACGTCGTCCGGTTCGTGTACGAGCCGTTCCCCAGGTACGACCTCCTGCTGACGTTCGGGGCGCTGACGCTGCTGGGCCTCGCTCTGCTCCCAGGTCGGTTCGCGCGCCGCCGCCCGGGTGGGTCCCGTCACGGCGAGCACGAGCCCGGAGCCGAGCCGAGTGGTGCGGGGACCTAGAGGATCCCTACTACGGACCGGTGGCCTCGCGAGCTCCCGCTCGTCTCCTTCCGCGGACCCGCCTGCTGAGCCCGGATGACCGCCAGCGGCTCGTTGTCGCTGACACGTTGTCGCCCGAGCCGGTGGCTCGGTACCCTTTGGCTTCGCCGCAGACAGCAGGGGTGCGCAGGCACGTAATCCCCCGGGGCACCTGCCGAGGCGAACGAAGACGCATCGCTCTCGAGCGCGTCTCCGCTGTCTGCGGGGACGCGTTTCCCGTTCACTGGAGGGTCGATGCCGAACGCCGAGAAGATCGCGAAGGTCGCCGCGCTCAAGGAACGCATCCAGGACGCCGAGGCGCTGCTGCTGACCGAGTACCGGGGTCTCTCGGTGCACGACGCGACCGAGCTCCGCCGGGCCCTCTCCGAGCAAGCGCGGTTCGCGATCGTCAAGAACACCTTGATGGTGCGCGCGGCCGCCGATGCGGGCGTCGCCGAGCTCGAGGCGCTCCTGGACGGCCCGACCGCGGTCGCGTTCGTCCAGGGCGACGTGGTCGCGACCGCCAAGAAGGTCGTGGACGCCGCGAAGAGGTTCCCGGCGCTCGTGATCAAGGGCGGCTACTTGGACGGCAAGGTGCTCTCGGCCGCCGAGGCTCAGTCGCTCGCGACCCTCGAGTCGCGAGAGGTGATGCTCTCGAAGGTCGCCGGGATGCTGAAGGCCGAGATGACCCGGGCGGCCTCGATGTTCCAGGCGATCCAGGGTCGGTTCCTCGGAGTGCTCGAGGCCTACAAGGAGAAGCTGCCCGGCGAGGTGACCGACGAGACCGCCGAGGCAGAGCCCGCCGCCGAGTTGGAGTCGGCCGCGGAAGCCGAGACCGCCGAGGCCGAGCCCGCCGCCGAGGCCGAGCCGGCGGGCGACACGACGACCGACGACGAGCCAGACCAGCCGCAGGCAGGGCCAGAGGGAGAACCGCACAGCGAGCCAGAGGGAGAACCGCACAGCGAGCCAGAGGGAGAGCCAGAGGGAGAGCCAGAGGGAGAGCCAGAGGGAGAGAAGGAGTAGAGGATGGCCAAGACCAAGATGACCGCCGACGACCTGCTCGATCAGTTCAAGGACATGACGCTGCTCGAGCTGTCGGACTTCGTCAAGAAGTTCGAGGAGACCTTCGACGTCCAGGCCGCCGCCGCCGCGCCGATGATGATGGCCGCGCCCGGAGCCGCGGGTGGCGCTGCCGAAGAGGTCGAGGAGCAGACCGAGTTCGACGTGGTCCTCACCGGCGCCGGCGACAAGAAGATCCAGGTGATCAAGGAGGTGCGGGCCCTGACGAGCCTCGGCCTCAAGGAGGCCAAGGACCTCGTGGACTCCGCGCCCAAACCGGTTCTGGAGAAGGTCAACAAGGAAGCCGCCGACAAGGCCAAGGAGCAGCTCGAGGGCGCTGGCGCCGCCGTCGAGATCAAGTAGGCCGAACGGCCGAGGCGGGGATCATCGCCAGATTCGCATGGCTTTGCCATCGCCAGGTTCCGAGGCTCCGCGTTGCGGTAGAGCTCCGCATGGGGATAGATTCCCCGTCGAGCAACCATCGTCGATAGGGGGCGTTGCATGACCGACGAACGCACGTTCGGACAGAGGCTCCGCGCGACTCGGATCAAGGCGGGGTACTCGCAGTCGGACCTGGAGGAGATCTCCGGGATCCCGAAGGCGCGCCTGTCGCGATACGAGAACGGACACGTCGCTCCGTCGATCCAGACGCTCGAGCGCCTCGCCCGGGCGCTGGATGTGTCGGAAGCTTCGCTCCTGGGGGACGACCGCGCCCTGATGGAGGAGTTCTTCCACGTGCTCACCACGCGCGGCGTCCGAATCGGCTCGAGCGAGCAGGCGGTCGCGCTCGGGAGCGCCGTCGCCGACATCGCGCGTGCGCTCGGGATGGTGGAGGACGGGGAGGGCGCCGTCGCGGACCGGTCGACCCTCTCGCCGGTCGGTGTGGCGGGTACCGCCGCCTGGTCACCGGACGGCAGTTAGGCTCGCTTCTTTGACCGCTTCCCAAGGGTTGACCTCCGCTCCGAGTGGGGGTAACCTTCGGCCGATTTCGACCGGGTCCCCGCCCGGGGGTTGACGCTGCGCGCCCGCGCACGTACACTGCTCGTTTGCCGTGTCGTGTTCCGCATGCCCTGGATCCAGGGTTCTCTACCCTAGGGGGGATCGTTCTTGCCTGACTCGCTCGTCCCTGTCCGCGACCGTGTCAGTTTCTCCAAGCTCGACGAGGCGCTACCGCTTCCCGACCTCGTCGGCATCCAACGGGAGTCCTTCGACTGGCTCCTGGCCGAGGGTCTGAAGGAGGTCCTCGAGGAAGTCTCTCCGATCGAGGACTTCACCGAACAGTTCCAACTGCATTTCGGGAAGCACGCCTTCAAGGAACAGAAGTTCACCGAGGAGGAGTGCAAGGACAAGGACGCCACCTTCTCCGCTCCGCTGTTCGTCGAGGCGATGTTCGTCAACAAGACGACCGGCGAGATCAAGGAGCAGGAGGTCTTCATGGGGGACTTCCCCATGATGACC
>DASXTX010000242.1:0-10644 GCA_036505195.1 Actinomycetota bacterium
CACCGGCGAGCCGCTCCCCGAGGTGCTCGACCACAAGGCTCCGCTCATCTCGTCGCTCGCGAACGCCCTCCCGCCGCCGCACAGGTTCCTCCCGCGGCGCGAGCTCGCCGGCGAGATCGAGTGGGCGAAGAACCGGATGATCACGCCGGAGGGGTACCTCGGCGCGCTCGGCGACCACGAGCCGCCGATCCCGGCCGACCTGATGCTTCGCGTCTACGACGGCTACGAGCGGCGCAAGCGCTCGATGGGTCGGCTCGATTTCGAGGACATGCTCGGGCTCGCCCTGCGGCTGTTCGACGAGCATCCCGCGGCCGTCGACCAGGTCCGGTCGCGGTTCGCCGCGTTCACGGTGGACGAGTACCAGGACGTGAACCCGCTCCAGGCCGCCCTGCTCGAACGCTGGCTCGGCGACCGCGACGACCTGTGCGTGGTCGGTGACGACTACCAGACGATCTATGCGTTCACCGGCGCGTCCCCGTCGCACCTGCTCGGCTTCACGACGCGGTTCCCGCATGCGACGGTCGTCCGGCTGGAGGAGAACTACCGCTCGACGCCCGAGGTGCTCGAGCTCGCCAACCGGCTCGCGACCCGACTCGGAGGGTTCCGCAAGACGCTCCGCGCGACCCGGCCCCCGGGACCGCCGCCGCTCGCTCGCGCGGAACCCGACGAGGAGGCCGAGGTCGGCGCCGTCGTCCAGGCCGTGAGGCGCCTGTACCAGGAGGAGGACGTGCCCCTCGAGGAGATCGCGGTGCTGTACCGGATCAACGCGCGCTCGGAACCGTTCGAGGAGGCGTTCGCCGCCGCGGCGATCCCGTACCAGGTACGCGACGGCGCGTTCCTGCGGCGGCCGGGCCCGCGCTCCGTGCTGCAGCGGTTGAAGCGGGCCGGGGCCGCGACGGTGGCCGAGGCCGTCGAAGCCATCACCGACCAGCTCGGCTACGACCCCGAGGGCGCGCCCGATGCCGACGAGGAGGTCACGCGCCAGTCCGACCTCGGCCGGATGCGTTCGCTGGCGTCGGAGTTCGGGCGAGCGCACCCGGACGGCGACGCCACGGCGTTCGGCGCCGAGCTCGCCAAGCGGTTCTCGACCGAGCACAGCGGCCGAGGCGTGAACCTGCTGACGTACCACAGAGCGAAGGGGCTGGAGTTCGACGCGGTGTTCCTGCCGAGGCTGCTCGACGGCGAGCTGCCGTTCCGCTCGGGCCGCGCGAAGGCCGATCCCGAGGAGGAACGACGGCTCCTCTACGTCGGGATCACGCGCGCCCGGCGGTACCTGTTCCTCACGTGGCCGTCCGCCGGTCGCGCGCGGCCGAGCCCGTTCCTGGACGAGATGGAGCTCGCGCCGTCGGTGCCCTCGAGGGCGAGGGCGGCCCCCGGGCCGGCCGTCACGGTCGGCCGGGGCGGCGCGTTGTTCGATCGTCTGAAGGAGTGGCGCCGCAAGCGCGCGAACGCGGACGGCGTGCCCGCGTACGTCGTGTTCCACGACCGGACGCTCGCCGAGATCGCCGAACGCCAGTGCAAGGACTGGGCCGATCTCGCCGCGATCTCGGGCGTCGGACCCGCCAAGCTCGAGCGCTACGCGGACGAGGTGCTGGCGGTCGTGGCGGCGGGGTAGAGCACCACGACGAACGATCGCTGATTAGGCGCCGGACCGCCGGGTACAACCACCAGCAAGGTCGAGGCAAAGGTTCCCTATGCGATCGCAGGTTGAGCTTCGACTCCCGCCCGAGCCGAGCGCATCCACCCTCGCGCGAGCTGCGGTGGCAGCGGTCGGATCCGGCTTGCCGGAGGGGGTGGTGTCCGATGTCGAGCTGCTGACGTCCGAGGTCGTCTCGAACGCGGTCAGGCACGCGAACCTCGATCCCTCACAGGAGATCGTCCTGCGGATCGTCTCGGACGGGTACATCCGCGTTGAGGTCGCGGATCCGGGTCCGCCGTTCGAAGCCAAAGGGCGCAGACGTGGCTCGGGCTCGAGCGGCTGGGGTCTGTTCCTGGTCGACGCGCTCGCGACGTCGTGGGGTGTCGAACCCGAGGGCGCCGGCAAGAAGGTCTGGTTCGAGCTCGGCGCCGGCCACGAGCGCGCTACGTAAGCTGTGCGTGTGTGGGTCCGGAGCCGTTCTGCGACGGGACGACGACGTCGTGGACCCGGTGGAGGTTCGGGACGGAGGCGTCGACCCGCACGAGGTCCATCACCCGCCGCACCCGGTCCTGTTCTCCATGGAGGATGAGACATCCTCGCCCGCGCAGAGACACCGCCGCGCGCAGGAAGGCGTTGATCCCGGTTGAGTCCATGAACGTGAGCTCGCTGAGGTCCACCAGGATCGCTCCACCGTGCTCAACGGCCGACTGCAGTACCTCGTCGAGCTCGGACTTGTTGCTCAGATCCAGCTCACCGGCCAGTCGGATGGTCCTGCCCAGTTCGATCGACAGAAGCTCCACGCTCGATCCGCTCCTCCCCGAACCACTCCGGTGCCTAATAAATGAGGAAGTTACTCCCTTTTCCTTGCGAAGGTCAAGGCGTTAGGGAAGTATTGCCGAGATTCCGTCGAAGTATCCAGCGAGGGAACTTCACAGACTTCCTCCTTATCTCGGCATCCTGAACCACCTATGATGAGAGCGTCGTGCCTGAAGTCGCCACCTACAGCATCGGGGCCGTCGCGCGGATGGTGGGGGTCCCCCCGGCCACGCTCCGGACGTGGGAGGAGCGGTACCGCATCGTGGAACCCGTTCGAAGCGAGGGTGGCCACCGCCTGTACTCCAGGCTGGACGTGGAGCGCCTGCGCTTCGTCGCCGATCGGGTGCGGGAGGGGATCTCGCCGGGCGACGCGCACCGCATGCTGTCGGGGGTATCCGGCCACTTCCCGTTGCCGGCCGCCGACGCCGGCACCCAGGTCCTGATCTTGCTTGCGGAGCGCGATCCCTACGCGGCGGAGTTCGCCGAGTTCTTCCTGAAGACCGAGGGGTTCGAGGTCGTCCTCGCGCTCGATGCGGCCGACGCCGTCCTCGCGCTCGGCGCCGATCGGCCACAACTCGCGATCATCGATCTGCTCATCTCCGGGGGCGCCGGGCTGGAGCTGTGCCGAGACGTCCATGCCCGCGGGATCCCGGTCCTGGCCTTGTCCAGCATCGCGACGCGGGATGCGGCGCTCGAGGCCGGCGCATCCGCGTTCATGCAGAAGCCGCTCGAGCCGCTCCAGCTCGTTTCCGCCGTGAAGGATCTCCTGGGAACGAGCTCGTTCCTGAACGAGGTCGTGCCCGCGCGGTGACGGACCGGGTCTCCAGCGGGAGCGAGCGGCTCGACGCCGTCCTGGGGGGCGGGCTCCTCCGCAACTCCATCAACATCGTCATGGGTCTGCCCGGTTCCGGCAAGACGATCGTGGGGCAGGAGTACCTGTTCGCGAACGCGAGCGAGGACCGACCCGCGGTCTACCTCTCCACGGTCTCCGAGCCGCTCGAGAAGATCCTCCGCTACGGGCAGACGCTGTCCTTCTTCGACCCGAACGCGATCGGCAGCCGGGTGTTCTACGAGGATCTGGGCACCAGCCTGAACCATCAGGACGCGCTCACCGAGACGCTCGGTCGCGTGGTCGCGGTGCTCCGAGAGCGACGACCGGGGTTGCTCGTGCTCGACAGCTTCAAGGCATTGCATCCGTTCGCCTCGGACGCGACGGCGTTCCGGCGCTTCCTCCAGGACCTCGCGGGCAACCTCTCCGCGTACCCGACGACGTCCTTGTGGGTCGGTGAGTACGCACCGGACGAGATCGCGGTCGCGCCCGAGTTCGCGGTCGCGGACGGCATCATCTCGCTGGCCGCCGAACCCACGGCCGATCGCGACACGCGGGTCCTGCAGGTCATGAAGCTCCGAGGCAGCGGTTTCCTGAGCGGGAAGCACGGATATCGTCTTTCGGCCGACGGCATCCACGTGTTCCCGAGGCTGGCCGACCCGGTGGACCAGGCCGCCTACACCCTCGAGACCGAGCGAGTGTCGGCGGGGATCCCCGCCCTCGACGAGGCGCTGGACTCCGGCCTGTGGCCGGGCGGATCGACGCTCGTCGCGGGTCCGTCCGGTTCGGGAAAGACCCTGATCGGGTTGCACTACATCTTCAAGGGCGCCGAGATGGGCCGGCCCGGCCTCATCGCCGGCCTCCAAGAGAACCCCACGCAGCTCGACCGGATCGTCGACGGCTTCGGCTGGTCGCTCGAACGCGACGACGTGCACGTGATGTACCGGAGCCCGGTCGACATGTACCTCGACGAGTGGGTCTACGAACTACTGACGACGGTGGAGGAACTCGGGATCCGCCGGATCCTGATCGACAGCTTGGGAGACCTGCGCGCGGCCGCGACCGACGAGGTCCGGTTCCGCGAGTACGTGTACTCGCTGCTCCAGCGGACCGCCCATGCCGGGATCGGCGTGTTCATGACGCAGGAGGTCGCCGAGCTGTTCGGCGTGACGCGCCTTTCCGAGTACGGGATCTCGCACCTGTCGGACAACGTCCTCCTCCTGCAGTTCCTGCGGGGCGAGTCCCGGATCAAGCGCGCGCTCACGGTGCTGAAGACCCGCGCGAGCAGCCATGATCCTCGCATCCTCGAGTTCGAGATCACGTCGAACGGGATCGAGCTCGGGGAGCAGTTCGCCGAAGATCAATCCTTGGAGTAGCGGTGACTGGTGCGGTCGGAGATCACACGGTGATGGCGACCTTGCCCCGGGTCTGTCCCGATTCCAGGTAGCGGATCGCCTCGGGCACCTCGCTCAGCGGGAACGTCCGGTCGATGACCGGCGCGATCTTCCCGGCTTCGATCAGCTCCTTCATGACGACCAGGCGGTCTCCGGGGTCCTTGGTGCCGCGGAAGGGATGCAGCTGGCTCACGAACGGAGCGACCACCATCAGCTTGACGAAGCGCCCGAGGCTTCCGACCCAGCGATGGCCCGAAGCTCCGTACTGGTCGTGCCCGATGAGGACGTACGTCCCCTCGGGACTGAGCGCGCGTCGGGAGGCCGACCATGGATGGGTCCCCGCGATGTCGACGATGAGGTCAAAGCGCTCGCCGCTCTGGGTGAAATCCTCGTGCGTGTAGTCGACGACGTGGTCCGCGCCGATCGATCGGAGCATGTCGAGCTTCCCGGAAGCATCCACCGCGGTCACCTCTGCCCCGTACGCCTTCGCGAGCTGCACCGCGAAGGTCCCCACCGCTCCGCCGGCGCCGTTGATCGCGACCGACTGTCCCGATCGGGTCCGGCCCTCATCGCGAACGGCCTGCACCGCGAGCGATCCGGACGTCGGGACGGCTCCGGCCTGTTCGAAGGTGAGGTTGGCGGGCTTCAGCTCGAGCCTGGCTTCCGGAGCGGCCGCGTAGTCCGCAAAGGCGCCGCCGTTGCGCCACAGATTGGCACCGAGGGTCTGACCGAACACCTCGTCGCCCGGCCGGAATCGCGTGACGTTCCTGCCGACCGCCTCGACATGGCCGGCCACATCCGTGCCCGGAACGTGGTGCTTCGGCGCGCGCAGACCGGAGCCCATGATCCGGAGGACGTAGGGCACCCCGTGCACGGCGTGCCAGACATCTGCGTGGACCGACGTCGCACGGACCCGGACCAGCACCTCGTCATCCTCCGGGTTCGGCCTGTCGATGTCCCGGAGCTCGAGGAGGTCGGGTGAGCCGTATCGCTCCTGGACGATCGCCCTCACGGGACGCCCGTCAGGAGGGCCATTCGGGTTTGGGCTTCGGCTTGCTCAGCAGGTCGTCCAGCGACTGCTTGGGCTCGCCCTCGGCCTTCGCGAGCTCCTGCTCCAGCCGGTCCGGCTTGAGGTCGCCCGTCGCCTCGAGCATCTCCTCGAGCGACTTTCCGGAGCTCCCCTTCAGCCGGATGCGCAGGGCGGCCAGCACCGAGGCCTGGCGGTCCGACAGCCCCTGGGCGACCTTGATCTCGGTCAGGGCCTCCTCCGCCTGAGCCAGGAGCTCCTCGTCGTCCACCAGGACAGTGTGACACGACGGTCGCCGAACCTGCGACGCGCGCTCGGCCCTGCGAGCGTGCGTGCGTCGATCTCACGACGGGTGCGATATCGAGATCGGTATCGCCCGGCTGCGAAGGAGCGGGCGCCCCGCTACTCGGCCAGGAGGGACGCGGGCAGGCGCTGGTGCGCGCCGCTGGCCGCCTCGGTCCAGAGGCTCACGGCCGCACCGCCCAGACGCCGAGGCACGGTCGCCAGCGTGAAGTCGCCCGGCGCGACCCTCCGCAGGTCCTTGGGCAGGACCGGGAACGAGACGGTGCCGTCGGTTCGGATGCGAGGCGAGTAGGGAGCCACGAGCGTCGCGCCCGTCCCGTTGCGCGAGGGGTCGAGCATCACGCGTCCCTCGCGCTTGGCCTTTCGGAACTCGGCGGTCACGAGGTCGGGCCGGCGCTCGGTGACGATCCCGGTGAGCCGCGTCGCGGCGTGCCGGAGCCGTTCGGGCGCCACGCTCCTCACGATCGGCACGACGACGTGGAGGCCCTTTCCGCCCGTGGTCTTGAGCAGGCTCTCGAGCCCCAGGTCGTCCAGCACGTCGAGCACCAGGAGCGCGACCTCCACCGCGGCGTCGAACGCGTCGTCTGGCGGGTCGATGTCGACGACGAGCAGGTCGGGACGGTCGAGCCGGTCCCGGCGGACGGGCGCCGGGTGGAACTCGAGCGCCGCCTGGTTCCCCAGCCAGGCGAGCGTGTCGGCGTCGTTGCACACGGTGTAGGCGACGTCCCGGTTGGCGCTCGGCGCCGGGATCGAGACCGTCTTGATCCACGACGGCGCGTGCGACGGCGTGTTCTTCTGGAAGTACCGCTGCCCGTCCACGCCGTCGGGCGCCCGCACCAACGAGAGGGGCCGGTCGCGGAGCCACGGGAGCATGCGGTCCGCGACGTCGCCGAGGTAGTCGACGTAGGCCTGCTTGGTGATGCCGATCGCCGGCCAGAGGAGCTTGTCCGGTCGGCTGACCTCGACGCGAGAGGACGTCATCGCCTCGTCCCGACGGGCGGTTCGGTGACGCGCGGCGGCACCTTCGGCGCGATCTCCACATCAGCACGGTAACGCTCCGCGGGCGGGAGCGGATCGTCGTCCCTTGACGCCTACATGTCCGGGTGTCAGCCCTCGGCGAGCAGCGCGTAGAGCTTCTTGCGCGCCTCGGTCAGGATCTCGGCCGCCTGCGTGCGCTGCGGCTCCGAACCCGTCCTGGCGACCTGCATCGCGGCCGCGGCGAGCTGGAACCCGGCGTCCCGGAGCTGTCCGAGTCCCTCGCCGAGGGGGCCGAACTGCCATGGCTCCTCGCCGCCTCGTTCCCGGCGCTCCTCGAGTTCGGCTCGGCCCGCGTCGTTGATCGTGTAGACGCGCTTGCCGTCCCGCTCTTCGCTCGCCACGAGCCCCTCGTCCTCGAGCAACTGCAGCGTGGGGTAGATCGATCCCGGGCTGGGTCGCCACGCCCCGCCGCTCCGCTGCTCGAGCTCTCGGATCAGGTCGTACCCGTGCATCGGCTTGTCCGACAGCAGCGACAGGAGCGCCGTTCGGACGTCACCCCGCCGTGCCCGGCGGCCGCCGCCCCAGGGGGGTCCACCGGCCCAGGCCTTCTCCCAATGCCGGCCCCCGAAGGGGGAGTCGTGGTGGTGCGGATGGTTCGGTCGATGACGCATGGTCCCGCCTCCTCCGTCCTATCTCAACTGGTCACGATATATCGTAACCCATCGAGATAGTCAACTTGAGGAGCGTTCGAGGCGTAGCCGGGCCACGAGGCCATTCTCCGCAGGCGCTACCAGCGCTCTCGGTGGACGACGTCCTCGAACGCCTTGCGGTTAGGGTGCTTCATCGGCTCGAGCCGTCGGTCGACGGGGAAGCCGAGCGCGATGAAGATCGCGCACTCCCGATCCTCGGGCAGGCCGAGGATGCTGCGGGCGAGGTCCTGGTCGCCGACCGAGGCGTGGCCGCTCCCGATCCCCAGGTCGGCCGCGGCGAGCATGATCGACATCGTCACCTGCCCGATGTCGTACTGGAGGGTGTCGCGCTCGTCCCGGTCCTCGGAGGTGGGCACGACGAGGACGATCGTGGCCGCGGACGTTCCGACGTGGGCCGCGTACCGCCACGTCCGCGCCAGCTCGCGGAGCCCATCGCGATCCGTGACGACGACGAAGTCCCAGGCCTGCTGGTTCATCGAGGAGGGCGTTCGCCGCCCGGCCTCGAGGATCCGGTCGAGGTCGTCGTCGGGGATCGCTCGGTCTTCGTACGTCCGAACATTCCGGCGAGCCCGGAGGGCGTCCCAGGTCTCCATCTCGGGAACGATAGCTCGGCCGGCACCAGGCGGCTCGGGACGTGAGGTTTTCGCGGGCGTTCTGCGGCAGGGCGTCGTCGACGCCTCACGTGCGTCGCCGGCTTCGGCGTCCGATGAGCTGCGAGCCCGCCGCGACGACCAGCATGATCAACGACAGGAACGCACCACCCCAGGCGGCGCTCGCGAATGCGTCCGGGTCCCCCGCGAGCCAGACGTGGAAGATCAGCACGATCACGAGGAAGGTGACGTAGCCGCCGAGCATCGTGCTGACGACGTGACGCAGGAGGGCGGCGCCGGATGATCCGTCGGCGCGACCGTGCGGGCGCGGGACCGGCCGCCGCAGGCGGAGGACCACCATCGCGACGAAGATCGCGTAGGCCGTGACCAGGGGAGGAAGGACCGCCCGTAGCACGACGTTCAGCTCCGAAGGAAGAACGACCAGCCTCGGATGAACAGATGCCAGCCGAGCCAGAGCCAGAGGCCGAACAGGAGGAAGCGTCCGAGCGGCACCGTCATGAAGGACCGGAAGAAGTCCGACAGGGTGGGCCACTCGGGACCGCGGACCAGCCCGATGCCCTGCCAGACGAGGAGCGCTCCGACGATCCCGAGCCACCCAACGACCGCGATCGCTCGCATACCCGTCACCTCCTCGGTCATCGTGACAGGTCCTATGCTCCGGCCTCGTCGCGCTCCTGGCGCCGTCGCACGGGTTCGCTCGATGGCTACTTCCCTCCGGGGCTTCCTCCGCGTTCCGGGACGGTGAGGATGTCGTGATCGGTTCGAACGGTCGGTGCTTCTCCTCGGAGGAGGCGGGTTTCGGGGAGGCTTATTCACCACGTTCCATTGAGTCGGTCCCCATCGCTGCCGATACATCGGGGGAGAGGACGGAGCACATGGAACGGGTTCACGAACGGCCGAAGAGCCATCATCGCCCCAGGGCCGAGGCCATCTCGGATAAGTCCGTCGAGCGCGGCGTGGACACCAAGGACCTCGAGCGCGAGCTGGACGACCTCCTCGACGAGGTCGATGCCGTCCTCGAAGAGAACGCCGAGGAGTTCGTCAAGGCGTACGTCCAGAAGGGCGGCGAGTAGGCCCCCGTCGTTCAGCAGCGCGAGAGCGTGCCGCCGTGCTGCGCCGAGTTCGCCGTTCACCGCGGGCTGGGATCTCTCTCAACGTTCGTCAGCTCGACGCCGATCGTGCGATCCTGGCGTACAAGGTGCACGAGGACCTCACCATGGACGGCGAGCCGGGATCGATCGATGCCGCCGACACGTCCCCATGGGTCCGGCGTGACGGCGGCCGGCTGTGTGCGCTGCACACCGAATCGATCACCGGTGGCCCGTTCGGCCGAGATCGAGCGGCCGCGGCCTCGCCGAGCTGAGGTCGAGGGAGTGGGAGGACTCGGATGACCTCGAAGGCCGACTACACAGACGAGGAATGGATCCGGCTGCGACGCGCGCCGTTCGTGGCCGGGCTCGCCATCTCGATGGCGGATCCGGGCGGACCGATCGAGATGGCGAAGGAGACGATGGCGACCCTGAGGACCGCGACGACGCCGCCGACTCGGGAGGAGCTGCTCGTGGCGGTCTCCCAGGAGATCGCCTCGATGATGAACCAGAAGCAGAACCCGCTGGCGGGGTTCAAGCCGGAAAGCGCCGCACTCGCGGGGAAGATGGTTCTCGACGAGCTCAAGGCCGTGAACGAGATCCTCACGGCCAAGGCGACACCCGAAGAAGCGGACGCCTTCCGCCGTTGGCTCTTGGCCGTCTCCCGTGCCGCGGCCGACGCGGCGAAGGAGGGCGGCTTCATGGGGTTCGGCGCCGAGCTGGTCAGTCAGGGCGAGCAGCGGATGCTTGGTGAACTGCGCGTGACGCTCGGCATGCCCGAAGCCTGATCACGGACACGGAGGGGCGCAATCGGAGCATCAATGGTCCGGTTCGTCCGGGACCTGTTCTGAGGCGTCGGTGGTCGTGGATCTCGCCTGCGGGAACCATCCCGAAGGTGCAAGATGAAAGGGACGCAGGACGCGGGAAGGAGGTCGTGATGGAGGTCAATGACGTCATCACGCAGGCCCGGGACACGCTCACCGTCAAGCGCGTGTTCGGCGACCCCTATGAGAAGAACGGCGTGACGGTGATCCCCGCCGCCAGGGTCCAGGGTGGCGCCGGTGGAGGAGGCGGGGAGGGTCCCGAGGGCCAGGGCAAGGGCTCGGGAAGCGGGTTCGGTGTCAACGCCCGTCCGGTCGGCGCGTTCCTCATCGAGGGCGACGTGGTGACCTGGCGGCCCGCCGTCGATCTCAACAAGGTCATCCTCGGGGCCCAGGTCGTCGCCGTCGTCGCCCTGCTCACGATCCGG
>DASXTX010000243.1:0-4256 GCA_036505195.1 Actinomycetota bacterium
CGGATCGTCGTCGCCTCGACGACGGACGGCGAGCCGGTCACCGCCGAGCAGCTCCAGGTCGCCGGCGCGATGGCCGTGATCATGAAGGACGCGCTGAAGCCCAACCTCGTGCAGACGCTCGAGGGCCAGCCGGTGCTGATCCACGCCGGGCCGTTCGGGAACGTCGCGCACGCGAACAACTCGATCATCGAGGACCGCGTGGCGCTGAAGCTGGCCGACTACGTCGTCACCGAGGCGGGGTTCGCGAGCGACCTGGGATTCCAGAAGTTCTGCGACATCGTATGCCGGTTCGGGGGGTTCGCACCCTCGGCCGGGGTGCTGGTGACCACCGTCCGGGCAACGAAGTCCCACGGCGG
Source organism: Actinomycetota bacterium (assembly GCA_036505195.1). Classification (GTDB taxonomy): domain Bacteria; phylum Actinomycetota; class UBA4738; order UBA4738; family HRBIN12; genus DASSJM01. The sequence continues at coordinate 357 of DASXTX010000243.1, forward strand.
CGTGCCCTTCGACGAGCTCGGGACCGAGGACCTCGAGGCCGTCAAGCGCGGCGTGGAGAACCTCGGCCAGCACATCGCGATCGTGCGCGAGTACGGCCTGCCGTGCGTCGTCTCGATCAACAATTTCCCGAGCGACACGGCGGCCGAGGTCGAGCTGATGGGCGAGCTCGCGCTCGGCGCCGGTGCGGAGACCGTGGTGGTGAACCGCGGGTTCGCGCAGGGCGGGGGCGGCGCGGTCGAGCTCGCGGAGGCCGTGGTCGCCGCGTGCGAGAAGCCGAACGCGTTCCATCAGCTCACACCCGACGACACGCCGATCAAGGAACAGATCGAGGCGATCGCGACCCGCGTGTACGGCGCCGACGGCGTCGACTACCAGGCCCAGGCCGAGAAGGACCTCACGCGGGTGGATCAGCTCGGGTTCGGCACGATGCCGGTGTGTATGGCCAAGACCCACCTGTCGCTCACGCACGACCCCTCGCTGCTGAACCGCCCCCGGGGATGGCGTCTCCCCGTCCGCGGCGTGGTGCCGAGCGCCGGCGCGGGATTCGTCGTCGTGCTCTGCGGCGACATGCAGCGGATGCCTGGCCTCGGCAGGACGCCCGCCTACATGAAGGTGGACATCGACGAGCACGGCCGGACGATCGGGCTGTTCTGAGCTCGGTGCGGGTCAGTCGATGAGGGCGATCGCCTCGACCTCGACGAGCTGACCGCGATAGCCGAGGGTCGGTACGCCGACGAGGGTACTCGGCGCCCGGCCGATCTCGGAGTTGCGGACCACCTGCCAGACGGCGGATTGGGCCTCGTAGCTCGCGCCCGCGACGTACACGGTGGTCTTGGCGACGTCCTTGGGCTGGGCACCGCCGGTCTGGAGCGCCGCGAGGAGGTTCTCGATGACCTTCTCGGCCTGCGCGACGGGATCGTCCCCGCCCACCAGGTCGCCCCGAGCGTCGAGCGGCACCGCCCCGGCCGTGAACACGACGGTCCCGCCGCGGCCCACCGCGACGTGCGAGTAACCCGGCGGCGGGGCGAGGGTCTCGACGTTGCGGAGGTCGACCGCCATCTCAGCCGGCCAGCTGGGTCGGGCCCTCGACCAGGATCCACTCGGCGCGGGTGACGGCCTCGTTGCGGTCGAAGTCGAAGACCCCGCTCCACGGGACCCCTTCCCAGGTCGAACCGCACTCGGGGCAGACCCACAGGGACATCGTCTTGCGCTCGGCCTCGCGCGGCGGTGCGCAGGTGTGCAGCGGCATCCGGCCTCCTCCCCTCGAATCACACGCTTGTGATTCGGCAGGAGTGTACACCCAACCGGCCGTTCGTCTTGGCCGGCTCGCACCCCACGTCGGGTCGTGGCACCACCCTTCCCCGTCGTGCCCCCCAGGCCGCATCGTTCGGTCGTGAGCACCGCGGCGACCCTCGAACGTCCCCAGGAGCGGGCGGCTCGGCCGAGCGCCCTCCGGGGCTTCGCGGGGGTGTTCGTGGCCGGGGGCGTCGCCGGGGTCGTGGTCGGAGGGCTCGGGGCCCGGATCGCGATGCGCATCGCGGCGCTCACGGCCGGTGACGTCGCACAGGGGCTTCCCACCGAGGCGGGAGCGACGATCGGGCGCATCACGCTCGAGGGGACGCTGTTCCTGATCGCGTTCGCCGGCATCGGGTCGGCACTGGTGGGCACGGCCTTCTACGTGGCGACGCTCCCCTGGCTCCCTCGACGTCGGGCGCTGCGAGCGCTCGCGTTCGGCGGGCTCGAGCTCGTGGTCTTCGGCACCGTGCTGCTGGATCCGGGGAACCCCGACTTCACGATCCTAGGGCGGCCGCTGCTCAACGTGCTCGTGCTGAGCACGTTGTTCGTCGTGCACGGCGTCGCGCTGGTGATGCTCGTCGAACCCAGCCGGCGGCTCGTGGCCGCCGTCGCGCGAGGCGGAAGGTGGCGAGCCAGGCTCGTGGGCGTCGGCACCTTCGTCGCGATGGCGTTGACGGCGATCGGCGCCTACGCGGCGGTTGCCCGCGCCACCGGATGGGAGCAGATCGCGATGATCGTGCTGTTCGCGTGCGTCGTCGGTCTGGTGGTCCTCGATCCGCATCGAACGCGACCGGTAACCCGACCGACGCTGCGGGTCGCGGGCGCGATCGCGCTGTCGCTGCTAACGGTCTCGGGGACGGTCGCGCTCGCCAACGCCGTGACGACGATCGTCTAGTTCTCGGCTCACGGACCCCGATCGGCGCCGTGCCGAGCGCGGCTACGATCGACCCATGGCCACGTGGCTGCCTACCACCGAGGGTGAAGGCGCGGCACCCCGTGTTATCGACCAGGGACTCGAATCTGACCTCGTCTACGCCCGACCGCCAGAGCTCGTCGCGTGGGGCACCGTCGATGGTGTTCCCTGGCGGGTTCAGTCGGCGATCACCGCGCCCGGCCCGGACGCGCACTGGTGGGACCACGGCCCGGTCGGTCCCGAACTCGTGTTCATGCTCGGTCGAGACGACGCGTTCGGGGGCGGCGGGGTGCACACCCGGATCGAAGCAGGCAAGCAGTTGTCCGCCTCGATCGAGTTCTTCGGGTCCCAGCCGGCGATCGTGGCCTGGGTGGGCGTCGTCTCGGACGACGTCGCCGCCATCGAGGTGCGGCTCGACGACGGAGACGTCCGCGCGATCGAGGTCCACGAAGGACCGGACGGCTTCCCGAACCTCTTCTGGTTCTTCCCGCCGCGCGGCGCGACCGGCATCGTCGTATCCGTCGCGGCCGACGGATCCGAGCTCCAGACCGATCGACTGATGGAGGTGGTCGTGCCGCCCAACGCGAACGCCGGCACCGCGATCAACACGCCCGGATCCCCTGAGGATCGACCACCGCCCGGGTGGCCGGACGATCCGACCGACTACCGTCCCGGTGAAGGCCCGCGTCACGCCGAGGAGTTCCACCTCCACGAGACGGCGTTCCCCCTCTACGCCATGTCGCCAGACCGCTGGGACGGGTACGCGAGCCTGTCCGGGAGCGGCGGCTCCGGTCGTGACCTGACCGACGTGAGGTTCGGTTACTTCGAGGACCCGGGCGGTGGGCGTCGCGGGTTCGAGATCGTGAACGCGCGGCCGGACCGCCATCCGCGGATGCACCGCGGCCACATGGAAGACGTCGGCATCTGGTCGAACGCCACGTTCCCGGACGACGACGTGGCCAACTTCGCGTCACGCTTCCTCTCCCACCCAGATCTCCTCGAGCTCCAGGACGAGCAGGGCTTCCCCGATGCCGGCCCGAGCCGCGTCGCGGCGATCCGCGAGCTGGTCGTCGCGGGCCATCGGGTCGAGGCACGCCTCCGGGAGTACCGCCGCCTCCCTCGGCTCCGCTCGATCGCCTTCGAGCTACCGGGGACAAGGGTGACGCTGCAGGGGTGGGACCTGGCCTTCCAGGAGCTGGAGGATCACGCTCGAGGGCTCGAACGCCTCGAGCTCGGCACGGAGCTCTTCGTGGCCATGTCCGCAGCCCAGGCGCGATCAGACCGACGCTTCGACGAGCTCTTCGGCCGCCATCACGACGGTGGCGACTAGGAGCGGGGTCGGTCCTTGTTCGTGTCGTAGATCGGCAAGACGTCGACGGTCGCGTCGACCGTTCCGTCGCCCACGGCGACCTGCACGGTGTTGCCGAGGGTCGACCGCTCCGTCCGGATGACCGCGATCCCGATCTTCCCGAACCGCGGGCTGTCGGTCGGACTCGTCAGCACGCCGACCTCCTCGCCGTCCTGTGTGACCTCGGCGCCGTACTCGGGGAGCGTCTCGGACTCGTAGGTGAGCGTGACGAAGCGGTTCGGCGGCGCGGCCGCGACCTCGCGCAGCCTGTCCTTACCCAGGAACTCGCCCGGCGCGTCGAGGCGCACCAGCCGGTCCAGGTTGAAGTCGTACGGCGTCCGC
>DASXTX010000244.1:0-43682 GCA_036505195.1 Actinomycetota bacterium
GAGGAGGCCGTCCTCGAGCGACGCGGAGCCGACGATGAGCTTCTCGTCGCTCACGGTCTCGAGGACCTCGGCGAGATCGCGGACCCGCGTGCCGGTCGCCTCGTGCTGGCCACCGGTCTGGATACGGTGGAACGGGAGCACGGGGGGCTCCTGGATCGCCGCGTCCGCGATGAACATCATCACGCGGTCCCACGGACCCGGGCCGCGCTCTGCGCGCATCTCGTCCCGGTACCGCAAGGCCATCGAGTAGCGGTGATGGCCGTCGGCGATCATCAGGGATTCGGACGCGAGCCACGTCGCGACCTGCGGGTTCGGCTCGCTCACCCAGAGCGTGTGCTCGACGCCGGCCTCGTCGCTGCTGGACGCGGCGGGTCCCCGCGCCATCGCGTCGTCCAGGAACCCGGCGAACGGTTCGCTCGGGCCCCGGAACAGGGCGTGGATGCTCGACAGGTTCGTCCGGACCGCGCGCATCAACCGGAGGCGGTCCTCGATCGGCCCCGGCATCGTCCGCTCGTGCGGCACGATCGAGCCGCCCCGGTCCTCCAGCTCCACCGCGCAGACCATGCCCCTGATCGCGCGGCGCCGGCCGTGCAGCGAGAACCGCATCTCGTACGGGTAGAACGACGGGCGCTCGGTCGGGACGAGCGCACCCCGCTCGCGCCACGTCTCGAGCTGGGACGCCGCCCGCCTATACTTGTCGACCGTTCCGCCGTCGCCGGCGTCGTCCCCTCCGAGGACGAGGCGGATCACGTTGAACGGGCTCGCGTCCAGGTAGTGCCGCCGCTCATCGTCGGAGATGACGTCGTAGGGCGGGGTCGTGACCAGGTCGTGCGAGCCGACGACCGAGCCGTCGAACAGCAGGCCGACGAAGGGCGAGACGAGGGACATGCACCATGTATAACAGCAGCCCTCAGAGCGACCCGCCCCGGGAGGGTGCCTACGAGCTCTTCTCGCGCGGCATGGGGTTCCTGCGTGACGGGCATCCGCACCAGGCCGCCATGCTCCTCGGGCGCGCCAAGCTGATCGAGCCCGACAAGGCGTCGATCCGGGAGGCCCTCGGACGGGCGCTCTACATGTGCGGACGGATCGTTCGCGCCCGGCGCGAGTTCGCCAAGGTCGTGCAGATCGAGCCGGCGAGCGACTACGCCCACTTCGCACTCGCGCTCGCGTGCGAACGCACGGGGCAGCGCACGAGGGCGATCGGACACCTGAAGCTCGCGATCGCGATGCGCCCGGGGACGCGCGACTACGAGCGCGCCCTCGAACGCCTCGCGGGCTGATGCTCGCCGAACGGTACGGCTGCATCCTGTTCGATCTCGACGGCGTCCTGTACCGGGGTGAGGACGCGGTGCCCCAGGCGCCGCCCACGATGGCCGAGCTCCGGCGACGCGGTGCCCGCCCCGTCTTCCTGACCAACAACTCCTCCCGAACGCCGCGCCAGGTGGCCGACAAGCTGCGCGCGATCGGGATCGAGGCGGACCCGGCCGAGGTCGTGACCTCCGCGCTCGCGACCGCCGAGCTCCTCGCGGAGCGGGGAGGCGGACGCGCGTTCGTGATCGGCCAGGACGGCGTTCGCGAGGCGTTGACCGACGCCGGCATCCGGATCCTCGAGGGCGAGCCGGAGGAGGCCGACCTGGTCGTGGTCGGCTTCGACGGCGGCGCCACGTACGGGTCGCTCAAGCGAGCGTCGCTGCTGGTCCAGCGGGGGGCGCGGCTGGTCGCGACGAACGCCGACGGTTCCTACCCCGCGGCCGACGGCCTGTGGCCGGGGGCCGGCGCGCTCCTGTCCGTCATCACGACGACGACGGGTGCCGAGCCGGAGATCGTGGGCAAGCCGTTCCGTCCGCTGTTCGAAGCCGGTCGCCGGCGGGGGGGAGGCGGCCGGCCTCTCGTCGTCGGTGACCGGCTCGACACGGACATCGAGGGGGCGGCGCGGCTCGGGTGGGACACGATGCTCGTGCTGACCGGCGTCTCGGGACGCGAGGACGTGGAGCGCACGGGTATCCGACCCACGGTGATCGCGGAGGACGTCTCCGCGCTGCTCGAGGCGCCTAGGGAGGGGGGCGGCCGCGGCGCTATCCTGGGTCGTGGCGCCGGGAGGGACGCCGAACGTGACCGAACACCCGGGATCGAGAACGAGGGAGTGATCGAGATGGCGGTTGGGCTGGAACAGGTCCGCGAGTACATGGAGGCGGCGATCGGGAAGCTGTCGCCCGCCAAGGCCCAGGAGCTCGCGAAGTCGCTGACCAAGGGCCAGGGGCGCGACCAGGTGAGCAAGGCCGCGAAGGACCTGCTGGCCTGGTCGAACAAGAACAAGGAACGCCTCACCTCGATGGTGCAGACCGAGGTCAAGTCGCAGCTGAAGACGATCGGCGTCGCGTCCCGCGACGAGGTGGATGCGCTGCGAAAGCGCGTGCGCGAGCTGGAGCGCGAGCAGGGCAAGAAGTCCACGCGCAAGCGGTCGACAACCAAGCGGTCCACCGCGAAGCGCGCCACGTCCAGCCCTCCCGGCGAGCAGGCCTGACGCCCGAGCCGTGGCGCGCCGGCGACTCGACGCCGAGCTCGTGCGCCGCGGCCTCGTCGCCACCCGCAGCGAGGCGCAGAGCGCGGTCCGCGACGGGTTGGTCCTGATCTCGGGCCGGTCGGCCAACAAGCCCTCCACCCTGGTCGATGCCGCCGCGCCGCTCGAGCTCGTGGGGGAGCCGCGACGCTTCGCGTCCCGCGCCGGCGAGAAGCTGGAGGCCGCGCTCGAGCGGTTCGCGATCGACGTGCAGGGTCGCGACTGTCTGGACGCGGGGGCGTCGACCGGCGGCTTCACGGACTGCCTGCTCCGTCGAGGCGCGGCGCACGTGGTGGCGGTCGACGTCGGGTACGGGCAGCTCGCCTGGTTGCTCCGGACCGACCAACGCGTCACGGTCCTCGATCGGACCAACGTTCGCGACCTGCGGCCCGGGGACCTGCCCTACGCTCCGGGGATCGTGGTCGCCGACCTCTCGTTCATCTCGCTCCGCCTCGTGGTCCCGGCGCTTGCCCGGGTCTGCTCGGGCGAAGCCGATCTGGTCCTGTTGGTCAAGCCGCAGTTCGAGGTCGGTCGCGAGCGGGTGGGTTCGGGGGGCGTCGTCCGCGACCCGGACGCCTGGCGCGACGCGATCCTCGGCGTGGCGGACGCCAGCTCCGAGCACGGCCTCTCGCCGATCGCCGTGATGGCCTCGCCGCTCCCCGGGGCCGCCGGCAACATCGAGTTCCCCCTGCACGCAAGGGTGGGCCCGGCGGCGGCCGTCGTCCGCGACGTGGAGGGCGCACTCGAGGAGGCCCGCGCGATCGCCGGGGTATCCTCGTGACGCCCTCGTCGACGGGAGCGCGCGGGTGAAGGCCGCGGGGTTCGTCGTCCACCCGGCCCGCCCGGCCGCTGCCGAGGCCGCCCGCGCGATCGGCGCGTGGCTCGAGGACCGCGGGGTCCAGACCCGCACGATCGCCGGCGACGACGCCGAGGACGAAGAGGCGGCGCGGGCGTTCGCCCGCGGCCTCGACCTCGTGCTGTCGGTCGGCGGCGACGGCACGTTCCTGCGGGCGGCAAGGGTCGCATCGGTGTCGGGCATCCCTGTGCTGGGCGTCAAGGTCGGCCGGATGGGTTTCCTCACCGAGGTAGAGCCCGACCAAGCGGCGGCGGTGCTCGAACGGATGCTGGACGGCTCGGCCCGGATCGAGGAGCGGCTCGCGGTCGTGGCGGAGGGTTCGTCGTTCGAGCCGCAATGGGCGCTCAACGAGGTTATCGTGGAGAAGAGCGCGCGGCACCGGCTGATACGGCTCGCGGTGTTCGTGGACGACGCCTACGTGACCACCTTCTCCGCAGACGGGGTGATCTCGGCGACGCCGACGGGTTCGACCGCGTACTCGTTCAGCGCCGGGGGTCCGATCGTCTCGCCGTCCGTCCCCTGCATCGTCGTGACGCCGATCGCGGCCCACATGGTGTTCGACCGGTCGCTGGTGCTCGCGCCCGATCAACGCGTGCGTCTCGAGGTGCTGGGGGAGGAGCCGGGGTTGCTCTCCGCGGACGGCCGGCACAGCCTCGAGCTGCCGGTCGGCTCCATGGTCCGGATCGAACGCGCCCCGACGCCCGCGCGGTTCGTTCGGCGGGAGGACGCCCCGTCGTTCCACGACCTCGTCCGCGACAAGTTCGACCTCCCCGGGAACGTCGGCGGAGCGGTCTAGGATCGCTGCGTGCTCCGCGAGCTCCACATCAGCGGTCTCGGCGTGATCGACGACCTCGACCTCGAGCTGCATCCGGGACTGAACGTCCTCACCGGCGAGACCGGGACCGGCAAGACGATGGTGACGGTCGGGCTGCAACTCGCGCTCGGCCGGCGCGGGGGTGCGTCGCTCGTTCGAGCGGGCGCGCCGGCGGCGAAGGTGCAGGCGCGGTTCGACGCGCCGGCCGCGGCGGTGAGCGCGGGCTGGGCCGAGGACGGCGAGGTCCTGCTCGCGCGGACGGTCACGGCCGAGGGACGGAGCACCGCCCGCGTGAGCGGACAGCTCGCGCCGGTCTCCGCGCTCGCGGAGCTGGCCGGCGAGCTCGTCGAGGTCCACGGCCAGCACGACGGCCAGCGGTTGCTGTCGACGGTCGCGCAGACGCGGTTCCTCGACCGCTACGCGGGGGGCGAGCACCTCGACGCCGTCGAGGCCCTCCGCCTCGAGCACGGGCGCCTCCGCGACGCGAGGGCCGCCCTCGCCGAGCTCGACGAGCGCGAACGCGACCGCGAGCGCCAGATGGACCTGCTCGCGTACCAGGTGCGCGAGATCGAGGGCGCGTCGCCGCGGCCGGGCGAGACCGAGGAGCTGAAGCTCGAGGCGGCCAGGCTCGATCACGCCGGCCGGCTGCTCGAGCGCGCCTCGTCGGCGGAGCGTGCGCTCGCGGCCGAGGACGGCGCGGCCGATGCCCTGGGGGCCGCGTCCGCCGAGCTCCGGACGGCGGGCGAGATCGACCCGGCGGCCGAGGAGCTGGCGGTGCGGGCGTTCGAGCTGAGCGCCGTGGCCACCGAGCTCGCGGTGGAGGTTCGCATCTACCGCGAACGGCTCGAGCTCGACCCCGCGCGGCTGCAAGAGGTCCGCGAACGGATCGGCGCGCTCGACGCGCTCCAGCGCAAGTACGGCAAGGGCGAGGGGGAGGTGCTCGCCTTCCTCGACCGGGCGCGGGAGAGCCTCGACGCGCTCGCCGGGGTCGAGCAGGAGCGGGAGCGCGCCGCGGCCAGGCTCGCCGAACGGACCGAGCGCGTCGCCGCGCTCGCCACGGCGGTCTCGGACGGTCGCGCCACCGCGGTGCCCGGGCTCACGCGGGCGCTCCGAGGGGAACTCGGCGAGCTGGGGATGGAGGGGGCCTCGATCGAGGTGACCCTGGTCCCCAACCCTGAGCTCGTCTCCGGCGGGGCCGAGCATGCGGCCTTCGTGTTCTCGGGCGGGCCGGGGCAGCCCGCGCAACCGCTCGCGAAGGTCGCGTCGGGCGGGGAGCTCTCGCGCACGATGCTCGGGTGCCGGAGCGTGCTCGTCGACCTGGACGACGTGCCGACGTTGATCTTCGACGAGGTGGACGCGGGGATCGGCGGGGTGGCCGGGGTCGCCGTCGGGCGGCGCCTCGCGAACCTCGCGCTCGGACGGCAGGTCATCGTGGTGACCCACCTGCCGCAGATCGCGTCGTTCGCGGACCGGCACATCCGCGTCCGAAAGGACGGCGGGACGGCATCGATCGAGGTGCTGGACGACGCCGAGAGGGTCGAGGAGCTCTCGAGGATGCTCGCGGGACTGCCCGGGAGCGACGCCGCCGCCGCCCACGCCGAGGAGCTGCTGTCCGAGGCCGGCCGCACGCCCAGGCCGTCCCCGTAGCGCCGGCATACCTCACCCGGCGCCGTCCCCGGCGACTCCGCTACCCTTCCCGCACGAGGAGCCGCCCCTGGTCACCGGCTCCGACCGGCCGGAACGCCCGTCGGCCGACGTTCAAGCCGAGAGGTCGAAGGACCAAGGAGGCGTCCACGTTCGGAACGAAGCCGAGGAGCCTGCTCCGGCGGCCGCTCCGGCGGCCGAAGCCGCAGGGCGGCCTCGCTCGCGTCGACCCGAGGACCAAGCGGTTGGTCCAGCGCGTCGCGCCGGGGGAGATCGCGGTGATCGACCACGAGGACCTCGACGGGGTCTCGGCCGAGGCGCTGGTCACCGCCGAGGTCGGCGGCGTGGTGAACGCGGCCCGATCGATCAGCGGCCGGTACCCCAACCCCGGGCCGATGCGCCTGCTCGAGGCGGGCATCCCGCTGGTCGACACGGTCGGCCCGCTCCTGCTTCAAAAGGTCCGCGAGGGCGACGAGCTCCGCCTGGACGGGGACCGGGTCTACGCCGGCGACCGACTGGTAGGGGTGGGGATCCGGCAGAGTTCGGCCACGATCCGCGAGTCGATGGGGGAGGCCCAGCTCCGGCTGGCCGACCGCTTCGAGTCGTTCGCGCGCAACACGGTCGACTACATGCAGCGAGAGCGCGACCTGCTGTTCGGCGGGTCCGGTCTGCCGCCGCTCGATCACGACCTCGCGAACCGCCCGGTGCTCGTCGTGGTGCGTGGCTACAACTACAAGAAGGATCTCGCCGTCCTTCGTCCGTACATCGGCGACGTGCGACCCGTCCTGCTCGGGGTCGACGGCGGCGCCGACGCCCTCATCGAGGCCGGGTACACGCCCGACCTGATCCTCGGCGACATGGACAGCGTCTCGGACGAGGCGCTCTCGTTCGCCGGCCCCGCGCGGCGCCGGTGGTTCCGGCGCAGCCGGCCGACGGAGCTGGTCCTGCACGCGTATCGGGATGGACAGGCACCGGGTCGGGAGCGGCTCGAGGCGCTCGGCGTGCCCTTCCGCGTGGTCGAGGCCGCCGGCACCAGCGAGGACGCCGCGTTCCTGCTCGCCCACGAGAAGGGCGCCGAGACGATCGTCGCGGTCGGCAGCCACGGCAACCTGCGCGAGTTCCTCGACAAGGGCCGCGAGGGGATGTCGAGCACCTTCCTGGTCCGGCTCCGCGTGGGCGAGATCCTGATGGACGCGAAGGGCGTCTCGCGCGTCTACTCACCGCGGATCCGGACGCGCGACGCGTTCCTGCTCGTGGCCGCCGCGCTCGTCGCGATCGCGGCCGTGATCGTGGTCTCGCCGCCGCTGCGGCTGTACGTCTCGCAACTCGTCGAACAGTTCCGCCAGTGGCTGTTCGACCTGAAAGAACTCCTGTGATCTCGTTCCGGTACCACATCGTGACGATCGTCGCGATCTTCCTCGCGCTCGCGATCGGGCTCCTGGGCGGCGCGGCGTTCGTGCAGCCCGCGCTGCAGGAACAGCTCCAGGACCAGACCGATCGCCTCCGCAACGATCTCGAGGAGCGCACCCAGCAGATCGGCGACCTCCGCGACCAGCTCGCCGCGCTGAACGGCTTCGCGGACTCGGTCATGCCCTACCTGACGAGCGGGACGCTGAGCGGTACACCGGTCGTCCTGGTCACCCAGGCCGGCGTGGAGGACGAGGTGCTGACCCAGGCCCAGGCGGCGCTGGCGAGCGCCGGCGCACGCATCCTGACGACCGTGTCGGCCACCGATCAGCTCGTGTCGGAGGACCCGACCACCCAGGATCAGCTGGCGACGATCGTGGGGGAGCCCACCGCGCCGGCGGAGGAACTCCCCAGGCTCGCGGCCGAGGCACTGGCCCAGGGGCTGTCGCCGTCGACGACCGTGATCGGCGGCGAGGTCCTGGACGACATGCTGTCGGCGGGGTTCCTGGCACCGATCGGTCCCGGCCCCTCGCAGGCCACCCTCGATCAGATCGGGGCTCCCGGTCAGGTCGTCGTCGTGCTCTCCGGCGGACGCGGGGAGGAGCCGACGCTTCCGCCCGAGGCGTTCGCGGTCCCGCTCGTGGAACGTCTGGCCGGGCTGGGCGTCCCCGTCGCTGCGGGGGAGTCGCTGCTGACCGACTACCCGTACGTCTCGCTCGTGCGCGCCGACGGCACCGACGGCACTGTGACGGTCGACGATCTCGACCAGCCGATGGGGGGCGCGGCGCTCGTGCTCGGGCTCGAGGAACTGCTCTCTTCGGGGACCGGCGGCGCCTACGGCGTGAAGGACGGCGCCGAACCGCTCCCGCCCGCACCGTGAGCGGGGAGGCCGACGGAGCGAGCGCGAACGCGCGAGCGCTCGCCCGCCACGGGCGACGGGTCCTCGCGCTCGTCGCGGCGCACGACGAGGCCGGGCGGATCGGCCCGTGCGTCTCCGCGCTCCGAAGGCTCGCCGACGAGGTCGTCGTCGTGGACGACGGGTCGAGTGATGGGACCGCCTCCGAGGCAACGTCGGCCGGCGCGACCGTGTTACGGACGCCTGGCCGGATGGGCAAGGGCGGGGCCCTCGAGGGCGCGCTCCGGCGGCTCGGACCGGCGGACGTGTGGCTGCTGGCCGACGGCGACCTCGGCGCGACCGCGTCGAACCTGGCTCCCCTGCTCGAGGTGGTGACGTCGGGCGGGGCGGACCTCGCGATCGCCGTCCTGCCGCCGGCGCGCGCGGGAGGGTTCGGGCTCGTCAAGCGCTTCGCCGCCCACCTGATCAGGGGGCAGACAGGGTTCCGCCCGTCCGAGCCGCTGTCCGGTCAACGCGCGCTCACGTCGCATGCGATGGAGGCCGTGCGGCCGTTCGCGGGCGGCTTCGGGGTCGAGACCGCGATGACGATCGACGCGGTCCGCAAGGGGCTGCGGGTGGTCGAGATCCCGATCGACGGGCTCGAGCACCGCCCGACGTACCGGACCCCGCAGGGGTTCGTCCATCGCGGTTGGCAGGGCTGGGATATCACGAAGGCCGTCCTGCCTCGGATGCTGCGATGACCCGCTCGGACGCGCCTCGATGAGGTGGGGGAGGCTCCTCGTCGAGAACCACCGCGGCGTGCCGGTCCCCCGCGTCCTCGGGATCGCGCTCGCGATCGACGCCGTGGTGTGGACCCTCGTCGTCGCCACGATCACCGACGTCGGCGCCGCCGGGTGGGGCGCGCTCGGAGGTCTGCTGCTGGTGTTCGGCGCCGGTCTGATCGACGATCTCGCGCCCCAGGGACCTCGCGGCCTGCGCGACCATCTGCGGTCGGTCGCCTCGGGTCGCGTCACGACGGGGCTGATCAAGGTCGTCGTGATCGCAGGCTCGGCCGTGGTCGTTGTCGCCCTGCAGCCCGACCGGCCGACCTCGGTCGCCGTGCTCGGGGTCCTCCTGCTCGCGGGGTGCGCGAACGTGTGGAACGGTCTCGACGTCCTCCCGGGACGATCGCTCAAGGCCTTCGTCCTCCCGGCACTCGCGTTCGCGATCTGGGGCGTGTCGTCGGACGCGCCCGCGGTCATCGGCCTGCTCGTCGGGACCGTCGTCGTGCTCCCCTTCGACCTGCGCGAGAGCGCGATGCTGGGCGACGGCGGGGCGAACCTGCTGGGGTTCGCGGCGGGGATCGCGCTCTACAGCGCCATGCCCGACCCCTGGGTCGCGGTGGCCGCCGCCGGCGCCGTCGTCCTGAACGTCGTGGCCGAGACCGTGTCGTTCAGCCGCGTGATCGGACGCACCCCGCCGCTGCGGTGGGTCGACCGGCTCGGTCGGCGCGCCTGAGGGCGAAGTTTCCCGTCAACACCGGCACTTCTTGAGGGGAACCGGCGAGCCCGTCACCCGCCTCTGCTACGATGCCATCCCGAGGTGCAGAAACAGCCGAAATACGTCTTCGTGACCGGTGGTGTGGCCTCGGGTCTCGGCAAGGGGATCACCACCGCGTCGCTCGGCCGGCTCTTCCGCTCCCGCGGGCTCCGCGTCGCGCTCCAGAAGCTCGACCCCTACGTGAACGTCGACCCGGGGACGATGAACCCGTTCGAGCACGGCGAGGTGTTCGTGCTCGACGACGGCGCCGAGACCGACCTCGACCTCGGCCACTACGAACGCTTCACGGACGAGAACCTCCACCGCGGCTCGAACCTGACGACCGGCGCCGTCTACAGCGCGGTGATCGCCAAGGAGCGTCGCGGCGACTACCTCGGCAAGACCGTGCAGGTGATCCCGCACATCACCGACGAGATCAAGGACCGGATCCGCAACCATGCGGCGGCCGAGAACGCCGACCTCGTGATCGTCGAGGTCGGGGGAACGGTCGGCGACATCGAGTCGCTCCCGTTCCTGGAGGCGATCCGCCAGCTCCGCAACGAGGTGGGGCGCGATCGGTGCGCGTTCGTCCACGTCAGCCTGATGCCGTTCATCGGGCCGTCCGGCGAGCTGAAGACCAAGCCGACGCAGCACTCGGTGAAGGAGCTGCGGTCGCTCGGGCTGCAGCCCGACGCGATCGTGTGCCGTTCGGACCGGCCGATCGGGCGGCACCTGAAGGAGAAGATCAGCCTCCTGTGCGACGTGCCGATCAGCGGCGTGGTCTCGGCCCAGGACGCGGACTCGATCTACCGTGTCCCGCTGATCCTCGCCAAGGAAGGCCTGGACGCGGAGCTCGCGCAGCACCTGCGGATCGACGCCGAGCCCGACATGTCCGAGTGGCAGACGCTCGTCGAACGGATCGACGCGGCCGTCGACCCGGTGCGCGTGGCGATCGTCGGCAAGTACGTGAACCTGCGGGACGCGTACCTGTCGGTGATCGAGGCGCTCAAGCACGGCGGGTTCCACCACGGCGTCGACGTCCAGATCGACTGGGTGTCCTCCGACGACGTCGACGAGGGCGACGTCGACGAGATGCTGCGCGACGTCCACGGGATCGTCGTGCCGGGCGGGTTCGGATGGCGGGGAGTCGAGGGCAAGCTCGAGGTCGTCCGGTACGCGCGCGAACGCGGCGTCCCGTTCCTCGGGCTCTGCCTCGGGCTCCAGTGCGCGGTGATCGAGTTCGCGCGAAGCGTCTGCGGCCTGGACGGCGCGAACTCCTCCGAGTTCGACCCGGCCACGCCGCACCCCGTGATCGACCTGCTGCCCGAACAGAAGGACGTGACCGACCTCGGCGGCTCGATGCGCCTGGGGGCGCAGCCGTGCCACGTCGTGCCGGGGACCCGCGCCGAGCAGGTCTACGGCGAGCCCGTCGTCTACGAACGCCACCGCCACCGGTACGAGGTCAACCCGGCGTACCACGAGGCACTCTCGGGCAGGGGCCTGGTGTTCTCGGGCCTGTCGCCGGACGGTCGCCTCGTCGAGATCATCGAACTCGAGGACCACCCGTTCTTCATGGCCGGCCAGTTCCACCCGGAGCTGCGGTCGCGGCCGACGCGTCCCCACCCGCTGTTCCGCGAGTTCGTCGGCGCGGCGAAGACGCTCGCCGCGGCGGGATCCGAGCGGACGGTCGCGCTGCCCGGCTAGGCTCCACGCGCTCGGCAGGGGAGCGATGGCGACGTGGAACGTTCGGAGACCAGGTACGCACGCAGCGGCGACCCGGTCCGCAGCTTGGTACCATGACCGCCCGAGGTGGTGCGGCATGGTGAACGCGGCGGTCTACGTGCGGATATCCGCCGACAAGGAAGGAAAGGCCCTCGGGGTCAAGCGTCAGGAGGAAGACGCGCGGGCCCTCGCCGAACGGCTGGGCTGGGACGTGGTCGCGGTGTTCCGTGACAACGACGTGTCGGCCGTGAAGAAGCGGCCGGGGTGGGACGACTTGCTCGCGGCGATCATCGCCGGGGAGGTCGACGCCGTCGCCGCGTACTCGTCCTCGCGGCTGTACAGGGACGTGGACGCGGAGAAGGGTCGGCTGTTCGCGGCGTGCCTGGAGCGGAACGGCGACGGCGAACACGTCCAGATCGAGACGGTCGCGTCCGGGACCATCGACCCGTACACGGCCGACGGTCGGATGTTGGCTAACATCCTGGCCTCCATCGACGCGGCCGAGCGGGAGCGCACGTCGGAGCGGGTGAAGCGCCAACAGCGCGCCAAGCGCGAACGCGCGGAGTTCCTAGGTGGCTACCGGCCGTTCGGCTTCGCAGTCAAGGACAAGCGGCTGGTGCCGGTGGACGCGGAGGCCCGGTTGATCCGGGAGGCGGCGTCGGACGTGCTGTCCGGGGTGTCGCTGGCCTCCATTGCGCGCCGGTGGAACGCTGCCGGGGTCAAGACCTCGCGCGGGTTCAAGTGGTACAAGGAGCGCGTCGGGGAGGTCCTGAAAGCGGACCGCAACGCGCCCGCCATCCTCACGCCGACCGACCTCGCCGCGGTCCAGGCCGTGTTCGACGGTCGGCGCACGGGCCGCAACGGAACCCCGTATCTCCTCACCGGTCTGCTCACGTGTGGGAAATGTGGCGCTTCGATGGGCGGACGCGGAGGGAAGTACGTGTGCCGCGCCACCGGGAAGGTCCACCTGGCGACCGGCGCGGACCGGCTGGACGCGTACGTGCTCGCCGCCGCGCTCAAGCGGGAGGAGTCGGACGCGCCGAAGCGCGTGGAGGTCCACGACCCCGGGGAGGAACTGGTCCAGCGACGGGAGAAGCTGGTGGCGGAGCAGGAATCACTGGGAGATTCTGATCTCTCAGTGGCGGCGATCCGCGGACGCGACCGGAAGCTACAACGGGAGATCGACGCGATCGACGACGAACTCGAGGACACCCGCCCCGTCGGCCACTTCGAGGGGCTGCTCCGGGAGGCGGAGGAACACGATCCGGACGCGTGGCAGGACCACGGACGCCGCGCCTGGCTCGACACGCTGGTGGACCGCGTCGTGCTCGCGCCGACGGACCGCGGCTCGCGCGCGCCGATCGGCGACCGCGTCGACGTTACCTGGCGCTAACTGGTCACGCTTTCATCACGCACGGAAGTGACAGGGCCCCAGCGGCTCGGTACCATCTCCCGATGGTCAACTTCCTTGACCGGTTTTTCGGTTGTCACGGACGGCACCTTGACAACCGCATAGCGACTACCGCCACCACGCGGAAACGTGAACTCCCAGGGTGACGCCTGCAACGGGCCTCCGCGATACCGGCGGGTCAGGAGTACCCGCTTGAACTGACCACACATACTGAGAGGAGACTCCGCCATGAAAGACCACGACTGGGAACGGATGCGACACGTGCTCGAAGTGGAGCGCGCCGTCGCCGAGGACGTAGCGTCAGAACGCGGCTACAGGCCGTTCGATCAGGGGGACGGGTGGGTCCGGGATCTATTCCCGGACATGACCGGCCCGCAGTGGGGAGCGACGTTCGGTCGGTTGGTGAAGCGGACCAGCGGCGTCGTGATCCCGAAGCACCCGGTACCCGGTACCGGGTACATCGCGCCCCAACTCCGGCCTGACGCGCCGGTCGAACTGTGGGCGGCTGAACGCCACCGTCACGACGGGAAGCAGGTTCACACCCTGTCGCCGCCGTGCGGATGCGGGGCGAAGCACCGACAGGACTTCGAGGAACGGGCCATGTCGGCGGGAGCTCGGACCCGACACGAAGCCGGAAAGAGGCACGACTACAGCGGGAAGTCGGTCGACGGTTGGCACGTCCACCCGCGCGATCCGAAGTATCTGCTGACGCCGCTGCCGGTCGGCCGTGTCGGCTGGTTCCACGCACACAGCGAGCGGACGAAGGCGGGTCACCTGACGAAGTACCACGCCGACGACCCGACACCAGACCCGGTCCACTCCCACCACAAGCGGGACAAGGACCGGACGGAGTCCCGGGAGAAGCGCCTGGACGTCCACCCGCGAACGTTGCGAATGCTGAAGGAGGACCCCAAGAGACGCGTGTTCTTCTCGATCGAGGGCTCGATCAAGGCGGACGCGATCCTCTCGAAGGGCGAGGCCGCGCTGGCGGTGCCGTCCGTCGCGATGTGGCCCGCCCCCGAGCTGGAAGGGTTCGTGGACGAGTACCTGCGCGATCGGCGCGTGTACGTGGTGCCGGACGCCGACTGGGCCCATAAGTCCGAGGTCGCGCTCCAGGCGTTCGTGTGCGTCGGCGCGCTTCGACGGTTCGGCGCGGACGCTGCTGTGGCGGCAGCACCGGAGGAGTCCGGCCTCAAGGGCGTGGACGACTTCCTTGCGGCCGGTGGTGACGTCGGAGACCTCACCGTCGTCCGGCGGAAGCTGACGCGCGCGTTCCACGACTTCACGAAGGAAGTCCGTCGGCGTCAGGAGTTCGGGGAGATCCGGGCTCGCGATCGGCTGATCGACGTGCTGCGGTTCGTCGTGCTTCACGCGGACGAGGACGGCCGGTGCCAGCGGATGGGGAAGACCATCGCGCGTCACACGGACCTGACCCTCAGGCGCCTCGAGGCGACGCTGGACGCGTTCGGGGACATGGACGACCTGGAGTGGCGGATCGGGGAGGAGCCGTTCCTCACCTACAGCCGGTACGAGCCCGAGGACCTCTGGCACGGTCGCGGGTTTCCATACGGCGAGTTCCAGGTTCGCGCGGACATCCGTGCCCACACCGTGAAACGGCCGCTACGGGAAGATTGAACGGCCGTTCAAGTCCGTGTACATGAAGAGGTGGCGACGACCGAGGCTCGGCGACATGCCCGTAAGTCCTCAACAGTCGCATACGCGCCACCGACCCGGTTGACTCTTGGCGGAGTCTCCCGCCGGGTCGGGGCGCTCGCCCCCACTAGAACTTTCGGCCGAGAGGCCGGAACGTTGCCGGATCGAAACCGGCGGACAGTTGGAGAGACAACGGGGCTGGTAACCCGCTAGCGAGCTTAGCGGCTCGTCGCGTCACGTCGCAGAGAAGCGTACCCCGGGGGCCTTCGGGCCCTCGGGGGATGCGCTGCGACTGACGTTCTACCCGAATACCGATCCGTGACGTGAGCGCCAGACACAACACGAACTTGGGCCTCACGTCTAACACGACGTGGGGCCTTCTTCTTTCGGTCCCGGGAGAGGGAACGAACCGATGCTGATGCTGTACGAGATGGGCCGGCTGTACCCGGCGGACTACCTGCTGGAAATGCGGCGGCTCGGAGAGGAACTGTTCTTCAAGGGTGAGAAGGAGCTAAGGGACTGGCGCATCGTCCTCGCGCTCAACGAGTTCGAGGAGGAAGACGATGACTGACGACGACCGCAAGGGAAGCAGCCGGTTCGCGAAGGGCGCGGACAAGAAGGTCGACGCGATGATCGACGCCCAGCAGCTCACGGAGGAGCGCTACGAGCAGGGCGCGACGTGGTCGGCGGTCGACCTGGACCCGTTCAAGCGCGGGGAGCAGGTCGTGGACCCGCCGAAGTTCCTCGTGCGGAAGGACGGTCGATCGCTCATCTACCCCGGACGCCCGCACGTGTTCTACGGGGAGTCGGAGTCGCTCAAGTCGTGGGCGGCGCTGGAGGTGTGTCGCGAGGTCGTCGCGGAGGGGCTGACCGCCCTGTACGTGGACTTCGAGGGGTCTGAGCCGTCGTTCGTGGAGCGCTGCCGCCTCGTGGGAGTGCCAGACGGAATGATCGGCGGCGCACTGCGCTACGTTCGGCCGTCGGTGCCGCTGACCGCGGTCGGGGACGCAGGAGTGCTCGCGCGTGCTGAGTGGCTGTTCGAGGTGGAGGCAACGTCCGGCGTCATCGTCCTGGACGGCGTGTCCGAGTGCTACGCCCTGCACGGGTGGGAGATCAACAAGGCGGAGGACGCCGCGCGGTTCCAGCGCACGTTCGCGGTCGAGGGACCGGCGACGGTGTCGATCGACCACACCGCCAAGGAAGCCGGCCGCGGCGTGTTGGGCTCGCAGCACAAGCGCGCCGGCTTGGACGGCGCGGAGTACGAGTTCCGGTCGCGCGTTCGCGGCGGACGCGGCGGCGAGTCGAAGGCCGAGGTGTTCGTCACGAAGGACCGTCACGGGTGGGTCCGGGAGTGGTCGCCCAGCAACGGGTTCGTCGGGAATCTGTGGGTCCGTCCGGACGGGGTCGCGCTTGAGGCTGGAGGCTTCAAGGACATGCTAGACCCGCGCGACGATCGGCGTGACGCGGTCGTGGAGTTCGTGCGCGCCAACCCTGGCGCGTCACGCCGCGACGTGGCCGACGGGGCGGGTATCGGGAACACCGAGACGGGCGACGCGTTGAAAGATGCTACCGCTGCCGGCCTGATCGAGAACCGGGGTTCTACCACCCGTCACGCGTGGTACGCGGTCGCCGAGTCGTAGGCGTTCCGGTCCGGGGGTCTAACGACCCCCGAACGGTCCGGAACGCTCTACCACGCGTTTCTCAACCGTTCCGGAACTGACCCGGAACGGTTCCGGAACGTCCGGAACGGTCTAGATGGAGGAGTTATGAAGAACGCGCTGCCGTGCCGTGGATCGACCGCGTCGAGGTGTGGTCGGGGGATGAGGTCGTGCTGGAACTGGAGTACGCGGAGGCCCACGACCTGGAGGAGCAGCTCCGGGCGGTGCTGTACGCGAAGGCGAACCCCGATGACGACCCCGTCGAGATGATGAAGAAGTGACTACGGAGTTCCTTGCCTGTGGGTCGTCGAGGTCTGATGACCGAGGGACGACCGAAGTGGACTCCGACCGGGGACACCCTGATATAGCCGACGGCCCGTGTAGATCACGTGAATTCCGCTCACTGGAAGGAGTCGTATCCTTCGCGCGTGGGTTGGGCCAACCATCTGAACACGCGTCTCCTGAGACGAATCCTGATTGGCCTTCTCGTCCTCGCAGCCGCAGCCGGCCTCGTTCTCGGCGCGAGAATCCTATTTGCAGACCGCGCTTCGCCATGGCGGGTGGTGGTGCCGACAATTGCGACTGTCATACTCGTTGCCACCACGGGAGTGTATGCGTGGCTGACACATCGCCTCGTTCAACTCTCAGACCCTCACATTCGCATCCGAGCGGAGATTGAGGAACACGCCGTCGCAGACGTAGCGACGATTCTGGCAACACAGGGGCATCGACTCACGTTGATGTATGACGAATATCCACTCCAGATTACGGACGGATCGCCTCCTGACCTGAGCGTCGTGATGCGTCGTGTGGTGGACGACATCTATTCGATGAGGAGAGGCATCGAGGCACACCTCCAGAACCTCCCCCGCGATATCTTCGAAGATGCTGCGCTGTTGATCGCCGTCCTCGTGAGGGCAGAGCACGGCGTCCTTGCTCTAGGCGTGGCTTGTTCGATCGAGTCAGCGGCCGCCGATAGGGAGAAGCGGGGTTGGACCGCCGCGGGTGCAAAGTCGGCGGACTACACAGTGGTGAGCAAGGGCCAGCGGCGCAGTTGGGATGACATGGTCACTGGAGCGCATTGGAAGTTGGCCGCCCAGTTGGCAGCGGTGCTGGAAGCCCGAATCGAGGGCCGCGCCGCGCGTCGCTGAAAGAGAAGGCTTGGGGGCCCGCCCATCCCCCCGTAACGACGCCGGGGACCGGCGGCACCCCCCGCACGGTTCGCGCGCGCACGGCGCGGACACGCCGCACCCGCCCCGCGCGTCGCGCGCAACGTGGAGCTGAACGGTGCCAGGCGCTCCCGAATCGCCCGCGCCGGTGCCCGACCACACGTGAAGTCCTGGCACGGGCCAGGAGAACGGCCTGTCCTCCTGGACGGAGACAGAAGTAGGAGGCGACCGCGACCCACGGGTCGACGGGTGGAGCTGGAGGGGGGAGGGGGGGCATCGAGCGGCTCCTGCTGCCCCTGCCGTGGCCGGGTTCCGACCCCGCGGCCCACTGAGCGCTGCAAGATTTCCCTTTCGCTGTCAGATCGTGCCCGCTTCCCACTTGAAGACTGGACCTTCAGCGGCCTGCCGGCTGGTCCAGTTCTACAGGTGCGCAAGAATCTGCCAGATCTGCCAGCTACGCAGATCTCCTGCCCTCCTACAGCCGTTCCTGGCAGATTCGATGATCCGGTCGAACTGCCCGTTTCCTACTGGCTTAGACCAGCCTAAGACCCCGTCCAAGAAGGGAAAGAAGATGACGCCTGGAACCGCGTTCCGCACCGCCATCCTGGAGAAGTACGAGCCCGAGGGCGTCGCTGCGCTGACGATCCTCGACATGGCCGCTGAGACCCTCGACGAGTGCCACGAGCTCAAGAAGGCGATCGAAGAAGGCGGCTACCAGACCGAGGGACCGAAGGGCCGCAACGTCGCGAACGCCCTCCTCCGCGAGCTCCGCGCGCACCGCAAAGCCTTCACGGACCTCGCCGAGCAGGTGGAGCCGTCCGCGAGCAAGTCGGAGACCCGTCGAGCCGCGTCCGCTCTGGGTCGCGCCAGATGGGCCAAGTGAGCCGCGCCCGGTTCCGCCCCAAGCAGCAGGAGCACAGTGACGGTCACCGCTGGTGCGGTCCCGCCGACTGCGGCTACCCCGTCAAGGCCTGCCGGTGGGGTCGCTGCGACCCGACCTGCGTCGGTCGCCTGTACCTGCACGCGCACTCGTCAGGAGGCTACTCGTTCATCCCCGCCGAGCAGCCGCCGAACGGCGGCGCGTAACTAGAACTCGCGTGGGGCCTCGACCGAGCATCTGGCTCGGGAGGTAGCCGCTTCGTCCCGGCGTCCCACCGCGACCGGGAGGCCGCTCTACCGCTGTCGCCGCGGTTGGCCTCCCGACTCCGTGGAGCGCGCCGCTGATTCTCCCTCGTCCTGCCTTTCCCGCGCGGGCGACGCGCTCCCGCCTTTCCCTTGAGAGAGAGGAACTCATGCTGAACGCGATTCGCTACTACCGGCTGCGACGCGCGCGACGCGTCCTGGCCACGATGCCGCCCGCACACGCCGCTGAACTGCTGCGGACCCTGATCGCTACGAACGTCGATCTGCAGGTCGACGGCGTAATCGTCGCAGCGATCGCTGACCGAGCCGTCGAAGGCGCAGAGGAACCCGTCCGCATGGTGCTGCGACGGATCGCCGAGATCTACCGGGCCGGACGCCGTGTCCACTTTGCCTGGTTCGAGGCGACCCTCCTCAAGGAGGGCGAGACGCCAGAACTGCTCGCGGACGTCGAGTCCGCGTTCGCTGAACAAGGAGAGACCGATGACTAGAAAGACCATTCTGTACGACGACAACTTCGTCAGCCTGACGTCGACAACCGATCAAGGCATCATCGAGGCTTACGTCAGCGTCTTCGGCAACGTCGACAAAGCCGGGGATCGAGTTATGCGAGGAGCGTTCACGCGTTCGCTCCAGAAGTGGCGCGAGTCCGGACGGCGAATCCCTGTGATCTGGGCACATTCGTGGGGAGACATCGACAGTCACATCGGCTACGTGATCGACGCGATGGAAGACGAGACTGGCCTTCGCCTAGCCATGAAGTTTGATCTGACCGAACCTCGCGCAGCTCGGATCTTCCAGTTGATCAAGGAGCGTCGGATCTCTCAGTACTCGTTCTCGTACGACATTCTGCGCGAGCGTATGGCAGAAGACGGAGCGACCGAGCTGCTGGAACTCGACCTGCTGGAAGCAGGCCCCTGCCTGCTCGGGATGAACCCCGAGACCTTCACCGTTAGCGTGAAGTCCGACACGGCGACCACCGCCGACAACTCCGCCGTCACCCGGACGAACACGGCGGGTTCGGACGTCACCCGGCCGACCGAGTCGGAGATCGACCGCCTTCGCCGGACGCTGGACGAGCTACTCTCGAGCGAGCGGCCGAGCGATCCCGCCGTCGCGAAGCAGGTGGACGACCTGATCCTCTCCGTTCGCGAGGAGCTAGTCCGCGAGTCGCTCGACCGAGCCGAGCAGGCCGCGTGGGAGCGGCGGATGCACATCAACATGATCCTCGATCCCGTGCCCGTTCGGGTCGATGCACAGATGCGGCCCGATCGATGATTGCGAGCCAGGAATCTGCCCACGTCCGGTGATGTCGGTAAAGCTGGCTATCCTCGAGGCATGCCCCGACCGGAGAGCATCTGCAACGGCTGCGGCAAGCGCAAGCCAACTTCGAAAGAGCACCTGGTGCACGTCGCGGTGGCTAGCGTTCTGCTGAAGGATCGGGCCATCAAGACCGGTAAGGATCGAGATGCGGCGCTTCGAGCCCACCCGTTCTTCAGTGGCCTGAAGCTCTACAGGGACCCACTCCGAAGCGATCCGGAGAGACCGATCTTCCTCACCGTGTACGTGGAGAATCTGATCTGCAAGGAGTGCAACCAGACCTGGGCCCGCGAGCTGGAGGAAGAGGCTGGAAACGCGTTGTACCAGTTCATCCACCTACACCGTCCCGCTCAGGCCGTCTTGCGCGAGTGGAGCTTCTACTTCGCCGTGAAGCTCTGGTGGGCGCAGAAGCGCGCGGAGGCGCTTCGCTGGGGTGACCTCGTGCCGGTACTACGAGCAATTAGCGGGCGCGCCGGCCTGCCGTCCTCGATCCGGGTTGCGCAAGTGCGTGGCCGCCGCTGGGAGTTCGCGAGCATGGCGGGAGGATGGGCGGGCGATCCGCCCCACATCACGTTCATCATTCGAGGAGTCGTGTTTATCGTGACGCGCTTGCCGAAAGGCACGGACGTTCCCTGGCCGTCTGTAGAGCTTGAGGCTGGCGTCACGAGGTCGACTCTCCCTGTGCTCCAAGGAGCCGAGCTTCGCGACCTCTTCGAGATCGAGCGCCCGCGCGTGGGACGCCTGTCTCCTGACGTGGCGCGCGCGTGAGTCGCTTGTTGAAGATGTCGTTCCATTCCGAAACGATATCCACATCGCGTGTGGAATCGAGAAGCCACTGGCTACGTCTCTGGTTCGAGGTCGCGGCCCTGGGTGACGCCATAGATGTTGCCGTCTGGTGCACGGAAGTGCACCCAAGCGACATCGTCCTCGCCCTCCCAGTAGACCGGACCCGAGACGATGGGCACGCCCGCCGCCCGAAGTTCCTCCGTAGCGGCTGCGACGTCGTCGATGAGGAACTCCACAACGGGGCCCGTGGTGAAATGCTCGTTCTGTGAGGACGCGAAGACCTCCACTTTGCTTCCATCGGGTAGCTGGAACACCCAGACGCCGTCGCCACTGTGGCTGAAGCGCAGTCCCAAGACCCGCTCGAAGAAGTCGGCCGTGGCCTCAGCATTCTCGGTTCGTGTTCCCAACCATCCGATCTTGCGCGGCTCCACAGTTGATCGCCTCCTGTCATCTGGATGATGTCGATTTCGATGGAAAGCGACAGTTCATCTGTCCAACCGCGCCTGATCTACGTCATTGCCCTTGGAACTGAGGCGGTCTCGCCGACGAGAACCGACCCACAACGCCGCGACGATCGCTGTCGTAACGACCCACGCAACGAAACCGGCGGCAGCGATGGTCCACATCCCCTGCATGTCGTATCCGCCATTCGGGAAACGGACGACTGTCGCCGTGACACCGGCCGAAATGAGCCCGAGGATTGCGCAGCCAACCACCGCGACGCCCCAACGATCGCGGCGTTCCATGCGGTGGATCCTAGTGGGTCGCCGCCCCGGCTGACGCTCTCGCGCACCGGCAACGAGTGTCGTTTCCGTCACGAAGTGCCATCGTTGAGCCCGCTGAGACCACCCTGGCTCTTTTCACCGCGTTGGAACCGAGATGAGGGCGTCCAGAAGTGAGATCCGGGACCCAGCTGCGGTGATCTCGCGTTGCCTTCGCCCGATGTCGCTCCGCGTCGGGGCGATCATCCTCAGCCCCACCAGACCAAAGGCCAGACCGACGAGATAGACCCACTTGCCGGCGCCCACGAACACCCCCACGAGCCCGCCCAAGGCCGCTGCCTCGGCGCCGCCGACCCCGATGAAGAACAACGCCCGGTAGGTACGGGCAAGCGCCTCCGGCGAGGTCGTCGGAAGGGGCCGCTGGCGGACCCAGCCGACGTAGGCGAGCGAGGCGATCCCGATGACGGCGACCGCCCACGGTACCCACCCCCGGTCTTCGCCATCCCGGGGTGCGATGAAGCCGAGCAGGAAGACGAAGACGAGGAGTGCAGCGACGGCGGTGAGAAACACGCTTCGAAGGGCTACCAGTCCGTTCGGCTCCGCGCGCCTCGCTCTAACCCTGACTACCGGGCCGACGACGGGGATCGCGAGCCACCGGAGGTCTCGTAGGGAGGGCCGCCAGCCTGGGTCTTCCAGGTTCGTCATGTCACTATGCTTCGGCCAGAAGTCCCCCTTGCTGGACCGCTCGAGTGGTCGTGTTCGGCGGCTGGCTGGCGTCGGACGGCCGCGTACAGAAGACGGAACTGAACGCGCGGTCGCTTCCGTCACGAACCGACACTCGATCGACGGAGGGTGGAGGCGTAGAGTTACCTGTGAGAAGTGGTTCGGCGAAAGGGTGATTGCCGGGGCGAGACAATTTTGGCCCTCACCCTGCTCGCCGTCCTGTCGGGTGCCAGCTGTACCGCTAAGGGTGAGACGGGGTCGGTCGAGCGGCCCACTTCCTTGCCCTCGCCTGAGGCTTCCGGGCCTGCCGCCGCGACGGAAGCCGGGGAGATGAGCGGAGCTGTGTGCCCGCCGACTGCAACCCTCGTCCCGGACTCGACGGACGACGAGCGCGCGGCGTACGGAGCAGGTCGCGACTTCATCAGAGCCATGTCCAGACGCAGCTACGACCCGCGGGCCGCCTGGAAGATGCTCGACGCGTGGTATGTCGATCGGATGGACTGGTCGGGAGTCGGGGACTTCGCTGGATCAGATATAGGTCGTCCCTATCCGCGCGCCGGGACTCGCGTGTCGAAGCAGGCGCAATTCGTTGCGGAGGTTGGAGGTCCGGGGACGCTTCCGCACCCGAAGTACCGGGACTTCATCCTCGCCCGCGCCGGTGTGACTAGAGCCGGATGCCCTGAGCCCCTCAGGGACAAGATTGCGGCATCGCTCTGGTATCTGACGCTGACGCCGATTGGAGGGAACGCTCCTGCCTACGTGCTCCTCGTGCATAGGGCGTCCGGCTATGCCGTGTTGAGCAGTGACATCTAGCGCGGAGATCGTCCACGATGTCGCTTTCGGCGGAAAGAGACACTCCTAGACGGTTCTGGGGAGGCCGTGGGCGCCGGGGCGCGTGACGCCGGTCACGGTACGGCGGCGTACATATGCTTCGATCGGGGGACACACTCTTCGTCGCGTCAGCCCGCTACCCTCAGACCTATGGTTGCCTGGATTCAGGCATATGTCCTGCGAGTCTCCAGGGTCCTAGAGCACCGGCTGGCGTCATTCCTCGGGACGGCTGTCATCTTGTTGTTGATGGGCGACTCCATTCGGCGCACCCTACCCGACGATGAGCACGGCGGAGTGCTCATGTGGGTTTGGATTGGACTCGGGGTGTACAGCGGGATCGCCACGGTGTACCTGGTACGGAGAGGACCTGAATCGGGGGCGGCTCTTCATTGCCTGGTTCAGCGCGATCACACCTGCCTCGGCGGTATGGCCGCCGCATTAACCGGATCGCCCGTGTTCGTGATGTGGGTAGGTATCTTGCTGTCGATTGGGCTCGTCGGCTGGGTCGCCGCAGCCACCAGAACAAGTACGGAGGCGTGACGCCGGTCACACTACGGCGGCGTACATCTCCAATGGGGGCTCGTTGGTAGCCGAGTGAATATCGGTAGTCGATCGGGTTAGACCGCTATCCGCAGTCTTGAGATCGAACCAGCTCTATCTGCACATTGGCTGGGGCAACGACGTGTTTCTCGATCCCGTACATGTCGAACGTGATGGGTATCGCGTTCCAACTAACGCCAGACATGCACCTCGCGACCGTGACCTCCATCTCGATTCCCATCTGCTGGCGGGGTGCGAGTCTGATCGGTTGAACCTGGATGAACCCGCCCCCACCGTAGGTGCTTGGATCGATCGCGACGGGAACGATTTTCAGGTCTGATTCCTGTTCCCAGGATGGGATGCCGAACCTCGTCACGGTAACCGGGACGGGACCGTGATTCCAGATCGAGAACCGATACCTGAACGTCATGTCGGGTTCGGTCGGAACCTTGATGACCCTGAGGTTGGGCGGCGCGCCTATCCAGCTGAACGAGGTCGACTCGGTTCCCTCGACGGCCGGTAGCCCGTAGTACTGCTTGTAGCCGGGTACGAACGGCTGGTAGTTCGCCACCAGGACGATCCCCGTCGTCGCAGCGGCGACGACGATCACCAAGAGTGTGGCGATTAGCCACCACAGCCATCTACGGCGAGGTCTGCGGGTGGTCGTGCTTGCAGACGGCGGTAATGCTGGCGGCCTGACCGCGGTGTCGACCACTTCCTGAGGATACGCCTCTCTTGGGGGTGGAGAGATGTCCCCGTTTAGGTCCATCTAGCCTGGACGCGTGACGCCGCTCACTTTTCGAGAACGTACATGGCCTGGAAGTCAGGGACCAGGACGACCCCAACTGAGTGATTGACGAGGCTGGCCGCGCAGCGGGACCGTCGATCAGCAGGCGCTGGCTACCCTTCGCGGTTGGCCTCGTTCTCCACTTTTTGAACCCACGGGGGCCTAAAGGTGCCTGAGAGGGTGCCGGAATAGTCCCACGCGATGACGTCATCCATCGGATGCATGTCGACGACCCATCCTCGCTCGCCGTGTCTCGGACCAAAATCACTCTCAGTTGGCCCGACCCACTCGACGCGATCTCCCCTTCGAAAGGGGCTGTCTGCCATGCCTACATCCTCCGGGAGCGAACCGCTCGTCGTCAGCGTAGCCTGCCGCCGTGCGACCCGACGAGCTTGAACGCCGACTCCGGGAGCGTCTCGATGCTCTCGGCCCCGCTCCCTGCGCCGAACTTCTCCACGTGCCAGACTCGAAGCCAACAATGCGCCTCAGGGATGTCAAGCTTGCCGACGAGCAGCTATACGAACGGCTGCGGTGCGACCCCGTGATGATGGCCGAGTTGGGAGGACCACAGCCGAGGGAGGAGATACCGGACAAGGTGCGGCGCGACGTCGCATCGGTCGAGACCGACGAAGGCTGGATCTCGGTAATCGAGACCGAGGACGGCGAGGACGCGGGGTCCATCTGCATCTGGCAGCACGACGACCGCGGCGAGACCCTCAGCGAGATCGGATGGATGGTGTTGCGCGAGTTCCAGGGCCGCGGCCTGGGCAAGGCGGCCACCGCCGCGATCCTCGATCGAGCCACCGTCGACGGCCGCTGGGGCGACGTCCACGCGTTCCCCGCGGTCACGAACGCGCCCTCGAACGGCATCTGCCGATCGCTCGGCTTCACGCTCCTCGGAACCGTCGACGACGACTGGGACGGCCGCATCGTAACGGAGAACCATTGGGTGATCGACCCAGCTGAGCGACTCGCGAGAGCCTGATGCAAGGCGGGCAGCCGCAATCCGTGCGTCCCGACGAACTCGATCGCTGACTCCGCGAGCGCCTCGACGCCCTCGGCCCCCTCCCCGCGCCTTGGCGCGAGTCTTGCAGGCCCTCCACATTCGGTCGAGACTGACGCGGGCTGCTCACGCGTCGGCTGCCTAGGGGGCGAGGAACATGCGTAGGGGCTCAGCGGTCGCAATCGGGATCGTCGTCGGCACCCTCATCCTCAGCACTGCCGTCCCCGCGCAGGCTGCAGTGAGGCTTCGTCAGTACAAGGGCCAGACGTCTCAGGCGCACAACATCTCGTTCTTCGTGGCCAGGACCGACGCGGGGCGGTTCATCAAGGAGGTTGAGTTCAACGTCGACCTAACCTGTGACGACCAGACGACCCAGAGGGTTGGAGTCGGTTACGGCCTCCAGGTGCCCATCACCGACGGAGCCTTCTCGATCGACGAAGTCGATCAGGGTGCGGCACTGCACGTCGCCGGAGACCTTGGGCGGCTGCAAGGGCAGGGAACGCTCTCTTGGGCCTTCCCCGCTTTTACCCCCGACGAGCAGGTTCAGTTGTGCACGACCGGAGATCTGACGTGGGAGGTCGAGTTCCGTCGAATCATCCAGCGTGCCAAGGTCGACGCCCCCGCCGGTCACGTCGTACGCGCCGCCTAGCCTCAGGCTGATGCGCCACGACGAGCTCGAGCGCCGACTACGGAAGCGCCTGAACGCCCTCGGTCTCGCTCCACGCGCCGAGCTACTCCACGTCCTGATGCTCCCAGACTTCGACCGAGCCGACCGGATCGGAGAGTTCTGGGGCTACCCGCAGAGCCGCGCCTTCGCCGAGCTCCTGATCGACTGCGAGGAGGACCGGACGCTCCGGGCGGTGCTCGTTGGGATGCTTCGGGAGAACTGACCTGGACACCGGCGCCGATTCGCGAAGTGCGATACTTGGCTTGTGTTGAACCTCGGTCCCCTCGAGGCGACGGTCGTTATTGGCGTCTTTCTAGCCATCGGGATGCTCATCGCATCGTTACGACGACGCTAGCTGCATCGACACGGACGCGCACCTTCGCCGAGCTCCTGATCGACTGCGAGGAGGATCGGACCCTTCGGCCCGTGCTTGTCGGGATGCTGCGGGAGCTGGAGTGGAAGTAGCGCCTACCGGCCGAAAGGAATCGGAGCCGCTTCTGGGATCGGCGCGAGGTACGGCGTGGGCCGTCGCCTGAAGCCCGCAGATGGCGTGGCCGATGTACAAGGACGTATGAGGTGGAGCGAGAGGATTGCCGCGGCGTGGATGGTGGTCGGTCTGTCGGGACTGACCGCGTGCGACCCTGGTTACACATTCACCATCCACAACCCGTGTGACGCTCCCATAAGGGCCGTCCTTCGAGATTCCGACGAGTTCGGCCAGAGTGGCACAGGTGATGCGGTCACCATCGCGCCTCACTCCACCAATTCATGGACTGAGATCGATTCCGACATCAACCCGCCGTTCGGCGTGTTACTTCTCAACGGCCCGCGTACGGGTGAGCGCATCAAGTCAGGCGAACCTGACGTCACGATTCCGGATTCGGCGTGCCCACGGTGACCTGAGCCGCAACAGGGGCAGGATAAGGCGGCGCGGCCGGTGTTGGTCGGGATGCTGCGGGAGGCCGAACGCTTGGAGCTGTCCCTCCTCAAGATCAAGGCGCACCCGGAGTCCGCGCCGCACGGCGAGCCCGCCTTGTGAGGGTCGGGCTGCAGACGGGAGTGTCCTAGACCTCAATCAGTTGGAGCGGGACGCCAGTGGACAGACGGCGGAAACCCTTGTCGGCCGTTGCGAGCGACTTCGCGCCGCCGTGTATCGCGAGGCTGACATGCAGCGCGTCATGTACCTGACCGAGGTCACTCATCCGGTCAATCCAGGTGTCGAGCACCTGCTCCGCCTTCGCTTGGCCAGGTTCGACAAGCTTCGCCCAGCCGAGGAGATATTCGATCACTTGGCGAAGTTGTGGAAGACGAGTGGCAAGGAGGGCAGGCTGCTGCTTGAGCAGGAGCGCCAGGCTTCCACCGCTCCGAGTGAACTCCCACTGCGCCATCTTCCAGATGGTCTCGTCCAACACCAGCAGAGAAACGTAAAGGTCACGACCAGCCACTAGGTGATCGGTGATGAACTGCAGCACGCGAGCGTGGTTCTGATCCTTGCTTCGCACCCAGGCCCAGCACCAGGCTCGTGTCGAGGTATACAGGAGAAGGCACGAGTGTCGATGCCTGCCACTTCCGAACGATGGCGCTCTCCCGCTACTCGAACAATCCGTCGAGCCCGGAGTCGTCGTCTTCCTTGACGTCGCCATTGATCAGTCCTGCGCCTCCGAGGAAAGCGTCGCGCACGGAGCGCGGGAGGCGCTGAGCGGCGCGCCTGACGTTCTCCTCGGTTCTCTTGGCGGCCGCAGGCGTCACCACGATCCGTGCGTCCCGCAGCGCCGGACCCATCATGCCTGGCTCGAAGGGGAACGGCTGAGTCTGCTGCTTTTCCCACGGGAAGGCTTCGTCGAGCATCCCTTGGATTGTCGGCTCCTCCACAGGCAGGACTTGAGTGCTGGCGCTCCCGCGCTCCGCGTTGAAAGGAGGGTGCGGGTCCTGGGAGTCCGTCCGCTGACGTCATCTCATCGCCATCTCTTTGGAGTGTGAGCGGCCGCGCTGTGCCATCATTCCGTGCATGATCGAGTTGAGCGCACACTCCTGATGCCAGGCGGACAGCCACGGAAGTTCTGCGAAGCGTACATCGTCTTCCGAAGCAATCTCGACCGCGCTCGCGCGTTTCTTCGCTTGCATGCGACGCGTCAGAAGGGTGCGCCAAGCGTTGACGAACGGGAGCTTCCTCGCGGGGCCGTTGAGTTCGCTATCGGAGCACTAGACGCCTTCCTGCACGACCTGACGCTTGAGATCGTGCCGCAGTTCGGCCCGTCGTCACCAGAGCTGGCGGCCTCACTCAGGGAGATCGCCAAGCAAGATCCGTCGCTGGCCCTGCTTGTTGCGCTTCGACCTGATGAGGGCCGTGAGGAGTTCAAGCGTGCCCTAGATGACTGGTTATCCGTGAAGTCGTTCTACGGGCCCGAAGCGGTCGTTCGCGCTGCCGGATACATCGGCGCGGCGTTCACTTGGGACGACATGGCGCTTGGAGCGACCCCGGCGCAGGAGCTCAGCCGGTTCACTGACATGCGCCACGTGATCGTGCATCGAGGCAAGAAGCCCAACATCGTGCGACAGACGGCTCAGGACTGCGTCGACTTGGTGGGACGCATCGGTGAAGCGCTGAACGCCGAGGCAGTGAAGCACTATCACTGACCGAGGGAACGGGGTAAGCCGCGGACCACCCCTTTACGTCGTCGATCCTGAGCCCGGGCCCGGAGAGAACGTGATACCACACTGCGTAGCGGTGAAGTGAGCATCGCGTACCAGGTCGTCGGCGATGGACCCTTCGACCTCGTCTACGTCCCCGGGTTCGTCTCCAACATCGAACTCATGTGGGAGGAGCCGGGGCTCGCCCGGTTCCTCGAGCGGCTCGGGTCGTTCTCCCGGCTCATCCTGTTCGACAAGCGGGGGACCGGGCTCTCCGACCCCGTCCCGACCGACCGTCTGCCCACGCTCGAGGAGCGGATGGACGACGTTCGCGCGGTCATGGACGCCGTCGGCTCCGGGCGGGCGGCGCTGTTGGGCCACTCCGAGGGCGGGAACATGTGCGTCCTGTTCACCGCGACCTACCCCGAGAGGACCACCGCCCTGATCCTGGTCGGCTGTTACGCGAAGCGGATCCGCTCCGACGACTACCCCTGGGCTCCGACGGTCGAGGATCGGGCACGAGGGATCGAGCAGACGGAGGCGACGTGGGGATCGCCTGAGGCGTTCCGGGAGCTCGCACCCAGCAAGGGGCGGGACGAGGCGTTCCAGCGTTGGATCGGACGATACCTCCGTCAGTCGGCCAGCCCGAAGGCTGCGGCCGCGCTCATGCGTATGAACACGAAGATCGACGTGCGCGACGTTCTGCCGACGATCGGGGTCCCGACGCTCCTGCTCTACCGGACGCACGACGCCGACGTGCACGTGGACGAGGGGCGCTACATCGGCGGCCGGATCCCCGGGGCGAGGTTCGTGGAGCTCCCGGGCGAGGATCACCTCATGTGGACCGGCGACGTCGATGCCCTCCTCGACGAGATCGAGGAGTTCCTCACGGGTGTCCGCAGGGGTCCCGATCCGGACCGCGTGCTGGCGACGGTGTTGTTCACCGACGTGGTGGGCTCGACCGAGACGGCGACCCGGCTGGGGGATCGGGCCTGGCGAACGCTCCTCGACCGACACCACGACGTGGTACGTCGGGAGCTCGCTCGGTGGCGCGGGCGCGAGGTCGACACCACGGGTGACGGCTTCCTCGCGACCTTCGATGGCCCCGCCCGCGCGATCCGATGCGCGGTCACGGCGAGCGAAGGTGTCCGCGACCTCGGGCTGCAGATCCGAGCCGGCCTGCACACGGGTGAGGTGGAGATCGCCGGTGAGGACGTACGCGGCATCGCGGTCCACATCGGCTCCCGCGTGGCGGCGCTCGCGGGCCCCGACGAGGTGCTGGTCTCCCGCACGGTGGCCGATCTCGTCGCCGGTTCGGGCATCGTGCTCGCCGAACGCGGGGAACACGAGCTCAAGGGCGTGTCAGGCACCTGGCTCGTGTACGCGGTCGAGTCGGTCTGAGGCAGCTCCGGCGTCGTCGCCGGGTCGGGTACGCTTCCCGCATCCCGGACGTGGGAAGGGCCAGACCGTGATCGTCGGGGTCCCCAGAGAGGTCAAGGACAACGAGTACCGCGTCGCGCTGACGCCCGAGGGCGCTCGCGAGCTCACCGCGGCGGGGCACCAGGTCCTCGTCGAGGACGGCGCGGGCGCCGGCTCGAGCATCCCGCAGCAGCGTTACGAGCGCGCCGGTGCCGAGATCGTCGCAACCGCGGCCGAGGTCTGGTCGAGCTCCGACATGATCATGAAGGTGAAGGAGCCGGTCGCGTCGGAGTTCGAGCACCTGCGCGAGGGCCAGATCCTGTTCACCTACCTCCACCTGGCGGCCAGCCCGGAGCTCACGCAGGCGCTGGCCGAGCGGAAGGTCGCGGCGGTCGCGTACGAGACCGTGCAGCTGCCCGACGGCCGCCTGCCCCTGCTTGCGCCGATGAGCGAGATCGCCGGCCGGATGGCGCCCCACGTCGCCGCGCACTTCCTGGAGAAGGAGTACGGCGGCCGCGGGATCCTGATGGGCGGGGTCTCGGGCGTTCGGCCGGCGAAGGTGTTCGTGCTGGGGGCCGGGATGGCGGGGTCGAACGCCGCATGGATCGCGGCCGGCATGGAGGCTGAGGTGATCGTGGTCGACACGAACCTCGACCGGCTCCGGTTCATCGACCAGATCCACAAGGGCCGGATCATCACGCTGATGTCGGATCGGCTCACGCTCGAGCAGCGCGTCCGCGAGGCCGACGTCGTGATCGGTTCGGTGCTCGTGCCGGGCGCCCGGGCCCCGAAGCTCATCACGGAGGAGATGATCCGGTCGATGCGCACCGGCGCGGTCGCGATCGACATCGCGATCGATCAGGGCGGCTGCATGGAGACGTCGCACATGACCACGCACTCGGACCCGACCTACGTCGTGGACGGCGTCGTCCACTACTGCGTCGGGAACATGCCGGGCGCCGTGCCGAATACCTCGACCTACGCGCTCACGAACGTGACGCTGCCGTACGCCCTCCAGATCGCCACCCAGGGTCTGGAGGACTCGGTGCGCGCCGATGCCGCCCTCGCGCTCGGCGTCAACGTGATCGCGGGCGAGGTCACCAACCCGGGGGTCGCCGAGGCCCACACGATGAGGTTCACCCCGCTGTCCGCGATCGTCGACGGGTTGAGCTGAGGCTCCACCACGGGCCCATGCCGGCTCGAGACGCACTCGCCAAGCAGATCCAACGCTTCCTCGATCACCTGACGGTCGAACGCGGTCTGTCCGGCCACACGGTGGCGGCGTACCGACGCGATCTCGAGCGCTACGCCGGTTTCGTGCGCACGCGGGGGATCACGGACGCCCGCAGGGTCGACGAGCGCGCGGTGGCCGGACACGTCGCGGCCGTCTCGGCCTCGACGTACGGCGACGGGAAGACCTACCGGGCCACGTCCGTGGTGCGGGCGCTCTCCTCGGTCCGCGCGTTCCACCGCTTCCTGCTCCGGGACGGAGAGATCTCGATCGATCCGACCGCGGGGGTGATCCGCCCGAAGCTCCCTCGGTCGCTGCCCAAACCGCTGTCCGTGGACGACGTGGCCCGCGTGCTCGCCCACCCCGATCGCTCGGTCAAGGGTCTCCGGGACCGGGCCGTCCTCGAGACGCTCTACGGCGCCGGTCTCCGGATCTCCGAGCTCGTCGGGCTCGACGTGGACGACGTCGACCTCGAGGAGGGGAGCGTCCGGGTGCTCGGCAAGGGCGGCAAGGAGCGCGACGTTCCGATCGGCCGGTACGCTCGCGATGCGATCTCGGCGTACCTGACGAGGGTCCGGCCGCAGATCGCGACCGCTCGCTCGCGCTCGGCGCTGTTCCTGAACCTGCGCGGGGGACGCCTGACCCGCCAGGGATGCACGGGGATCGTCCAGCAGCACGCCGCCGGCGCCGGCATCCGCAAGAGGGTCAGCCCGCACACGTTCCGGCACTCGTTCGCGACCCACCTGCTCGAGGGGGGCGCGGACGTGCGGGTCGTCCAGGAGCTGCTCGGCCACGCGAGCGTGGCCACCACCCAGGTCTATACGCTGGTGACCAGGGAGCACCTGCGGGAGGTCTACTTCACGTCCCACCCGCGGGCGCGCGCGACGAGGAGGGACTCCGCGTGATCGAACCGGGCAAGCTCGCCGAGCTGCGTGAGGCACTCGAAGAGCAGCGCGAGAACCTCCGCAAGGAGATCGCGGAGCAGGGCGGCGACCCGGACTCGGACGACGCCGCGATCGATGTCGAACGCGGGTTCGCCGACAGCGCGCACTCGACCGCGGAGCGCGCCAGGTTGCTCTCGGTGATGAAGGCGCTCCGCGCCAACCAGCGGTGGGTGAACCGCGCACTGAAGAAGATGGAGCTCGGCACCTACGGCGACTGCGAGCGGTGCGGCAACCGAATCTCGATCGAGCGCCTCGAGGCGCTCCCGTGGGCGATCCTGTGCATCGACTGCGCGCACCTCGGCGAGGGCCGTTGAGGTGACCGCGGATCCGCGATCCGCGCCGAGGGTCCCGCGCGTCCTGATCCTCGTGTGCGACTCCTTCGGGGTCGGCGGTGCGCCCGACGCGGACGCGTACGGCGACGAGGGCTCGGACACGCTCGGCAACACGGCGAGCGCCGTCGGGGGGATCCGCGCGCCGAACCTCGGCGGGCTCGGGCTCGGCATGCTGACCGGGATCGAGGGGGTCGAGCCGCGGGCCGAGGAGGGCTCGGCGCACGGACGGCTCACGGAGCGGTCGGCGGGCAAGGACACCACGACCGGGCACTGGGAGATGACCGGGATCGTCCTGACCGAACCCTTCCCCCTCTACCCGAACGGCTTCCCACCCGAGATCATCGAGGCGTTCCAGGAGCAGATCGGTCGCGAGCTCCTGGGCAACGTCCCCGCGTCGGGCACCGAGATCATCGCGCGGCTCGGCGAGGAGCACCTGCGCACCGGCAAGCCGATCGTGTATACGAGCGGCGACTCGGTGTTCCAGATCGCCACGCACACGGACGTGGTGCCGCTCCCGACGCTGTACGAATGGTGCCGCGTCGCGAGGCGTCTGCTGACCGGCAGGCACAACGTGGGCCGCGTGATCGCGCGGCCGTTCACGGGCGAGCCCGGCGCGTTCGTCCGCCGTCCGGAGCGACGCGACTTCTCGGTCCCCCCGCCTGGACCGACGCTGCTCGACCGCTGCATCGAGCACGGCGTGGCGGTGTACGGGGTGGGGAAGATCCAGGACATCTTCGCGCAGCAGGGGCTCACCGAGGCGCGGTACTCGGACTCGAACGACCACGGCGTCGACCTCACGATCGAGTTCCTGCGTCGCCCCGGTCCGGCGCTCGTGTTCGCCAACCTCGTCGACTTCGACAGCAAGTACGGGCATCGCAACGACCCGCGCGGGTACGCCCACGCGATCGAGGCGCTCGACGTGCGGATCCCCGAGCTCGTCGGCGCGCTCGGTGGTGGTGTGTTGTTGCTGACCGGCGACCACGGGTGCGACCCCACCACGACCTCGACCGATCACTCGCGCGAGCGCACCCCGCTGCTCGCCGCCGGGCTCGAGGGGGGACCGTACGAGGTCGGCGATCGCGACACCTATGCGGACCTCGGCGCCACGACCGCCGACCTGCTGGGTGTGCCGTGGGATCTCGAGGGTTCGAGCTTCGCCGCGGAGATGGGTCGGTGACCGATCCGCGCGACGTGGTCGCCGCCAAGCGCGACCATCGAACGCTCGAAGCCGACGAGCTCCGTTCGTTCGTCTTGGCCTACGCCCGCGGTGAGGTCCCCGATTACCTGGCCGCCGCGTTCCTGATGGCCGCGTTCATCAACGGCCTGGATGCCCCGGAGACGCTCGCACTCACGCGCGCGATGGTCGACTCGGGCGCGACGCTCCCGCTCGAGAGCATCTCGCGCCCGAAGGTGGACAAGCACTCGACCGGCGGGGTGGCCGACGGCGTGACGCTCGTGTTCGCCCCGATCGCGGCGTCGCTCGGGCTGGCGGTGGCCAAGCTCTCCGGCCGCGGGCTGGGGCACACGGGCGGGACCCTCGACAAGCTCGAGTCGATCCCGGGTCTGCGTACCGACCTGGATCCCGCAACGTTCGAACGGCAGGTGGAGGAGGTCGGTTCTGCGGTCGCGGCGCAGACGGCCGACCTCGTGCCGGCCGACGGCGCGCTGTACGCGCTCCGGGACGCGACCGCGACGGTCCCCTCGGTGCCGTTGATCGCGGCGAGCGTGATGTCGAAGAAGCTCGCGATCGGCACCGACCTCGTGCTCCTCGACGTGAAGGCCGGGAGCGGGGCGTTCATGAAGACGCCCGAGGACGCGGCCGAGCTCGCCGAGGCGTGCACGACGCTCGCGAGGGATTGGGGGCGTCCGACGCGGGCCGCGGTGACCGACATGTCGCAGCCGCTCGGCGAGGCGATCGGGAACGCGATCGACGTGGTCGAGGCCGTCCGGTTGCTCCGTGGAGAGCTGCACGGTCGCCTGCGCGACGCGGCGGTGATGTTCGCCGGCGAGGCGGTGTCCCGGCTCTCGGACGTCCCGATGGGGGAGGGGCGGGCCCGGGCGGCCGCGGCGCTCGACTCGGGGGAGGCGCTCGAGGCGTTCCGCGCGATGGTCCAGGCGCAGGGCGGCGACCCGCGCGTCGTGGACGATCCCGAGAGTGTTCTCCCGGCCGCGCCCGTGGTTCGTTCGTTCGCGGCCGAGCGAACCGGCATCCTGGCGGCCGTCGACGCCGAGGCCCTCGGGCGCGCGAGTGGCGAGCTCGGTGCGGGGAGGAAGAAGAAGGGAGACCCGATCGACCCGGCGGTCGGCATCCTGTTCCTGCCGAAGGTGGGCGACCGCCTCGAGGCCGGACAGGAGCTCGGTCAGGTGCACGCCCGGAGCGTCGCCGACGCGGAGGCGTGCATCCGATCGATCCGGGCCGCGATCACGCTCTCGGACGATCCGGTCGAGCCCCCGCCGCTCGTGTACGGGTGGCACGGCTAGTGGACGACCTGAAGTTCGCGGCCTACCTCGGCATCTCGCTCGTGCCGGCGCTCGTCCTGCACGAGTACGCGCACGCGTTCGTCGCGGTCCGGCTGGGCGATCCCACCGCGAAGCGCTGGGGCCGGCTCACCCTGAACCCCAAGCCGCTGATCGACCCGTTCGGCTCGCTGATCCTGCCGGCCCTCGCTCTGATCCTGGTCGCGGCCCGCGGGGTGCTCTTGTTGCCCGTGTTCGCCTACGCGAAGCCCATGCCCGTGGACCCGACGTTCTTCAAGAACCCTCGGCGCGACATGAACCTGGTGGTCCTGGCCGGGCTGCTCGCCAACATCGTGCTCGCGTTCCTCGGTGGTCTCGTCATCAGGGCCGGGGTGACCGGCGAGCTCGGCACCTTCGCCCGGGCGTGGCTGATCGTGAACGCCTTCATGTTCGGATTCCAGCTGATGCCGGTGCCCGGGCTCGACGGCGCGAAGCTCCTGGCGCCGTTCCTGCCCCCCCGGCCTCGCGAGGTGTACGTGAACGCCGAGCAGTACCTGGTCCTGTTCATCCTGGTGATCTTCTTCATCCTGTCCGGTCCGCTGCTCTCGATCGTCGACACGTTCGCGAACGTGGCCTGCAACCTGGCGTCCGGGGGCGACTGCCTGCTCTGACGGCTCCCGGAGCCGGTCGTCTGGGGCGCTATCATCGGCCGCATCGTGAGCGACGCGGCGACGGGCACGGGCGGCAGGACCAAGATCTTCTCAGGCATCCAGCCGACGGGCAGCAAGCACCTCGGCAACCTCATCGGCGGGATCCGTCAATACGTCGAAGGCCAGGAACGAGGGGAGAGCATCTACTGCCTGGTCGACCTGCACGCGATCACCATGGCCCACGACCCGGCGGAGCTGCGCCTTCAGGTGCACGACACGGTCTCGATCCTGATCGCTGCGGGGCTCGATCCTGACCGATGCATCCTGTTCCGACAGAGCGACGTCGCCGAGCACACCTACCTCTGCTGGCTGCTCGCCAGCGTCACCGCGTACGGAGAGCTGACCCGGATGACCCAGTTCAAGGAGAAGTCGGCGCAGCAGAAGGAGTTCGTCTCCGGCGGGCTCTTCTTCTATCCGGTGCTGCAGGCGGCGGACATCCTGGCGTACCAGACGGACGAGGTGCCGGTCGGCGAGGACCAGAAGCAGCACATCGAGCTGGCCCGAACGATCGCGGAGCGTTTCAACTCGCGCTACGGAGAGCTGTTCACCGTCCCGAGGCATCGGATCCCGGAGGTGGGGGCTCGCATCCTCGACCTGCAGCATCCCGACAAGAAGATGTCGACGACCGGCGGGTCCGAGCAGGGGACCGTGTACATCCTCGACCCGCCCGACGCGATCGTACGGAAGTTCAAGTCGGCGGTCACCGACTCCGGCAGGGAGATCACGAGAGCGCCCGACAAGCGAGGGATCTCGAACCTGATCGAGATCATGGCCGTGGTGCGCGACGTCGCTCCCGAGGACATCGAGCGCGAGTACGCGAGCGACGGCGGCTACGCGCGGTTCAAGGACGACGTCGGTGCGGCCGTCGCGGAGTACCTGCGACCGATCAGGACGGCGTACGAGGCGATCCGCTCGGACGAGTCGCGGCTCGAGTCGATCCTGCGCGAGGGGGCCGCCAAGGCGCGCGCGATCGCGGCCAAGACGGTCGAGACCGCGGCCGATCGGATGGGCCTCGGGGCGGGCTCGGGAGCGGGATGACGTCGACGGCCGGTCCCGGGTCTGCCGAGAGGCCGGACGGCGGCGCGTTCGCGGTCGAGCTCCCGGTCTTCACGGGGCCGTTCAGGATCCTCGCCGACCTGATCCTCGCGCAGAAGATCGACGTCTGCGACGTCTCGATCGCGACGGTTACGGACGGGTTCCTCGCGCATTCGAAGGAGGCGGAGGGCTGGTCGCTGGAGGAGGCGACGTGGTTCCTCGCCGTCTGCGCGATCATGCTCGAGCTGAAGGTGGGTCGCCTGATGCCGCGTCACGAGGTCGTGGACGAGGAAGACCTCCTCGGCGTGTCGCCGGACCTGGTGTACGCGCGTTCGATCGAGCTCGCGGCGTTCCGGACCGTCGCGGTCGAGATCGCACGCGGGCTCGACGAGGGGAGCCTCCGGTTCACGCGCGAGGCCGGCCCGCCGACCGAGTTCGCGCACCTGTACCCCGACGTCTTAGAGGACGTGAGCGCGGACGATCTCGCGCGGATCGCGGCCGTCGTGTTCCGTCCACCCCCGATGGTGGACCTGTCCCACGTCACGCCGATCCGCTACACGATGGCCGAGGCGGTCGAGGCGGTCCGAGACCATCTGGGCCGGCTCGGGCAGGCATCGTTCCGCGACCTGGTGGCGGACTGCGACGAGCGGATCCAGATCGTCGTGCGGTTCCTCGCGCTGCTCGAGCTCTACCGGGAGGGCATGGTCGACCTCGCGCAGGCCGCGACGTTCGGCGAGATCGACGTCCGGTGGGAGGGCGAGGCCGCGTGAACGACCTGGCGTCGTCGCTCCGCTCGCTCGAGGCGGTCTTGTTCATCTCGGACGAGCCCGTGACCTCGGCGGTGCTCGCCCAAGCCCTGGGTGCCGAGCGCCCCGAGGTGGACGCGTGGTGCGAGGAGCTCGCCCGTGGCTACGAGGAGCGTGGCGCCGGGATCACGCTCCGCAACGTGGCCGGCGGGTGGCGGCTCACCACCCATCCCGAGGCCGCGCCGATGGTCGAGCAGTTCGTGCTGGCCTCGCGCCACGTCCGGCTCACGAAGGCGGCGCTCGAGACGCTCTCGATCGTCGCGTACAAGCAGCCGGTCACGCGGCACCAGATCTCGGGGATCCGCGGGGTGAACTCGGAGGGCGTCCTGCGGGCGCTCGTGGACCGCGGGCTGGTGGCCGAGGTCGGCCGCGAGGAGACGCCGGGCCGTCCGGTCCTGTACGGGACGACACCGGTGTTCCTCGAGCGCCTCGGTCTGCCGTCGCTCTCGGCCCTGCCCGCGCTCGCGCCGCTCCTGCGTGCGGGCGCCGGCGACGCGGAGGCCGAGACGGCCGGTACCGACTGACGAGGGATGCCCGTCGAGCGGCTCCAGCGTTCGCTCGCCCGCGCGGGGTTCGGGTCGCGCCGCACGTGCGAGGAGGTCATCGCCGCCGGCCGCGTCGAGATCAACGGGCGGGTCGCGACGCTGGGCGACCGGCTCGATCCCACGGTCGACGAGGTGCGGGTCGACGGTTCGAGGGTCAACGTCGACCCCGAGCTCCGCACGTTCGCGCTCCACAAGCCGCGCGGCGTGACGACGACGATGCGCGACCCGCATGCCGAACGCGATCTCACCGGATTCCTCCCCGAGGGCGTGCACGTGTTCCCGGTCGGTCGCCTCGACCGGGACACCGAGGGGCTGTTGCTGTTGACCAACGACGGCTCGCTCGCGCACCGGCTTACGCACCCGCGGTACGCGATCGAGAAGGAGTACCTGGCGGAGGTGGGCAGGCCCCCGTCCCAGCGCCAGCTCGCGCGCCTTCGACGCGGCGTCGAGCTCGACGACGGGACCGCGCGGGCCGTCGACGCTCGTTCGGCTGGTGGTGCGGGCGGACGCGGCGGGGTCCGGCTGGTGATGATCGAGGGTCGCAAGCGCGAGGTCCGGCGCATGCTCGACGCGGTCGAGCTGCCGGTTCGTCGTCTGGTCCGCGTCCGGGTCGGCCCGATCCGGCTCGGGAATCTTGGACCCGGAGAGATCCGGGAGCTCGAACCCGAGGACGTCCGAGCGCTCTACCGCGCGGCCGGTCTCTGAACCGCGGCGCTCGGAGCCCGTTCGTGACCGCGGGTGAGCCCGGCCTGTAGCCTTTCGCCGACGTCGGTGCGGTGGAGGCGTGGTGGGCGAGGTCAGGGTTCGGGCGGCGCGCGGGGCGATCCACGTCGACGAGGATTCGTCGGACTCGGTGCTCTCGGCCACCGAGCGCCTGCTGGCCCAGATGCTCGAGCGCAACGAGGTCGCCGCCGACGACATCGTGAGCGCGTTCTTCACGGTCACCGACGACCTGCGCTCCGCGTTCCCGGCTGAGGCGGCGCGACGGATGGGTCTCGGCGGTGTCCCCCTGCTCTGCGCGCAGGAGATCCCCGTCGAGGGATCGATGCGCGGCGTGATCAGGGTCCTCCTGCAGTTCCACACGCCGCGCGGGCCCGCCGAGGTCAAACACGTGTACCTCGACGGCGCGGAGTCGCTGCGCGATGACCTCGGCTGAGCGCGTCGCGGTCGTCGGGACGGGGCTGATCGGCACCTCGATCGCGATGGCGGCCGTCCGA
This sequence comes from Actinomycetota bacterium, assembly GCA_036505195.1. Taxonomy (GTDB): domain Bacteria; phylum Actinomycetota; class UBA4738; order UBA4738; family HRBIN12; genus DASSJM01. The sequence goes on from DASXTX010000244.1 coordinate 39,115, forward strand.
GCGGGGGAGACGGTCAGGGGCTTCGACGCCGATCCCGACGCGCTCGCCCGGGCCGCCGAACGCTCGGGGCTCACAGCGTCGGCAACCCTGGAGGAGTGCGTCGCCGGGGCGACGCTCGTGTTCGTCTGCACCCCGATCCCGGAGTTGTCCGGCCTCGTCTCCGAGATCCTGCGGCTCGCCCCTGACGCGATCGTGACGGACGTGGGGAGCGTGAAGACCCGGGTGATGTCCGAAATCGACACGACCGCCGACCCGGCGCACCTTGACCGGTACATCGGTGGCCATCCGATGGGCGGTTCGGAGCGGTCAGGGCCCGATCACGCCTCGGCGTCGGTACTGGACGGGGTCGTGTGGGTGCTCTCGCCGGCTCCGGCGGTGCCGGAGGCCACGGTGGCGCGTCTGGCGGCGTGGGTCGAGAAGGTGGGCGCGCGCCCGGTGCCGATGGACCCCGAACGCCACGACCGCCTCGTGGCGATGGTGAGCCATCTGCCGCAGGTCGCCTCGACCGCCCTGATGGGCCTCGCGGCCGCCGAGGAGGCAGGGGAGCCCGAGATCCTGCTGCTCGCCGCCGGCGGGTTCCGCGACCTCACGCGGCTCGCCGCCTCGAGCCCGCACCTCTGGAGCGACATCCTGCTCGCCAACGGCGACGCGATCGTGCGGGCGATCGACCTGTACGTCGAGCGCCTCACCAGGCTCCGAACGCTGATCGGCCAGGCCGACGCAGCCGAGGTCGAGCTCGCGTTCGGCGAGGCCAAGCGGGCGCGGCTCTCGCTCGCGGCCAAGCCGCAGGTGAAGGCCGGGGTGGCCGTCCTCCAGGTCCCGGTGCCCGACCGCCCCGGGGTCCTCGCGGAGGTCACGGCGACGATGAGCGACGCCGGCGTGAACATCGAGGACCTGCAGATCGTGCACTCGCCCGAGGGGGGACGCGGAACCGTGCACCTCACGGTGGCTGCCGACGCGGCCGAGGACGCCGAGCGCGCCCTCCGCGAGCGCTGGTTCGAACCCCAGCGACTGGCGTGAGGCGGGTGCGCGCGATCGTCCACCCGGGTGCGTTCGACGGCGGGGTGGCCTCCGTGCCCGGGGACAAGTCGATCGCCCATCGGTGGTTGATCCTCGCGGTCACCGGGGTCGGCCGGAGCGAGCTCCGCGGGCTTCCCGAGGCCCTCGACGTGAGGGCGACGGCGAGCTGTCTTGCTCGGGTCGTGCGCGAGAAGACTCGAGATGCACTCGACGGTTGGGCTTCCCGTCCGCGCCCCCAGGCAGACCGTGACCGTTCCACGGCGAACGACCCTCGACCTCAAGGTCGAGACATCGTGCTCGGCGGGCAGGGTCGAGCTTCCCTTCACCCCCCCGACGCCCCTTTGGACTGCTCGAACTCGGGCACGACGATGCGGCTACTGGCCGGGGTGCTGGCGTCCGCGCCGTTCGAGACCGTCCTGCAGGGGGACGCCAGCCTGAGCGCACGGCCCATGGAGCGCGTCGCGGAACCGCTGCGGGCGATGGGCGCCGATGTGCGGAGCACCGACGGCCACCCGCCGGTCGTCGTGCGCGGCGGACCCCTCCGAGGGATCGAGCACCGGATGCCGGTCCCCAGCGCGCAGGTGAAGAGCGCGGTGCTGTTGGCCGGCCTCGCCGCGGAAGGTCCGACGACCGTGCGCGAGGCCGCTCCCACCCGGGACCACACCGAACGAGCGCTGGCGGCGCTCGGCGCCCCGGTCGTATTCGAGCCGGGCCTGGCCGCGGTCCGCGCGTTCGAGCACGGGGGGTTCGCCGCCGCGGTGCCCGGCGACGTCTCCTCCGCTGCCTTCCTCGTCGCGGCGGCCGTCCTCACGGGCCGAGCCGTGACGATCGAAGGGGTGGGGCTGAATCCCACCCGGACGCGTTTCGTCCGGGTCCTCGAGCGCATGGGCGCATCGCTCAGATCCCGGTTCGAGGGGGAGGAGTTGGGTGAACCCCTCGGAACGCTGGACGTCGAGCCGGGGGCGCGCCTGGCCGGGACGACCATCGACGTCGAGGAGCTCCCGTTGGTGATCGACGAGGTGCCGATGCTCGCGATGGTGGCCGCGCACGCGACCGGCGAGACGCGGTTCGAGGGCGGGGCCGAGCTCCGGGTGAAGGAGAGCGATCGGCTGGGCGGGCTGGTGGAGGCGATCCGGGCGCTCGGGGGTGCCGCGGAGCTCGAGGGCGATGATCTGGTGATCGGCGGCGGCGGGCTCTCGGGCGGTGAGGCGGACGCGCGCGGCGATCATCGGATGGCGATGGCCCTGGCCGTGGCCGCCCTCGCGGCGCGGGGTCCGGTCACGGTCGACGGGATCGAGGCGGCCGAGGTGTCCTTCCCGGGGTTCGATCGGCTGCTCGTCGCGCTCGGCGCGAGGATCGAGGTCCGAGCTTGACGACCGTGATCGCGATCGACGGTGCCGCGGGGAGCGGGAAGAGCACGCTCGCGTATCGGCTGGCGGCCGAGCTCGGCCTGCCCTACGTGAACACGGGGCTGATGTACCGAGCGCTCGCCCTTCGTGCCCATCGCCAGGGCGTCTCGCCCGAGAACGCACAGGTGCTCGAACGTCTCGCGCGCGGCATGCGCTTCGAGCTCGACTCAAGCGTTCGACCGCCCGAGCTCCGGATCGACGGCGAGCCCCCCGACCCGGCCCTCACGTCCGCCGAGGTCGAGTCGAGCGTGTCGGCGGTGTCGGGTCACCTTGAGGTCCGCGAGGTGTTCCGCCGAGAGCAGCGACGCCTCGCCGTGGACGGCGCCGTGATGGAGGGCCGGGACATCGGTTCGGTCGTGGCGCCGGACGCCGACCTCAAGCTGTTCCTGCGCGCGCGCCCCGACGAACGGGTCGGACGGAGGGCGCTCGAACGCGACAAGGATCCCGAGCACGTCGCCCGGGCGCTCGGCGCGCGGGATCGACAGGACGCGCGGACGAACCCGTTCGTGCCGGCGCCCGACGCGATCGTGCTCGACACGACCGAGCTGTCGCCGGACGAGGTCGCCGACAAGGCGCTCGCGCTGGTCCGCGACCGCGGGCTCGCACGGTGAGGGCGCCGGCCGTCGCCGTGGTCGGTCGCCAGAACGTGGGCAAATCGACCCTCGTGAACCGGCTGTTCGGCTCCCGGGAGGCGATCGCACACGAGATGCCCGGGGTCACCCGGGACCGGGTCGAGCTCGATGCCACGTGGGGGGGCCGAACCCTCAAGCTCATCGACACGGGTGGGTTCGCGCAGGACGCGAAGGGGATCGAGGCGCTCGTGTCGAACCAGGCCGAACGGGCGGCGCGCGAGGCCGACGTCGTGCTCCTGGTGGTGGACGTCCAGACGGGTCTGGTCGAGGAGGACGCCGCGCTGGCCCGCCGGCTCCGCCGCGCGGAAATGCCGGTCCTCGTGGTGGTCAACAAGGTCGATACCGAGCGCGACGAGAGCGAGGTGCCGGCCTTCCTCTCGCTCGGGCTCGGGGACCCGGTCCCGGTCTCGGCCCTGCACGGGCGGGGTTCGGGCGACCTCCTGGATCGGCTGATCGCCGTGCTACCGGACGAAGAGGCCGAGGAGGTCGTGGAACCCGAAGAGCCGCGGTTCGCGATCGTGGGGCGGCCGAACGTGGGCAAGTCGAGCCTGTTCAACCGCCTGGTGGGGCAGGAGCGCTCCGTCGTCTACGAGGAGGCAGGGACGACACGGGACGCCGTGGATGCGCTCGTGACCTGGCCGGACGGCCCCGTGCGCTTCGTCGATACCGCGGGGTTCCGGAGGCCTTCCAGGGTCCAGGGCGTCGAGTACTACAGCTTCCTTCGCGCAGAGCGCGCGATCGAGCGCGCGGACGTGGCGCTGCTCGTGCTGGACGCCTCGCAGGGGTTCACCGGGGAAGACAAGCGGATCGCCGCTCGCGTGATGGAGGTCGGTCGCGGATTGGTCGTGGTCGCGAACAAGTGGGACCTGGTCGAGGAGCGCGACCGGACCTTCAAGGAGCTGACCGAGCTGCTCTCCACGTACGCCCGAGCGCCGGTGCTCCGAACCTCCGCGATCGGGGGCACCGGCGTCCACCGCCTGCCGAGCGTGCTATCGGAGGTCCGTCAGCGCTGGAACCGCCGGGCGCCCACGGCCCGGGTGAACGAGGTGATCGCCGCCGCGCAGGCCGAACAGCAGGCCCCGGGCGGGGTCCGCTACCGGTACGCCACGCAAGTGGCCGCGGCGCCGCCGCGGTTCGTCCTGTTCGGGGCGGCCCCGCCCGCGCCGAGCTACCAGCGCTTCCTGGAGGGACGCCTCCGCCGGGCCTTCGAACTCGAGGGTGTACCCATCGGCGTCCGGTTCCGCCAGGGCCGCCGCCCCGCCCGCTAACCCCGCTCGGCCCGCATCGGCTCCTCTCACCTGCCGGTAGACTCGCCGGGCACGGGCCGTGGCGCAGCTTGGTTAGCGCGTCTGACTGGGGGTCAGGAGGTCGCGGGTTCGAATCCCGCCGGCCCGACGCGGTGGTAGGTTCGCCGCGCCATGAGCGAGCCGGCCCAGACCGACCGCGTCCTGACGATCCCGAACGTCATCTCCTTCCTCCGCATCGCGCTGATCCCCGTGTTCGTCGC
>DASXTX010000245.1:0-53953 GCA_036505195.1 Actinomycetota bacterium
TCGGCTCGGCAAGCCCCACCCGGAGCTAGGCCAAGCAGGGAGCGTTCGAGGACGGCCCGTCCGAGCTCCCGGGTAGGCCGCACGAGGGCTTCGGCCCCGGGGCGCTCGCGAGAGCGCTCAGACAGATGGTCGCCACCGGCCCTCGGGCCGGGACAGGATCCGGCGTACAGGCCGGCTCCTCCACACCTCAGACCCCAGCGGTCGCCCGCCGGAACTGCTTGCCGGCGTGGTAGGAGCTCCGCACCAGGGGACCGGCCTCGACGTGCGCGATCCCGAACGATTCGCCGAGCTCCTTCCACCTCGCGAACTCGTCCGGGTGGACCCACCGGTCGACGGGCAGGTGGTGCTCGGTCGGCCGGAGGTACTGGCCGATCGTCACGATCCGCGCGCCGGTATCGGCGACGTCGCGCAGCGCCTGAGGGATCTCGTCCACGCGCTCGCCCATGCCGAGGATCAGGTTCGACTTCGTGACCTGGCCCTCGCGCAGCCGCTGCGCCGTGCGCAGCACCTCGAGCGTGCGGTCGTAACCGAACGCCGGCCGGATCCGGCCGTGCAGCCGGCGAACGGTCTCGAGGTTGTGCGCGAACACGTCGGGTTCGGCTTCGATCACGGTCGCGATGTCGCGTTCGCCGCCCTTGAAGTCGGTCGGCAGGACCTCCACTCCGCACCCTGGCACGGCATCGCGGATCGCACGGATCGTGGACGCCCAGATCCGGGCGCCCCCGTCGGGGAGGTCGTCGCGGGCCACGCCGGTCACCACGACGAAGCGGAGCCCCATCTCGCGAACGGCGTCGGCGATCCTGGCCGGTTCGTCCTCGTCCACCGGATCGGGCTTGGCCGTCATCACGTCGCAGAAGCCGCAACGCCGTGTGCACGTGTCACCGAGGATCAGGAATGTCGCCTCTCGCTCCTCCCAACACTCGGAGATGTTCGGGCACATCGCTTCCTCGCACACGGTGTGCAGCGAACGCGTGCGCATGATGGATTCGAGCTCTCGGTAGTTCGGCCCGCGCTGCAGCCGAACCTTGAGCCACGACGGCTTGCGCTCGGTGGAGGCGGGCGGCCCGTCCGTCGAGACGATCGGCAGGTAGAGGCGTCGCTGGAGCGGGTTGTGTTCCCGAACGGGCATCGCAGCCAGTCTAGCCCGCGACCTCGCTTGCGACGCTCGTGGGCGCGCCGGGATCGTGGCCGTTGCCCGTCCGATGGTGGGCGGCGTCGCCCGGCAGGAAGACGCGGAACGACGCCCCGCCTCCCTCGCGATCCTCGATCCAGGCGCGTCCGCCGTGCAGCTCCGCGAAGGCCGCCACCAGCGAGAGGCCGATGCCCGTCCCCGGCGAGTGTGCGGACGAGGTCGGCCCCTGCCGGAACGGCTCGAAGATCTCGTGCCGGAGGTCGACGGGCACCCCCGGCCCGTCGTCTTCGACCGCGATGACCGCCCCGCCGTCCTTGGACCAGAGGCGCACCCAGATCCTCACGTCGGGCTCGGTGTGCCGGACGGCGTTCATCACGAGGTTCTCAACGATCCGCTCGATCTTGGGCGCATCGACCGGCACGACGACGGTCTCGGTCTGGACGAGGATCGACCGCTGGTCGTGGACATCCAGGCTCTCGACCGTCCGGCCCACGATGGTCGCGAGGTCCGAGGCCCGCACCTTCGGCGTCAGGATCCCTCGCGAGAGGCGGTCGATGTCGAGGAGATCCTTGAGCAGCCGGTCGAGCTTGCGTGCGTTCACCGCCAGCCGGCCGAGCAGCTCCTCCTGGTCCGGGACGGGCAGACGCTGCTGCTCGAGCGTGAGCGAGAGCCCGAGGATCGACGTGAGGGGGCTCCGAAGCTCGTGCGAGACGGCGGCGAGGAACGTGTTCTTCATCTCGTCGACCGCCCGCAGGCGTTCCGCCGCCTCGCGCTCCCGCCGCTCGCTCTCCCGGAGGGCGCGCTCGGCCAGCTTGCGTTCGGTCACGTCGTACATCACGCCCTGCAGGAACAGCGGCTCCCCGTGTTCGTCGGTCACGAACGTGGTCTCGTCGTGCACCCACACCTCGCGCCCATCCCCATGGCGGATCAGGTATTCGCCCGTCCACGAGGGGCGCCGCTCGCGGATCGCGTCGACGTAGGTTGCGCGCATCTCCTCCCGCTGCTGCTCGTCCACCATCAGGTCGAGCCAGAGCTCGGGCTCCGCGATGAACGCCTCGGGCGTGCAGCCCATGATCTGCTCGATCTGCGGGCTCACGTAGCTGCTCTGCATGCTGCCGTCCGGCACGTGCACGTAGATCGCGGCGGGAACGTGCTCGACGATCGCCCGATAGCGCTCCTCCGCCTCACGGAGTTGATCCTCGGCCAGGCGGCGTTCGGTGACGTCGCGGATGAATCCGGTGAACAACGTCGTCCCGGGCATCTGGACCTGCGTGACGGTCAGCTCGATCGGGAGGCGTTCGCCGTCGGCCCGGAGCGCCTCCACCTCGAGGTGCTTGCCGAGGATGACCGGCCTGCCGGTCTCGAGGAACCGCGTGAACCCCTCGCGGTGGAGCGCGCGCAGCTCGGGCGGGATGAGGACGTCGGCCAGCGGCCGGCCCGCCACGTCGTCGCGCTCGAAGCCGAACATCCGCTCGGCGGCGGGGTTGAAGTCCACGATGTTGCCGAACTCGTCCATCGTGACGATCGCCTCGAGCGCGGACGCCAGGACGGCGCTGGTGCGGAGCTCCAGTCCCGCGCGGGCGGCCTGTTCCTCGCGGCGCTGATGCTCGGCGCGGGTGCGCCCGATCGCGGCGCCGAGGGTATCGGCGGCCGCCTTGAGCGCCTCGACCTCTGCGGCCGGCCAGACGCGTTCGGTCGCGTGATCGTCGAACCCGACGAAGCCCCACCAGTCGTCGCCCACCGAAACCGGGACCACGATCCGCGACAGGACGCCTTCGCCATCGAGGAGACGCCGCTCGAGCTCGGGGAAGTCCTTGGCCAGTCCGTGGAGCTCCCGGCCTTCGGACAGCACCGAGCGCCATCGAGCGAAGCCGTCCTCGTACGTCAGGGTCGTCGCGGCGCCGTCGCCGACGTCGACGCTGCCCGGTCCGAACCACTGCCGGTACAGTCGCATGCCCGGACGTCCGTCCTCGAGCGTGACGTTCTCGAACACGTAGACACGGCCGGCGCTCGACGCCGATCCCAGTCGCTCAAGGACGTCGGGGAGCGCGGCGGCCCAGTCGTCGCTCTTGAGGAACCGTTCGGCCGCGAACCCGATCGCCTGCAGGACGGCGTCGCGACGCGTGAGGGCATCCTCGGCGTGCTTGCGGGCCGTGACGTCGAGCAGGACACCCTGCCACATCATCGGTTGCCCGTCGCCGTCGCGCAGCAGCTCCGCCTCGTCGCGCACCCACACCACGCGTCCGTCGCGACCGAGGAAGCGGTATTCGGCCGAGAAGGGCTCGCCGGTCTCGTTCGTCCACTTCGAGAGCTCGAGGACTCGGTCGCGGTCGTCCGGGTGCAGATGGTCGACCCAGAACTGCGGGTCCCGCAGCCGGGCGCCCGGCGGGAAACCGAACAGCCGCTCGTACTGCGGGCTGATGTAGAGCGCGGTGCTCACCTCGTCGATCGCGTCCTGGTAGACCACGACCGGGAGCTGTTCGACCAGGGTCCGGTAGTTGGCCTCGGCCTTCTGAAGGAGCTCCTCCGCGACCTTGCGCTCGGTGATGTCGAACATCACGCCCTGGTACAGCGCGTGGCCGTCGTCATCGCGTCGGACGGGGACCGCCTCGTCGCGGACCCAGAGCTCTCGGCCGTCGCGCGCGCGCATCCGATACTCCGAACGGAAGGCCCCCGTGTGCCGCCTGGACGCCGCCCATTCGGCCTCGACACGCGGAAGGTCGTCCCGGTGGACGAGCATGGACCACAGCTGTGGATCTCGGAACTCGTCCGCCGAATAGCCGAGCATCACCTCGACCTGGGGGCTGACGAACGGCGCGGCGGTATCGTCACCGCGTTGGGCGGCGTCCCACGTGTACGTCACGGCGGGCACGCGTTCCACCAGCGTGCGATAGCGCGCCTCCGTCTCTGCGAGATCCTGCTCGGCGCGCTTGCGCTCGGTGACGTCGTACATCACTCCCTGCGACAGCGAAGGACGGCCCTGGCGGTCGCGTTCGATCGTGACCGCCTCCTCGTGCACCCAGATGGCCGTGCCGTCCCTGCGGATGTGGCGGTACTCGATCGTGAGCGGTTCGCCGGTGCGGTCCGCCACGTCCGACGCCGCCAGGACGCGGTCGCGATCCTCGTCGTGCACCCTGCGGATCCACAGGGCGGGGTCGTCAGTCCATTCCTGCGCCGAGAACCCCAGGATCTGCTCGATCTGCGGGCTCACGTACGGCGTGGCCATCGTGCCGGCGGGCCGGCGCGGGTCCCGCGTGTAGATGACGGCCGGCATCTTCTCGACGAGCGCTCGGTACCGGCTCTCCGCCTGGTGCCGAGCTGAGCTCTCACGTCGGCTCGACCGTCCCTGCACGAGCGCGAACAGCGAGAGCCCAGCCGCAAGGAGCACGAGGGCGCCGACCGCCTCGCCGACCTGACCCCGGAGCCGTTCGCCGACCCAGTCGTAGAAGGGTTCGAACAGCCGGGTCGCGGAGCCGAGCACGATCAGGAAGAGCACGGCGAGCAGGATCCACAGCAGATCCCGCAGCGCCGCGGACCTGCCGCTCGCGCCACCGGGTCGTTCGTCCATAGTCGTGCCTGAGGTATCGGACCACTCGGGGATTTCCTGAGCCCGGGAGGGGGAGACCGAAGGTCGATGCGGCTCGGATGGGCTCCGGTGTGCGCGTGCTCGGCTAGAACCGAGCGAGCTCGAGCATCCGCTCGCCGATCTCATCGGCGTTGAGCATGAATGCGTGCTCGAGGTTGCTCGCGAAGCCCATCGCGGGGACGTCGGGGCCTCCGATCCGCACGATCGGTCCGTCGAGGTCGAACATCGCCTCCTCGGCGATCGTCGCCGCGATCTCGGCGCCGGCCCCGTACGTGCGGTTGTCCTCGTAGACGACCATCGCCTTACCCGTCTTCCGGACGGACGCGAGGATCGTCTCCTTGTCGAGCGGGCTGATCGTCCGGACGTCCACCACTTCGACCGAGACGCCCTGCTCGTCCTGGAGCCGGGAGGCGGCCTCCAGGCACAGATGGAGGGACAAGCCGTAGGCGACCGCGGTGAGGTCCTCACCTTCGCGCTTCACGTCCGCCGTGCCGAGCGGCACCTCGAACGGCTCGTCGGGGACCTCGCCCTTGATCAGCCGGTAGGTGCGCTTGTGCTCGAGGAACAGGACCGGGTCCGGGTCTTTGATGGCCGCCCGCAGCATCCCGGACGCGTCGTACGGCGTCCCTGGGACGACCACCTTGAGGCCGGGGATGTGCCCGTAGGTGGCCTCGATCGACTGCGAGTGATACAGGGCGCCGTGCACGCCGCCTCCCCAGGGCGCCCGGACGACCATCGGCAGACCGAAATCCCCGTTGGTCCGGTACCGCATCCTCGCGACCTCCGAGACCATCTGGTCGAACGCGGGGTGGATGAAGTCCGCGAACTCGATCTCGGCGACCGGCAGGAGCCCGTGCAGGGCCATGCCCACCGCGATCCCGATGATGCCGGCCTCGGCCAGCGGCGTATCGATCACGCGCTGGTCGCCGAACTCGTCGAGGAACCCCTGCGTCACGCGGAAGACCCCGCCGCGCGTCGCGATGTCCTCCCCGAGTACCACGACGCGCTCGTCCGCGGCCATCTCGTCGTGCAGGGTGTCGTGGATCGCCGTGACGACGTTCTTCTGGGTCACTCGCCGTCCCGTTCGAAGAACACGTGCCGACCGAGGGTGGACGGATCGGGATCGGCCGCGTTCCAGGCCTGATCGATCTGGGTGTCGACGTCCGCCTTGGTCTCGGCCCACAGGGCGTCGATCCCCTCGGCGTCCAGGACGCCGAGGTCGGTGAGCGAATCGGCGAAGCGGGTGATCGGGTCGCGCTCCTTGGCGTGCTGGACTTCCTCGCGCGACCGGTACGACCGGTCGTCGTCGTCCGAGGTGTGAGGGAAGAACCGGTAGGTCTTGGCCTCGATCAGGGTCGGACCCTCGCCCGCCCGGGCGCGTTCGACCGCGGTCTTCATCGCCGCGAACGAGGCGAGGACGTCGTTCCCGTCCACGACGACGCCCGGGAACCCGTAGCCGGCGGCACGGTCGGCGACGTTCTCGATCGCCATCTGCAGAGGTTGTCCCACGCTGATCGCGTAGTAGTTGTTCTCGCACACGAAGACCACGGGCAGCTTGTGGATCCCCGCGAAGTTCAGGCCCTCGTGCCAGGCGCCCGCGCTGGTCGCCCCCTCGCCGAACCAGCAGCCGACCACGGCGTCCTCGCCCCGGTACTTCGCCGCGTACGCGATGCCCGCAGCGTGCGGCACCTGCGTCGCGATGGGGGAGGAATGGCTGATGATCCCCAGCCGGCGCGAACCCCAGTGGCTCGGCATCTGGCGGCCGCCCGAGGAGGGATCCTCGGCCTTCGCGAACAGGCCGAGGAAGATCTCGTACGGCGTCATCCCGGCGATCAGGACGATCGCGACGTCGCGGTAGTAGGGGACCCAGATGTCCTGCCCCGGTCGCAGTGGCCACCCCGTGCCGACCTGGCATCCCTCGTGGCCGGAGACCGGAACGACGAACGGCGCCTTGCCCTGACGGTTGAGACGGAACGCGGCCTCGTCGACGAGCCGCGCCGTCACCATCGTGCGATACATGGAGCGGAGGTCCTCGGACGTGAGGCCGAGGGCCTCGTGCGACGGTTCCGTCGTGACTCGGGTCGCCACACGGCGAGTCTAGCATCGGCCCTCCGTGATCCAGGTGCCGCCAGGGTTCCTCGTCTCGCGCGTCGACAGCTCGGATCGATCGCGAACGTGTTAGGGCGGATAACAGGCCGCGGGCGGGTGAGGCTCGGGCCGGCAACCGTTGTCACCCATATACCCCCCCAGGGTATGCTGGGGTTGGTCGCCACGACCGGGAGGAACGCAATGTACGGGTACACGATGAACAAGAAGGCGGTCTCGGACCGCCTCCGGCGGATCGAGGGTCAGGTGCGCGGGATCCAGCGGATGGTCGAGGAGGATCAGTACTGCATCGACATCCTCACGCAGGTGAACTCGGCCGCCTCGGCGCTCAAGTCGGTCGGCATGGGCGTGCTCGACGATCACGTGCGTCACTGCGTCAAGGAGAGCATCGAGACCGGCGAGAGCGACGAGAAGCTCGAGGAGCTCCTGACGGCGGTCACGCGGTTCGCGGGGAAGTAGCCGGTGCTCGCGTCGCTGCTGTCGCCGATCGCCGAGGCGCTCGACTTCGCGTTCGCGATGACGTGGGAGATCCTGTGGGCGCTGGTGCTGGGGTTCGCGCTGTCCGCGGTCGTGCAGGCCGTGATCTCCAAGGGCGAGATGATCCGCCTGCTGCCCGACGACTCGCCGAGGTCGCTGGCGATCGCCTGCGGTCTGGGCGCGGCCTCGTCCTCGTGCTCGTACGCGGCGGTCGCGCTCGCGCGTTCGATCTTCCGCAAGGGCGCCGATTTCTCCACGGCGATGGCGTTCGAGTTCGCCTCGACCAACCTCGTGATCGAGCTCGGGATCCTGCTCGCGGTGCTCCTCGGCTGGCAGTTCACGCTGGCCGAGTTCGTGGGCGGCCCGATCATGATCGTGATCCTCGCGCTCCTGTTCCGAGCGTTCCTGCGGCCCGAGCTCGTCGAGCTCGCGCGGCGGCAGGCCGACGAGGGCGTGCCGGGAGTGATGGAGGGTCACGCCGAGATGGACATGTCCGTCGGCGGGGGATCGATCGTGTCGAGGGTGCGTTCGCGGCAGGGGTTCACGGCGATCAGCCACTACTACGTGACGGATTGGGCGTCGATCTGGAAGGACATCGCGCTCGGTCTCGTGATCGCCGGCGCGCTCGCGGCCTGGGTGCCCGAGTCGTTCTGGCAGAGCTTCTTCCTGGTGGATCACCCCCTGCTCTCGAAGATCTGGGGACCGATGATCGGCCCGGTCGTGGCGATGCTCTCGTTCGTCTGCTCGATCGGGAACGTCCCGCTCGCGGCGGTGCTGTGGAACGGCGGGATCAGCTTCGGTGGCGTCGCGGCGTTCATCTTCGCCGACCTGATCATCCTGCCGATCCTCAACATCTACCGGAAGTACTACGGACGGCGGATGTCGCTGTTCCTGCTCGCGACGTTCTACGCCTCGATGGTCGCCGCCGGGCTGGTCGTGGAGGTGCTCTTCCAGGCGCTCGGGCTCGTTCCCGACGAGCGGAACGCAAAGGTGATCGAGGCGAGCGTGACCTGGAACTACACGACGTTCCTCAACATCGTCTTCCTGGCGCTCTCGGCCGTGCTCGTCGTGCGGTTCCTGCGCACCGGTGGCCCGCAGATGCTCCGGATGATGAACGCGCCGGCCGCCACGCATCCGGACGCGAACGCCGACCACGCCGAACACGCCGACCACGCATCGCGACCTGCCGCCGGGGACGAGGGGTACGCCTGCCCGATGCACCCGGAGGTCCACGGCGGCCCCGAGGATCGCTGCCCGAGATGCGGGATGCGGCTCGAGCGGCGAGACGATTCGACGCGAAGCTGACTACTCTGGAGCGAAGATGCAGGAACAGGTGACCGAATCCGGGCCCGTCGTCGTCGAGGCGACCGACCAGAACTTCCTCGAGACCGTGATCGAGGAGTCGAAGAAGCGCCCCGTGGTCGTCGACCTGTGGGCGTCGTGGTGCGGACCCTGCCGGACGCTCGGCCCGATCCTGGAGAGGGTCGCCGGCGAACGCGGGGGCGCGTTCCTCCTCGCCAAGCTCGACGTGGACGCCAACCCGTACACGGCGGGCCAGTTCGGCGTCCAGAGCATTCCGACCGTGGTGGCGTTCCGCGACGGGCAGCCGATCGACGGGTTCGTCGGCGCGATCCCCGAGCCGATGGTGAACGAGTTCGTCGACAAGCTCATGCCCACGGAGGCCGAGCTGGAGGCTGAGGAGGCGCTCGAGGAGGAGCTCGAGGGGCACCTGGACGACGCCGAGCAGAAGTACCGCGAGGCGCTCGAGGTCGACCCCAACAACCGGGACGCGCGCGTCGGGCTCGCGCGGATCTACGCCGAGACGGGACGCGAGGACCAGGCGCGCGAGACACTCGCGCCCGCACTGCCCGACCCCGAGGCCGAGCGCATCCTCGCGATGCTCGAGGTGCGCGACTGGGCGAAGCTGACCGAACCCGGGACGCTCGCTTCCGCGAAGCGACTGGCCGCACGGGGGACCTGGCGCGAGGCGCTCGACGCGATGCTCGGCGCCCTGCCCGATGACCCGGACGCCCGCCAGGCCATGCTCGAGGTATTCACGGTGCTTGGCGAGGACGACGAGATGGTGGCCGAGTACCGTCGGAAGCTCGCCGCCGCGCTGTTCTGAGGCCGCGATGACCGGCGACGTCCACGCCCGGATCCGCGACTACTGGGACCGGGACTCCGACACGTACGACGAGACACGCTCGCATGCGATCTCGGATCCGCTCGAGGCGGCGGCGTGGCGGCAGGCGCTCGCGGATGCCCTCCCCGAACCCGGTTCGAAGGTCTTGGATGTCGGCGCGGGGACGGGCGCGCTCTCGCTGCTCGCCGCGGAGCTCGGCTACGAGGTGACGGCGCTCGACCTGTCACCCGGGATGCTCGGCAGGGCGGAGCTCAAGGCCAGGGAGCGCGGGCTCGACGAGCGGATGCGGTTCGTCGTCGGTTCGGGGACCGAGGCGACAGAGGGACCGTTCGACGCGGTCATGGAGCGGCACGTCCTGTGGACGTTGCCCGACCCCGTGGGTGCGCTCGCCCGGTGGCGCGAGGTGTCGAGCCGGCTCGTGCTGTTCGAAGGGGTCTGGGGCGAGGACGACCTCCGCCGGCGAGCGAAGGACCTCGCGGCGGAGTGGCTCCGCCGGTTCATGCGCGTGCCGGACGACCACCACGCCCCGTACCCCGAGGAGGTGCTGGCCGAGCTGCCGCTCGCGCGGCTGCCCTCGCCCGTCCCGCTGATCGACGCCGTGCACGAGGCCGGGTGGTCGGCGGTGCGCATCAAGCGCCTCCGCGACGTCGAATGGGCGGCCAAGCTCCACGAGCCGTGGCCGCTCGGCTCGCTGGAACAGCGCCCCCGCTACACGCTCGTCGCCGACGCCTGACGGCGCCGCTGTCACCGTCGGCGGGTCCAGAACACGTCCGTGCGGTACGGGATCGCGATCTCGTCGCCGCCGAGCTCGGGGTCGGTGGCGATCAGCTCGTCGACCTCGGCACGGACGCGCGCGCGTTCGTCCTCGGAGGCGGCCGCCACGTAGCTCACCGAGAGCACGCGATCGAGGAACGCCTCGGGCGTCACGTGGTGAACGTGGTACGCCAGGCGGTGGTGCAGCGGTCCGAACAGCTCGGTCCGCTGAAGCGCCTCCCGCCAGCGCCCCGATCGGTATCGGGGCGCGCCTTCGCCGGCCAGCCGGTCGAAGATCTCGGTCAACCGTTCGGACCAGTCGCTCGCCTCGTCGCGTGCGTTCCAGATCAGCCCGAGCGCGCCCTCGGGGCGCAGGACCCGGTGGATCTCGGGCAGCGCGCGGGCGCCGTCGAACCAGTGGAAGGCCGCGGCGGCGATGACTGCGTCGAACGCTGAGTCCTCGGCGGGGATGGCTTCCGCCGTTCCGTCGAGGACCAGGACAGTCGGGCAGTTGCGCTCCAACGCGGCGCGCATCGCCGGGACGGGCTCGACGGTCGTGATCCTCGCGCCCGTATGCACGATGAGCTCGGTGAACTTGCCGGTCCCCGCGCCGAGCTCCAGGACGTCCCGTCCCTCGCCGACGCCGAGCTCGCGCACGAGGTAGGTCACGGCGTCGTCGGGGTAGCCCGGTCGCCCACGCTCGTAGTGCTCGACGGAGACCTCGAACCCGCGGCCGGCCGCGGGGTGGATCCGATCGTCGCTCACGCCGTGGCGTTCGCCGTCAGGACGTCGATCTGCTCCCGGGGCCACGCCTCGTGGTTCGGCTCCAGGCTCAGGTCGAACACCTCCTCGAACCGACGAGTGACGATCGGAGCCATCTCCTCGACGGTGATCTCGCGCCCTGCGAGTTGGGACAGGGACGCGACGCCCTCCTCGGCGAGACCGCAGGGCACGATCGCGTCGTACCAGGACAGGTCGGTCGAGCAGTTGAGCGCGAATCCGTGCAGCGAGACCCGCATCCGCATCAGCCGCACGCCGATCGCGCACACCTTGCTCGGTCCGTACCACACGCCGGTCTGCACCTCGCTGCGGTGCAACTCGACGCCGACGTCGGCCGCGGCCCGGATCACGACCTCCTCGAGGTCTCGCACGAACCGCATCGCGTCGGGCCGAGCGCCGAGATCGAGTACCGGGTACCCGACGAGCTGTCCGGGCCCGTGGAACGTGAGCGAGCCGCCGCGATCGATGAACCGGAGCCCGGCACCGGCGGCGACGATCCGTTCCTCGGTCCAGACGATGTGGTCGGGCCGCCAGCGCCGGCCGGCCGTGTAGACCGGCGGATGCTCGAGCAGGATCAGCGTGTCCTCGGCGACGCCGGCGAGGCGGCGCTCGGCCAGCGCGTGCATCTCGGCGTTCGCGGCGTCGTAGTCGACGAGACCGTCGGCCCGGATCAGGCGTGTCATCGGGCTAGAGCGCCAGGTCCTCGGCGAAGTCCCAGGTCTCGAGGTTCTGTTTGACCCTCGCGAGGAACTGCGACGCGAGCGCGCCGTCGATAACGCGGTGGTCCCACGACATCGAGATGTAGACCATGTGCCGGATCGCGATCGTGTCGTCGATCACGACCGGACGCTTCTCGACGGTGTCGAACCCGAGGATGCCGGTCTGCGGCTGGTTGATGATCGGGACCGAGATCAACGACCCGAACGGTCCCGGGTTCGTGATCGTGAACGTGCCGCCGTGGACCTCGTCGGGCAGGAGCTTCTTGGCCCGCGCCCGCGTGGCGAGATCGTTGATCCCTCTCGCGATCCCCAGCAGGTTCATCGTGTCGGAGCCTTTCAGGACCGGGACGATGAGCCCCTCGTCGTAGCTCACGGCGATCCCCATGTTGACGAAGTGCTTGACCGCGATCTCGTCGCCGCGGAGCTCGCTGTTCACCATGGGGTGGGCCAGCAAGGCCTCGGTGACCGCCCGCGTCACGAACGGCATGTACGTGAGGCCGAAACCCTCGCGCGCCTTGAACGCGTCCTTGGTGCGTTCGCGCAGGCGGGCGACGTTCTCCATGTTGACCTCGACCGCGTTCCACGCGCGCGCCGAGATCTCGAGCGAGGCCTTCATGTGCTGGGCGATCGTCCGCCGGATGTGCGTGACCGGAACGATCTCCTCTCCACCCCCCACCGCCGCGGGCGCAGGCTGCGCAACCGCCGGCGCGGCGGCCGGCGCGGCCGGAGGCGCGGGTTGGGCCGGCTGGGCGACCGGCGCGGTCGCAGGCGCGGGTTGGGCCGGCTGGGCGGCCGGGGCAGCCGCAGGGGTGCTCGTCACCGGTGCCCCTTGCGTGGCCACGAACCCCAACACGTCGTTCTTCGTGATCCGCCCCCCGGTGCCCGTTCCCGAGACCTGTCCCAGGTCGACGCCATGCTCGCTCGCCAGCTTTCGAACGAGCGGCGACAAGATCTGCGACCGAGGCCCACGATCCGGAGGCGGCGCGACCGTCTGCGTCGAAGCCGCCATCTGAGACGGCACCGGCTCCGCCGAAGCGGCCGCCGGCGCGGCGGATGGTGCCGGAGCGGAGGGAGCATCGTCGCCCCCCGCGTTCGAAGACGAGGTCTCGGCTCCTCCGGAGCCCGCCGCAGCGGGCTGCGACGCAGCTCCCGGAGCTCCGGGAGCACCCGCCTCCCCTTCAGAGATCTCCGCCAGCTCGGTTCCGACCGCGACCGTCTCGCCCTCCGGCACCAGGATCTTCGTCAGCGTGCCCGCCGCCGACGACGGCACCTCGGTGTCGACCTTGTCGGTCGAGATCTCGAACAGCGGTTCGTCGAGCGCGACCTGGTCGCCCTCCTGTTTGAGCCACTTCAGGATCGTTCCCTCGATCACGGTCTCGCCGAGCTGCGGCATCTTGACGGCGGTCATCCTGCCTCCAGGTTCACCATGCGGACAGCTTGCGGACGGCGTCCTCGATGTCGGACACCTGCGGAAGGTACGCGTCCTCGAGCGGCGGAGAGAACGGCACCGGGACGTGGGGCGGCGAGAGCCGGACGACCGGCGCGTCGAGCGACTCGAACGCCTCCTCGGCGATCAACGAGGCGACCTCCGCGCCCGTGCCCAGATAGCGCTGGCTCTCGTAGAGCACGACCGCGCGGCTCGTCTTGGTGACGGTGGCGAGGATCGCCTCCACGTCCAGCGGCTGAACGGTCCGCAGGTCGAGGACCTCGACCTGGATGCCCTCGTTCGCCAGGGTCTCGGCAGCCTCGAGCGCGAGGTGCACCATCATCCCGTGCGTGATCACCGAGACGTCCGTGCCCTCGCGCTTGATGTCGGCCTTCCCGATCGGGACGAGGTGGTCGGGATCGTCCGAGACGATCTCCTTGATGCGACGGTAGATCCACTTGTGCTCGAGGAACACGCAGGGGTTGTCGTCCCGGATCGCCGCCTTCAGCAGGCCCTTGGCGTCCGAGGGGAACGCGGGGCAGATGACCTTCAGACCGGGCGCCTGCGAGAGCCACGGCTCCGGATTCGTCGAGTGGAAGCTCGAGGCCCTGACCCCGCCGCCCGATGGCCCGCGCAGCACCACCGGGACCGGCACCCCGCTCCGGTAGTGGTAGCGGGCCATCGCGGTCGTGATCTCGTCGTAGCCGCTCGACATGAAGTCGGCGTACTGGAACTCGGCGACCGGACGCAGACCCTCCATCGCCGCGCCGAGCGCGGCCCCGACGATCGTCTCCTCGACGATCGGGGTGTCCATCACGCGCGACGGGCCGAACCGCTCGATGAAGCCCTCGGTCACCTTGAAGGCGCCGCCGTACACGCCGATGTCCTCGCCGAGCAGGAACACGCGCGCGTCCCGCTCCATCTCCTCCCACAGCGCCTCGGCGATCGCGACGAGGTAGGTGGCCTCGCCCTGGTCGGTCCGCTTGCCCCGCGGCTCGGCACCGTGTCCGGCCGCACCCGCCTCGACGGCTCGCGTCGCCATCAGGATTCGGTCCCGCCGCCCCGGCCGGGCTCGGCGGCCCAGTAGCCGTCGTCGGTGAACAGGCCTTTGGCGACGTCGCCCGGCTCGGGGAACGGCGAGGACAGCGCGAACTCGTAGCCGGCCTCGAACGCCGCCCGGATCCGCTCGTCGAGGTCGGTCACGTCCTGCTCGCTCACGATGCCGCGCGACCGGACCAGCTCCTCGAAGCGCTTCACCGGATCCTTGTCGCGCATGTGCTCCTCGAGCAGCTCCTTGGGGACGTACTTGGCCGGGTCGTGGCCGGCGTGGCCCCGCCAGCGCAGCGAAACGCTCTCGATCAACGTCGGGCCGCCGCCCTCGCGGGCGCGTTCGACCGCGTCGTGCGCGATCCGGTAGACGTCGAGCACGTCCTGCCCGTCGACGCGGACGCCCGGCATCCCGTACGCGCTGGCGCGCTCGGCGATCGTCGGGACCGGGAACTCGAGCGGGTTGGGCGTCGAGTACGCGTACCGGTTGTTGTTGACGACCCACACGACCGGCAGCTGATGGATCGCCGATATGTTCAGCGCCTCGTGCCAGCGGCCGTTCGAGGTGGCCCCGTCGCCGCAGATGGCCATCGCGACCCGCGGCTCCCCGCGCATCTTGTACGCGAGCGCCGCCCCGCACGCGACCGGGTAGGCGATCGGGAGGTGCGACATCACCGTCCATGTGCGGTGCCCCTGCCAGTCGCCCACATGGCTGTTGCCGTCGCGGCCGCGGGTGTAGCCGTCGATCCGGCCCCAGAACTGCGCCATCACGCGGTTCAGGTCCAGGCCCTTGGTCAGCTGCGCCGACAGGTCCCGGTGGGTCGGGAACAGCGAGTCGTCCTTCCGCAGGGCGGCGGCGACGCCTACGTGCGTCCCTTCCTGGCCGCGCCCCGAGTAGATCGCGCCGGGGAGCCGGCCCTGGCGATAGAGGGCCTCCATCCGCTCGTCGAAGTACCGGCAGAGCTTGAGCAGGTAGAGCAGGTCCTTCAGCTGGTCGTCGGACAGGCCGACGCGCCAGTCCTCCGCCGCGAGCTTCTGCTTCTCGACCCTCGTCGCCATGGTCACGCTCCGTGCAGGGGCTTGCCGGCGAGTGCCAGGAAGGCCTCGCCGACGCCCTCGGACAACGTCGGGTGGGGATGGATCAACGCGGCGACTTCGGCGGGGACGGCCTCCCACGCGACCGCGAGCATCGACTCGGAGATCAGGTCGGTGACGTGGGGTCCCACCATGTGCACCCCGAGCACCGGGCCGTCCGTGGCGGCCACGATCTTGACGAGCCCGCCCTCGCCCACGATGTTCGCCTTGCCGACGCCCTGGAAGTTGAACCGCTCGACCTCGACGTCGTGGCCGCGCTCGATCGCCTGCGCCTCGGTGATGCCGACGGACGCGATCTCCGGCGAGCAGTAGGTGACGCGCGGGATCTGCGCGTAGTCGATCTCGGGCACCGGGATGCCGGCGGTGCGCTCCGCGACGGCGTAGCCCTCGGTGAACGACACGTGGGCGAGCTGCAGCGGGGTTGCCGCGACGTCGCCGATCGCCCAGACGTGGGCGGCGGCGGTCTGCAGCTGGCCGTCGACCTTGACGAACCCGCGGTCGAGCTCCACCCCCGCCTCCTCGAGCCCGAGATCGTCGGTGACCGGTCCCCGGCCGACGGCGACCAGGCAGACGTCGGCTGTAACGGTCTGCTGCGCGCCGCCCGCCTCGAACGCGACCTCGACGTGGTCGCCCGTGTCCGAAACGCCGGTCACGGTGGCGCCGGCGTGGGCCGCGATCCCGCGCTTGCGGAACGCGCGCGCGATCTCCTTCGACAGGTCCTCGTCCTCCAGCGGTGCGACGCGCGGCAGCGCCTCGATCATCGTCACGTCGGCGCCCATCGAACGGTAGAAGCTCGCGAACTCGAGCCCGATCGCCCCCGCCCCGATGATCACCGCCGACGAGGGGATCTCCGCGTACCAGAGCGCCTCGTCGCTCGTGATGATCCGGGGCGTGAACTGCAAGCCCGGCAGGAGCTTGGGGCGCGACCCGGTGGCGACGACGACGTCGGTGGCGGTGATCGTCCGATCGCCCACCCGGACCCCCGGCCCCGCCTGCAGGACCGCGGAACCCCGGATCACGTCGATCTTCCGAGCCTTCACCAGGCTCGTCAGACCGGAGACGAGCTTGTCGACGATCTTGGTCTCGAACGCCTGCACCTGCGTCCAGTCGGGCTCGCCCGAGGCCTTGATGCCCCACTCCTCGGATCGGTTGACGGTGTCCATCACCGCGGCCGATTGCAGCAGCGCCTTCGTGGGGATGCAGCCGCGCAGCAAACAGGTGCCGCCCAGGCGCTCGTCGCGCTCGACGATCGCGACCCGCTTGCCCAACTGTGCCGCTCGCAGGGCGCAGGAGTACCCCCCTGTCCCCGCGCCGATCACGACGATCTCGTAGGCGTCGGACATCCGAACGGCCATGCTACCGCGGTTCCGTGCGACGACTCCTCGAACGTAGGATGACGCGGCCGTGACCGACACAACCAAGCCCGATCCGGACACGCGGCACGGGCCTCTCGAGGATCTCCACCGAACCCTCGGAGCCAAGCTGGGCCCGTTCGGCGGGTGGCTGATGCCGATCGAGTACCGGGGCGTCCTGTCCGAGCACCGTGCGGTCCGAGAGCGCGTCGGCCTGTTCGACCTCAGCCACCTCGGCAAGGTCGACGTCGTGGGCGCCTCGGCGTTCGACGCGTTGCAGGGACTGCTGACCAACGACCTGCGGAAGGTCGACGTCGGCCGGGCGCAGTACCACCATCTGCTGAACGAGCGCGGCGGTGTTGAAGAGGACCTGTTCGTGTACCACCTCGCCGACGATCGGTGGTTCCTGGTCCCGAACGCGGCCAACAAGGACAAGGTCGTCGCGGCGGTGGGGTCCGGGGGGGCCGAGGTCGCGGACCACGACGGCTGGTGCTTCCTCGGCGTGCAGGGTCCGAGGTCGGACGCGGTGGTGAGCAAGCTCTGGCGGGCAGCGGTCGAGCTCTCCTTCCGCGGGGTCCGGGTCGTCGACTGGCACGGGACCGAGGTCGTGCTCGCCCGGACGGGCTACACGGGGGAGCGTGGGTTCGAGCTGTTCGCCGACGCCGCGATCGCCTCCGAGCTCTGGGATGCGATCGTCACGGCGGGGCGGCCGTTCGCCCTCGAGCCGTGCGGGCTCGGTGCGCGCGACGTACTGCGTCTGGAGATGGGCTACCCGCTCTACGGTCAGGACCTGGGCCCGGATCGGACGACGCTCGAGGCCGGGTTGGGGTGGGCGGTGTCGTTCGACAAGGGCCCGTTCGTGGGTCGCGATGCGCTCGAGCGCCAGCGGGAGCAGGGCCTGCCGAGTCTCCTCCGAGGCCTCGCGACCGCCGACCGGCGCCACATCCCGCGTTCGCACCAGCCGGTGATCGCCGGCGGGCGCACCGTCGGGGAGGTGACGAGCGGGACCTTCTCGCCCCTGCTCGGTCACGGGATCGCGCTCGCGTACCTCTCGCCGCCGGACGCGTTCGAGCCCGGCGGGGCCGTCGAGATCGACATCCGCGGCCGAGCGGCACCGGCGACCATCGTCACGACGCCGTTCGCGGATCGCTCCCCGCGCTGAGCGGGCTCCCCGGGGTGAACGCGCCGCGGCGGGTCAGGCCAGGTCGCCGGGCGCCGGGACGGATGCGGCCGCCTCCAGCATGTCCGCCACCGACGACCCGTTGAATTCGGTGCGCCGGAGCAGCCGGTTGAGCAGGAACGATGCGCGGGGGGACGCCGGCATCACGGCGACCACGACGTACAGGCCCGAGCTCGGGATCCCGACCTGGCGCAACGGCCCGTAACCCGGCGCGGCCACGAAGTAGGCCCACCGTGTCGGTCGGTCGCCGACCGTGCAGGTGCCGAGCCCGTGGGCCACGTAGTCGCCGGGCGAGTCGGGCGCTCCCTGCGCGAACGCCGGCAGGTGTTTGACCACGACGTACCGGCGGGTGGCGCGGCACTGTTCCGAACCCGTGAGGACGTCCAGGGCGGGACCGGTGGCCGCGAGGTAGTAGTAGTCCGAAGGCACCCCAATCGCGGTCCCGTCGACCCACATCGCGGCGAGCCCCTCGAGCGGTGGCCGGTCGGCCCTCCACGCTTGGGGTCGCGGTCCGGCGACGATCCCCTGGCGTGGGTCGTCGATCGGCCACGCGAGCCTCGGCTCCCACTCATCGGGGATCAACGCGGACACGGGCCCGGCCGAGACCTGCATGAACGGGCTCGGGGACTGTCGGATCAGGAGGCCCGAGGTGTCCGGGCCCGGTGGCGGCGTCGCTGCCGCCTCGCCGCACGCCACAGCGACGAGCGCGATCACGAGACTCCCGAAGAGTTTCTGCACCCCGCCGATCCCGTCCGCAGCATAGACCGGGCTCTCGAGCTCCCGCCACCCGCCTCGCCGCTCAGCGAGCGGCGAGGGCGGCCATCAGCGCGAAGGTCTCGCCGAGCTCGATGGCCGCGCCGAACACGTCGCCCGTCACGCCGCCGAGACGCCGTCTCGACCACGCCCCGAGGAGGGTCGCGACGACGGCCACCGCGAGCACCATGGCCGGCGTCGCCAGCCCGGCGCTTGGGATCGAGATCGTGAGCCCGACGACCGACGCAGCCACGGTCGCGCCGGCCCCGATGCCGGGCGTCCACTTGCCGGTCCCGCCACCCCGGTACGGCAAGCGTCGGGCCATCGCGATCGGCGCGACCCGCGAGATCGAGCCGGCGGCCACGAGCTCCCACGGGAAGCCGGTGACCACGAGCGCCGATAGCAGCGATGACTTCAGGATCAGGTCGAGGGCGACCGTCGCGACGCCGAAGGTCCCGAGCCGCGGATCGCGCATCGCCTCGGTGGGATCGCGACCTCCGAGCGCGGCGCCGACCCCGTCGGCAACGTCGCCGAGCCCGTCGAGGTGGAGGGCGGCCGTCAACGCGACTCCGCTCGCGACCCCGAGGACCCCAGCCGGGAGCGGTGGCAGCACGTGCGCGGCGCCCCAGGCGACGGTCCCGACGGATGCGCCCACCGCCGCGCCCACGACCGGGAACAGCACCGCCGCGCGACGGAGGTCTGGCGCACCGAGCACCGTGCCTCGGCAGACCGGGACCGCCGTCAGGAACGAGAGCGCCGCGAGGAAGGGTCGCGTCCGCTCACGCATCGCCGACCTCGGCGATCGCGTCGGCCCGGGCCGACGGCCCGCTCACCCCCGCCGAATCGAAGGTCGCCATGTCGGTGAGGATTGCGACCGCCGCGCGAACGATCGGCAGCGCCAGCGCAGCGCCCGTCCCTTCGCCGAGGCGCAACCGCAGGTCCAGAAGTGGCTCGAGATCGAGCGCTTCCAGCACGTACGCGTGTGCCGGTTCGGTTGAACGCGTCGCGGCGATCATCGAGTCCCCGGACCCAGAGTGGATCCGGGTCGCGAGGAGCGCCGCCGTGCTCGCGATGAATCCGTCGAGCATGACCGCGATACCTCGGGCGGATCCACCCAGGCTCACCCCGACCAGGAACGCGATCTCGAGCCCGCCCACCGCAGCGAGCACCTCGATGGGATCCGCGTCGGCGTCGGGCAGACCGTTCGCGGCCAGACCCTTCCGCACGGCGTCGACCTTGCGTGCCAGCCTCTCGGCGTTGAGGCCGGTTCCCGGGCCGCACATGCGCTCGGGCTCCTCCGAGAGCAACGCGGAGGAGAGTGCGCTCGCGGAGGTCGTGTTCCCGATACCCATCTCGCCGAGGCCGACGAGCTGGATCCCCTCGTCGGCGAGCTCATCGGCGAACGCGATCCCGCGCTCGATCGAACCGATCGCGGTCGAACGCTCCATCGCGGGCCCGAGTGTCAGGTCCTCGGTGCCGCGGATGCCGTCGACGATCTCCGCACGCACACCTTTCACGCCATCGGAGACGCCGATCACGCCGGCATCCACGACGACGAGCCGCGCACCCGCCTCGCGCGCCAGCACGCAGATCGCCGCGCCGCCGCCGGCGAAGGCCGCGAGCATCTGGGCGGTGACCTCCTGCGGGTAGGCG
This sequence comes from Actinomycetota bacterium, assembly GCA_036505195.1. Taxonomy (GTDB): domain Bacteria; phylum Actinomycetota; class UBA4738; order UBA4738; family HRBIN12; genus DASSJM01. The sequence continues at coordinate 20,203 of DASXTX010000245.1, forward strand.
CTCACGCCCCGAGCGGCTACGCCGTGGTCCGCGGTCGCGACGACGATCGCGGGAGGCAGCGGGCCGTCGGGCACCGAGCCGCGGATCGCCGCCACCCGGCACGCGAGGTCTTCGAGCCGACCGAGGCTTCCCGGCGGCTTCGTCTTCGCGTCCAGCAGGCGGGCCGTCTCGGCCGCAACGTCGAGATCGGACGGTGGGATCGACGCGATCGTCCGCGCCAAGAGCTCGCCTCGCCTCACGTCTGCGTCACCTCTTCGAGCGGCAGGCCCCGGCCGGCGACCACGAAGAAACACCGTGACGCCTCGGCCGCGAGCGATGCGTTCACCCGCCCCAGCACGTCTCGATAGCGTCTCGCCAGCTCGTTCGCCGGCACGATGCCCAGCCCGACCTCATTGCTCACCACGACCGACGGCGCGGCGCGCGTGGCCAGCGTCGACGCGACCTTCCGGGCCTTCCCGTCGATGTCGCCCTCCGAAAGGCCCTCCTCGAGCGCGTTCGAGACCCACAGCGTGAGGCAGTCGAGGATCACGCTCGCGTCCTCGCGGATTCCCTCGATCGCGCCGAGGAGCCCCATCGGCGCCTCCACGACCTCCCACTCGGGCGGGCGAGCCGAGCGGTGCACGCGGATGCGCTCGGCCATGTCGTCGTCGCGCGCCTCAGCGGTGGCCACGACCACCACCGGGCCCTCGAACGCGGAGGCCAGCCGGACGGCGAGCGAGGACTTCCCGCTGCGGGCGCCTCCGACCAGGAACGTGTACGGCATCAGAACTCGATCCCACGCATCGCCACGATGCCCTGGTCGAAGGCGTGCTTCTCGGAAACCATTTCGGTGACCGTGTCGGCGATCTCGCGCAGCTCGGCCGGCGCGTCCCGCCCTGTGAGGACGATGCTGACCTGGGCCGGACGCGAACGGATCGTGTCGACGACGTCGCGCGCGTCGATCCAGCCCCAGTTCATCGGGTACGTGATCTCGTCCAGCACGACGAGTCGATGCGTGCCGGCCCGGATCAGGTCGGCGGCCGCGAGCCATGCCTCGCGCGCGACGGCCTCGGTCCGGTCCATATCCTCGGAGTCCCACGTGAAGCCGTCGCCGAGCGACCACCAGTCCACGCCCAGGGCCCGGCCCGCGGCCTCCTCGCCCGTGTGCCACTTCCCGGACTTGACGAACTGCACGACCGCGACCTTCCAGCCCGCCGACACAGCCCGGAGCATCACGCCCATCGCGGCAGAGGACTTCCCCTTGCCGTCTCCGGTGTGCACGAGGATGCGCGACGGAACATGTTCGCTCGCGCGTCCGGGCCCCTCGGTGGGCGGCTCGTACGTCGCCGGCTCCATCGGCTCTGCGCCCGGGTCGGTCGTCACGGCTCCCGCCCCGAGAGCGGCACGACGGCCCATCCGAGCGCTCCGTCGTCGATCACGCCGACCCTCGCGCCGTAATGCTCGGCGATCACTTGGGGGAGCAGGACCTCCGCGCGGGTGCCCTCGGCGACCAAGCGTCCCTCCGACAGCAGCGCGAACCGATGCGCGAACCGTCCCGCGAGCGTGAGGTCGTGCATGGTCGAGATCACCGTGAGGCCGTCGGCCGCGCGGAGCTCCTCGACGAGCTCGAGCACGCGGAGCTGTTGGGCGATGTCCAGGCCGGTGGTCGGTTCATCGAGCAGTAGCAGCGACGCCTCCTGGGCGATCGCGCGCGCGATGACCGCACGTCGGAGCTCGCCGCCGGATAGCGTCTCCAGCCGTCTCGAGGCGGCCCAGCCGAGATCGAGGCGCTCGAGCGCCGACGCCACCGCCTCGAGGTCGCGCGGTCCCTCCGACGCAAGCAGCCCGAGATGCGGCGTGCGTCCGAGTAGCACGTACTGCTCGACCGTGAAGCTCTCGGGGATCGCCGGGAGCTGCGGCACAAGGGCGATCTTCCGGGCCCGCTCGCGTCTGCCGAGCTCCTCGATCGGGCGGCCCCACAGCAGCACCGAACCCGAGCGAGGTAGCAGCCCGGCGATCGCGTGCACGAGCGTGGTCTTGCCCGCCCCATTGGGTCCGATCACGCACACCCACCCTCCCTCGGGGATGTCCATGCGGACGTCGGACACGATCGGCCGCTTGCCGAGCTCGACCGAGAGGTCGCGCACTTCGAGGGCCGTCACCACGCCGGCTCGCTCTTCGAGCTTCACGCCGCTCTCCGGTTCCGCCGGAGCACGGCGATGAAGAACGGCGCACCGATGAACGCGGTGATGACGCCGATCGGGATCTCGGCCGGCGCCACGACGGTGCGCGCGAGGGTGTCGACGAAGATCAGGAACGACGCGCCGAACAACACCGACAGCGGCAGCACCGACCGGTAGCTGCCCCCGACCATCATCCGAACCGTATGCGGGATGATCAGCCCGACGAACCCGATCAACCCGGCGACCGCGACGGCGGCCGCCGTCGCGAGGGATGCGGCGATCACCACGACCAGCCGGAGTCGGGTGACGTTCAGGCCGAGGCTCTGGGCCTCGACGTCGCCCACCTCGATCACGTCGAGAAGGCGACGCACAGCCCACAGCGTCGCCACCGCGAGCGCGACCGACGGCAGCGCGAGCCGTACGTCGTCCCACCCGGTCGTCCCGAGCCGTCCGAGGATCCAGGTGTAGACCTGGCGGAGCGTTTCCGAGCGCTGCTGTTGCAGGAATGTTTGCACCGCGGTCAGGAACGAGGCGACCGCGACGCCCGCGAGGACCAGGCTCGTCGTGGCCCGGCCACCGAGGCTCGACCGCCCGAGCCCGTACGCCAATCCGACGCCCACGAGCGCGCCGATGAATGCCGCCAACGGGACCGTGAGATCGAGCGCGCTCGAGGGGCCGTACGCGACGGCGATCGTCGCGCCGAGGCCTGCGCCGGCCGCCGCGCCCAGCAGGTACGGGTCGGCGAGCGGGTTGCGGAACACCGCCTGGTAGGCGGCGCCCGAGGCCGCGAGCGACGCGCCGACCAGGCCGGCGACGATCACCCTCGGAAGCCGCAGGTCGGCCAGGATCAGCGCCTGCTGCTCAGACATGCCCGCCGGTGCGTTCCCGAACGAGAAGAGCCAGCGCATCACGTTCGCGGCACCGATCCGAACCGGACCGACCAGCAACCCGACGAGGACGGCCGCGACGAGCACCACGACGCCGATCGTGGTCGCCCGAGCGCGGGCGCTGAGGCGTCGGTGCTCAGGCCGGTCGACGTGGCTCACGCGGCGTTCGCCTCCGCCGCGTCCGCTGCCTCCGAGATCTGCCGGAGCAGATCGACCACACGCGGCCCCCAGCGCGACGCGACGTCGTCGTCGAGCGGCACGACGCCGCCGTCGGTGACGGCCGTGAGCTCGCCCCACCCGGGGCGCTCGGCGACGGTATGGAGCGACTGGTCACAGCATCGGGTGTCCGCGAGGAAGATCAGGTCGGGGTCGGACTCGATGATGTACTCGGCGGACAGTTGCGGGTACCCGCCGCTCCCCTTGCCGGCGGCGTCGGCGATGTTCTCGAGCCCGAGCAGCACGAAGAGTTGTCCGATGAACGTCTTCGACGTGACCGAGTAGAACGTGTCGTCGAGCTCGTAGTAGAAGGTCGTCCCCGACGCGAGGTCGGCGCCCTCGACGAGCGCCTCCACCTCGGTACGCATGTCCTCCACGAGCGCCCCGGCTTCGTCCGCGTGGCCGGTCGCGGCGCCGAGCTGCTCGATCTGGTCGTAGGCGACTTTGAGGGTCGGTGCCGCGTCGAGCTGCAACGCAGTGATCCCGAGACCCTCGAGCGAAGAGCCGAGGTCCCCTGGTTCTGTCGCGTAGACGACGAGGTCGGGCTCGTATCCTGCGATCGCCTCCACGTTGGGTTCGAACCCGGACAACTCGGTCGTGGGGGCCTCGGGCGGGAAGGTGGACTGATCATCGACGGCGATCACCTGATCGCCGGCTCCGATCGCGAACAGGTCCTCGGTCGCGGTCGGGGAGAGCGAGACGATCCGTACCGGCCGTTCGTTGATCTTGACCTGGCCGTTCGTCCCTTCGACCGTGACGGGGAACGATGATGATTCCGTCGACGACGAAGCTCCCTCGCCGCCCGTCACGTCACTCGATCCGGCGTACGAACCGCAGGCCGCGACCGACAGCGCGAGCACGAACGCCACGACGATGCTGAGAGGCTTGCCCATCCGCCCTCCTTCCGGGTCGAAGGAGCTGCGATGGGCCTTGATCTACCGCCCACAAACCGCCCTTCCTTCGAGGACCGTCGTTCGCGCCACGGGGGAGGCGACCCGACTCGTCCCCGGAAGGGGCTTCACGGTTGCGGGACAGTGCCGGATTCCAACCGGTCTTCGCTGCACCCCGTCGCACCCGAGCTCCCGCGCTCGGGCACGTGTGTTGTACCACTGGGCTTCGACAGGGGCAACGAACGGCGTCGTAGGGATCGCCTTCGCCTATCGATCCCGGGCCCTCGTTGGCCCAGATCGTGAGCTACGGGTTCAACTCGGACAGCGAGTGGAGCTCGTCGAGCGGATCCGACCCGAGGTCCCCGGGACGGCCGACGTGATCGCCCTCGTGCGCCGGGATCACGAACGAGACACGGGTGCCGCCTGAGGGGAGCGGGTCGGCCCACAGGATCCCGCCGTGCTGGATCACGAGCTGCCGAGCCAGGTGGAGCCCGACGCCCGCGCCCGCGCGCTCCTTGCGCAGGATGTCCTCACCCGCCGAGAACGGCTCCTCGAACGCCTTCGACGCGGTCTGGCGTGCCATCCCCTCGCCGTGATCGGTCACCGAGACCACCACGCCTTCGTCCATCGGACGGCCCTTGAGCAGGACCGGCTGGTCCTCGGGTGAGTAGCGGCACGCGTTGTGGAGGAGCTGGCGGACGATCTCGATGAACCGCATCGGATCGGCCGACGCCGGGAGGCTCTCATGGATCTCGCGTTCGATCGTGACCGCGGGGAACTGACGCGCGCTCTCGTCCGCCACCTGCCGAAGGAGCGGCGCGAGGTCGACCTGGGTGAGCTCGAGCGAGAGGGTTCCGCGGTCGAGGTCGGCGACGATCAGCATCTCCTCGATCAGCATCGAGAGCTTCTCGAGCGATGCCTCGAGATGGCCGATGAACTGGTCCTCCTCCTCCTCGGGGATCCCGCGGTTCTTCAAGACGTACGCGATCCCCTTGGCCACGGTGACCGGCGTCCGGAGCTCGTGTGACACGTTGGCGAGGAAGTCGGCCTTGGCGGTCGTCATCGATTGGAGCTGGTCGCTGATCTCGGCGATCGTCGTCTCGAGGTTCTCGACCCGGCTCGCCTCTTCGAGCATCCGGTTCGCGACGTCGGCGGCGATGTCGGGACTGAGCGCGACCGGCCCGGCGTGCACGGCGCGCATTGCTCGGAACACGCCCTCGGGCCCCTCGTCCTTCGAGACGCAGGCGGCGGCCCCGGCCTCGAGCATCTCCGCGGCGACCAACGGCGAGGCGTCCGCCCAACAGATGACCTTGGTCTCCGGGGTGACGGCGAGGAGGCGGCGGACGAGCTCGGCCCCGGAAAGACCGGCGGTCTCGATGCCGGCGACGACCAGCTCCGGGCGGGTGCGCGCCGAGACCTCGACGGCCTGCAGGCCGTCGGTCACGGTCTCGATCTCCAGCGCGGCTCCCGACTTGATCAGGACGTACTGGAGCTGTGCGAGACCGTCGGGGGTGTCGCACACCACGACCTTCGTGGGCATCGTGTTCCTGGTATCGGCGGACGCCGGAAAGGGGTTGAGGCTGGGGGACGAGGCGCCGGGCGGAGGGCCTAGGCCCGCGGGCGAGCTACTCCACCAGACCGCTGCGGATCGCGATCGCCACGGCCTGGGCTCGGTCGTTCGCCCCGAGCTTCTCGAAGATCCGCTCGAGATGCGTCTTCACGGTGTGCGGCGAGATCCCGAGATCGTGCGCGACCTCCTTCGTCGTGGCGCCGTACGCCACCTTCTGAAGGATCTCCTTCTCGCGCCGAGAGAGCGGAGGCGCCTCGACGCGCTTCTCGGCGATCTGCACCTCTTCGATGAACGCCCTGGTGAGCTGCGGGTGGATCACGGCCTTGCCTTCCAGGGCGAGGCGGGCCGCGTTCACGAGCTCGTCCGCGGAGGCGTCTTTCAACAGATAGCCCGACACCCCGGCCTGGATCGCCTCGGAGATCGAGGCTCGTGACTCGTCGACCGTGAACAGGATCACCCTGGTGCTCGGCGATGCCTGGCGGATCGCCTTCGTCGCCTCGATGCCGTTCATGCCCGGCATCCGCACGTCCATGAAGACGATGTCCGGGGTGAGTTCGCCGACCTTCACGACGGCGTCCTCCCCGCTGTCGGACTCGCCGACGACGACGACGTCGTTCGCCAGGTCGAGGGCCGCGTGCAGCCCCTCCCTCGTGACCGGATGGTCGTCGACGATCAGGATGCGGATGGGGCCCTCCTCGCGTGGCTTCGGTTGGCTCTCTGCGGTCAGCGGGTCCTCCTTCGGATCGTCCCTTAGGATAGAGGCAGACCTTCTCCGAAGGAACGATCTCTCATGGACGAGTCCACCACGCACCAAGCCATCACGGACGAGGGCACCCGGGTGGCCCAGGCCGAGCAGGACGCCCCTCCCCAGGGCGCATCGAACGGCGGCCCGCCCACCGAGGAGGCGGTCCGCGAGGCCCTCAAGCACGTCGTGGACCCCGAGCTGGGCGTCAACATCGTCGACCTCGGCCTGGTCTACGACGTCGAGATCGGCGAGGGGGGCGCGATCTCCATCGAGTACACCCTGACCACGATGGGCTGCCCGATCGGACCGCTGATCGAGCACCAGATGCAGTCCTTCCTGGAGAACGTGCCCGGCGTGACCTCGGTGGAGGCGGAGATGGTCCTCCGCCCGCCGTGGACGCCGGAGATGATGTCCGAGGAGGCCAAGGCCGCCCTCGGGTACTTCTAGCGAGACCTCCCGGGCACCGCGATCCCCATTGACACTCGCCGGGGCGGGTTGTTGACTTGCACCTGCAATTCCCGAGTCGGGGGGTCGGATTCGTGGTCCGGACGAGATGTGCAGGCCTGGTGGCGGCGATGATCCCCGCGCGACTCTGCGGCTGTATCGAGCCCGGGCGCCCGATCGGCGCCCGAGAGGCGCCGCGCTAGCCGAACTCCCAGGACCGTTCCGAAGGGGCCGCGCGGCGGCCCCTCTTCGCGTTGCGGGAGTTCCGATCGGAAGGAGGAGGACATGGCGGGATACGCCAAACCCGACGCGCTCGTCGAGACCGACTGGCTCGAGGAGCACGTGAGGGACCCGGGCATCCGGGTGATCGAGGTAGACGAGGACACCGAGGCCTACGAGAAGGGCCACATCGACGGCGCGGTGGGGTGGAACTGGACGACCGACCTACACGCGGAGGTGGGGCGGGACTACGTCGACCGGGCCGAGCTCTCCGAGCTCCTCTCGGCGGCCGGGGTCGACCCCGACACCACCGTGATCCTGTACGGCGGCAACAACAACTGGTTCGCGGCGTACGCGTACTGGGTCCTGAAGCTCCGCGGGTTCGACAACGTGAAGCTCCTGAACGGCGGTCGCAAGAAGTGGGAGCTCGAGAGTCGCCAGCTCACGCAGGACCCCGCGTCGGTGACCGCGTCCGGCTTCTCGATCTCGGGCTCCGAGCGCGGCGAGATCCGGGCGCTCCGCGACGAGGTGCTCGGCAAGGTGGGGGGTGAGACCGGGTTCGTCGACGTCCGCGCACCGGAAGAGTTCCGGGGTGAAAAGCTGGCTCCCGACCACCTTCCGCAGGAACAGGCCCAGGTGCCGGGGCACATCGCCGGCGCGGCCAACATCCCGTGGGCCAAGGCTGCGAACGAGGACGGAACGTTCAAGAGCGCGGACGAGCTGAGGGCCCTGTACGAGGGCGAGGGCATCACCGGCGACCGCGAGATCATCGCGTACTGCCGGATCGGCGAGCGCTCGAGCCACACGTGGTTCGCCCTGCAGGAGTTGCTCGGCTACCCAAACGTCAAGAACTACGACGGCTCGTGGACCGAGTACGGCTCCCTCGTGGGCGCACCGGTCGAGAAGGGATGACCGCATGGGACAGCTGACATCGGTGTTGGAGGCGAACCAGAGGTTCGCGGAGTCGTTCGACAAGGGTGATCTCGAGATCCCGCCCGCTCGCAACATCGCCGTGCTGACCTGCATCGACGCGCGGATCGATCCGGCGAAGGCCCTCGGTCTCGACATCGGCGATGCGCATGTGATCCGCAACGCCGGTGGGAGGGCGACCGACGACGCGGTCCGGTCCTTGCTGATCTCGAGCTGGCTGCTCGGGACCCGTGAGTTCCTCGTGATCCACCACACGGACTGCGGCATGGCGAAGTTCACCGACGACGCGGTGGCGGAGATCATCGGGGACCGGTGCGGCGAGGACGTGTCCCACCTGGACTTCCTCACGTTCCGCGACCTGGATCAGAGCGTCCGGGACGACGTCGACCGGATCCGCTCGCTCAGCCAGATCCCCGCGGACGCGAGGGTCTCGGGCCACGTGTACGACGTCCGAACCGGGACGCTGCGGGAGGTGGTTCCGGCCGAGTAGCCGATCGCGGGGGACGATCCCTCCACGTGGAGCCCGGGAGGCCCGGACGGCGTTCGCCGACCGGGCCTCCTTCCGTCGCCGATTCGTGCTCAGGCGGGGTCGGGCTGAGGGTCGGGTCCTCCCTCTCCTGCCAACGCGATGTCGTCGGGGGCCCTGCCGACGAGCGAGGCGAGAACCCTCAGGATGAGGTCGTTGGTCGGGGAGTCCGCGACGTGCTTGTTGCGGTGGGCGAACTGGATCAGACCACCCGTGAACCGGACCACGCCCCCGGTGTCGATCACGAACGTCCCGGGCATCTGCATGAAGCTGCCGCCCTTCAGTCCCCGCTGGCGGGTCTCGGGTGAGAGCTCGGCGCGGATCCACGGGAGGGCCGATCTGGGGCTGAGCACCTGCATCACCTTGCCTTGCATCAGCCCGTATGCGCGATAGGCCTCCCGCTCCAGATCGAGCAGGAGCGGGAACGGTAGCCGCTTGGCCTGCACGAAGGCGAGCGCGTCGTCGTGGTTCCCGTGCCCGACGAGCACGACGCGGGCACCGGCCTCGCGGAACATCGCTTCGTCACGACGGAGCGTGACCACCTGCGCCTGGCAGAACGGACAACCGAAGTAGCGAAGGAAGACGACGACCGCCGGCTGATCCGCCCAGCTGGCGGAGAGATGGACGTCCCGACCGTCGGGGTCCATGAGGACGGCGTCAGGTGCGATGTCGCCCACCTCAGGCGCGCTCATGGACCACCTCGCCGTTGACGGGTGCCTCGCCGGAGGCGCCGAGCGGCGACAGACGGAACGCGAACGTGGATCCGCGACCTTCCGTGCTCTCCACCTCGAGCACCGCGCCGTGCAGTTCGAGGGCGGAGGTCGCGAACGCCAGGCCGAGACCGAGGCCCTTCGGGCGCGCGTTGGCGTCCCCGCCCCGGAAGAACCTGGCACCGAGATAGGGCAGATCGGCGGCCGAGATCCCCGGCCCGTCGTCGGTCACCGCGAGGACGATCTCCTCCAGCCCTTCGAGATCCGCCGACAGGGTCACGGTCGTCCCGGAGGGGGTGTGCGTCGACGCGTTCTCGAGCAGGTTCCGGATCACCTGCGAGAGGAGGACGGGATCGCCGAACGTGACCAGACCCGGTCGAACGTTCACGACGAACCGATACGCCGAAAGCGAGTCAGCCATCTGCTCGGCCGTGGCGACCACGAGCGTCGACAGGTCGAGCGCGCGGAAACTCCCGCGGGTCGCACTCTCGGAGCCCGAGATGTCGACGAGCTCGGTGATCTTCTCCTCAAGCTCGCGCGCCCTGGCGGTGAGGCTGGCAAGCAGGTCGAGTCGGGTGCCGTCGTCGATCTCGCTCCACGCCCGTTCCAGCGTGACCGCGTTGCCGATGATCGAGGTGAGCGGGGTCCGGAGCTCGTGGGAGACGGACGTGAGGAAGTCGGCCTTCAGCCTCTCCGTCTCCTCGAGCCGTTCGACGGTCCGGCGCTGTTCCTCGTACCGGCCCGCGTTCTCCATCGCGAGCCCCGCGTTCGTCGCGAGGAGCTCGAACGCCTCGAGCCGATGCGGCGCCATCGACCGATCTCCGTCGGTCCGGCCGACAAGCACGGCGGCCATCCAGCCGCCCACCCAAACGGGGCCGCCGATGCGGATCGCGGGACCGTCGGGGAGGCCGTCGCGAAGCTCCTCCACGACCACCGTCTCACCCTGTGCCACGACGAGTTCGATCACGTCCAGCGCGAGGTCGGACGATGCAGGCCCGTCATCGTCGAACCGCCCACGGCTGTCGACCACGTGGGACAGGGATCCGTCCTCGCGGAGCGCGACGAACGCGGCATCGCCGAACCCCAGGCCGCCCACCGCGTTCAGGGCCACCTCGACGACCTGGCTCGGGTCCAGGGTCATGTCACGACCGGCCTTGACCACGCCGGACATGAACGCCGCGCGTTCGTCGGCCTCCTGACGCGCCGCCGCCTCTGACTGCGCGCGATCGAGCAGCTCCTTGCTGAGGTAGCCGGCCAGGTACGCGAGGACAGCGAGGATCGACAGGCGCGCGACCAGGGCGCCGGCGGTGATCTGCCAACCCGTGAGGATCATGACGGCGGTGTAGCTGGCCGCGGTGAAGATCAGCAGCGCGAGCTGGGCGATCGGGGGATAGGAGGCCACGAAGAAGAACGTGGTGAGCGTGTACAGGAGGAACAGGTCGGAGCGACCCCCGCCGGTGGCCGCGACCGCGAACGAGATCAGCACGATGTCGGCAACGGACCAGACGTAGAGGAACCGCATCCCCGTGGTCTCGAACAGCCGTGCCCACGGCAACACGGCGATGCACGCGCCGCCTGCGGCGGCGATGACGAGCACGATGGCGAGCCCGACCCGATGGAACGGAGCACGTTCGAGCCCGAAGTAGGACACACCGAGGGCGGCCACGGTCAGTCCCGTGGCCACGACGCCCACCCGCACCTGGCGCAGCAGGAACGGCAGCGAGGGGACCCGTTCGAGGCCCATGGCCCAGTTGTCGGCCGTTCGGGGCCACCTCGTTAGCGCGCCCTCGCTCGCGAGGGCATCCGGCCCATGTGATGCTCGGGATCGTCGGACCCGGGCCAAGGATGCGGGCCGAAGGAATGGGTAAGAGCATGGACGTGAAGCGGGTCGGCGCATCGATGGTGGTCGTGGTCGGGCTGATGCTGATAACGGGCGCCTGCGACCGGGCCGACGAGATCGGTGGTCAGGTCCAGGACACCGTGGGACAGGGCGTCGACGCCGCTCGGGAAGCGCTGAACGACGCCGGCGACGCGATCAGCGGCGCGACCCGAGCGACCTACGAGCAGGTCCGCTCCGGCGTGGAGGAACTGCAGGCGGACCTGACCGACGCCGCGGATCAGACGGGCGCGCAGGCCCGCCAGACCTACCAGGACCTTCTGGCCAAGGCCGAGGATCTCCGGCAGCAAGCCGACGAGGCGACCGGCGAGGCGAAGGCCGAAGCCCAGGACGCCTGGCGGTCCATCCAGGCAGCGCTCGAGGACCTCGAGACGCGGATCCGGGGAGCCGTGGACGACCTTTAGGTCCTTGCTGGCGCACCATTTCCTACTGCCGCGATGGACTTAGCTCCGAGCGGGTAGGTATCCTAGAGAGCGAGGCCGGAGCCACCGGCCGATCCTCGGGGAGCAGGTCATGGCCGTCACGCAGGAAGAGCACCTCCAGGAGCTTTCGAAGGGCTATCGCTTCGACTGGAAGGACGCCGACCACTCCGTCTTCGAACCGAAGCGGGGCCTGTCGCCCGCCGTTGTCGAGGAGATCTCGGCGCTAAAGTCCGAGCCCGACTGGATGCGTAAGTTCCGGCTGAAGGCGTTGAAGCACTTCGAGCGCCGACCGATGCCGTGGTGGGGCGCCGACCTGTCCGACATCGACTTCGAGAACATCTACTACTTCATCCGCTCGACGGAGAAGCAGGCCAAGAACTGGGAGGAGCTGCCCGAGGACATCAAGGGCACGTGGGACAAGCTCGGGATCCCCGAGGCCGAAAAGAAGTACCTCGGCGGGGTCTCGGCCCAGTATGAGTCCGAGGTCGTGTACCACAAGATCAAGAAGGAGCTCGACGACATCGGGGTCCTGTTCACCGACATGGACTCGGCGCTCCGCGACTACCCCGACCTGGTCAAGGAGTACTTCGGGACGCTGATCCCGCCGAACGACAACAAGTTCGCCGCGCTGAACTCGGCCGTGTGGTCGGGCGGCTCCTTCATCTACGTGCCGCCGGGCGTGCACGTCGACATCCCGCTCCAGGCCTACTTCCGGATCAACGCCGAGAACATGGGCCAGTTCGAGCGCACGCTGATCATCGCCGACGAGGGCTCCTACGTGCATTACGTGGAGGGATGCTCGGCCCCGATCTACACGACCGACTCGCTGCACTCCGCCGTGGTCGAGATCGTCGCCAAGAAGGGCGCGCGTGTCCGGTACACCACGATCCAGAACTGGTCGACCAACGTCTACAACCTCGTGACCAAGCGCGCTGCGGCCTACGAGGACGCCGTGATGGAGTGGATCGACGGCAACATCGGCTCGAAGGTCACGATGAAGTACCCGTCGATCTACCTACTCGGCAAGGGCGCGCGCGGCGAGGTGCTGAGCGTCGCCTACGCCGGCAAGGGCATGCACACCGACGCCGGCGGGAAGGCGATCCACTCCGCGCCCTACACGACCAGCGTGCTGACCTCGAAGTCGGTGTCCAAGGACGGTGGACGCACCGGCTACCGCGGCCTGGTCCGGATCGAGCCCGGCGCCCACCACGCCAAGTCCAACGTCCGATGCGACGCGCTGATCCTGGACGAGGAGTCACGTTCGGACACGTACCCGTACGTGGAGGTCGAGGAGGAGACCGCGCAGCTCGGGCACGAGGCGAGCGTCTCGCGGATCGGCGAGGACCAGCTCTTCTACCTGATGAGCCGCGGCCTGTCCGAGGCGGAGGCGTCCGCGATGATCGTGAACGGGTTCATCGAGCCCATCACGCGCGAGCTCCCGATGGAGTACGCCGTCGAGCTCAACCGCCTGGTCGAGCTCCAGATGGAAGGCGCGATCGGCTAGCTGCGTTGCGGCAGCGTCCCGCGGGCGCTGGCGACTACCATTCGCCGGATGGGTCCGAGGATCTTCGGCATCATCGCGCTCGGTGCCCCGGTCGTCGCCGTGGTGCGGCGTGGTCCGACCGATTGGATGCACGTCTCTCGTTGGGACCTCGAGACGCCGGCGTACGAACCCGGCGCCTGGCTCCGCGGCACGATCTACCCGCAGCGGTGCGACCTGTCGCCCGACGGCCGGTGGTTCGCGTATTTCGCGCTGAAGGCCTCGGCGGAGTGGGAGCTCGGTCCGACGTACATCGTGATCTCCCGGCTGCCGTGGCTCACGGCGCTCGCAGCGTGGGGGATCGGCAGCACGTGGACGCGTGGGATGCAGTTCGTCGAGGATCGCGCGGTGTTCGACGTGGACGAGCCGGATCTCGGCGAACTTGGCCCGGTCCGCGAACGCTTCGGGCTGCGCCTGTCGCGCGCCGACTCCTTCGCGGTCGAACGTCGGCGCGCGTGGATCGAGACGGCGGACACGCCACCCCGGGCGGACGATGACGCGTGGGACGAGCGGCGCGGCGACCGCATCGTGATGGAGAAGCCGCGTCCGAACGCGAACGGCTCGGACCGTCTCACGGTCCGGGGGACGTACGCCGCGATCCGCGAGCTGCACGGACGCCGGACGGACGTGCGCTACGAGCTGCGCTCCGGCGACGTCACGCGGCATCTCGACCACGTGCAGTGGGCGGAGTGGGACGCTCGAGGTCGGCTGTTGGTCGCGACCGACGACGGCCGGATGCAGATCCGCGACGGCGCGGAGGGCTCGGTCCAGTGGGAGGCGGACGAGGGTGCGTTCGAGCCCGACCCCACCCCGCCGCCGGCCGAGGCGTCGACCTGGTGAGGCCGTCGCTCGACACGGGAGGATGCGGATGCGGTACGCGGTCATCGCACGTGACGGAACCGACCCCGAGGCGAACGCCCGGCGCCTCGCCGTTCGGCCGGCCCACCTGGAGCGGGTGGCCCCGTTCGTGGAGCGAGGGCGAGTCTTGATCGGCGGCGCGATCCTGGACGAAGGCGGGGACATGGTCGGCTCGATCCTGCTCACCGACTTCGCCAGCCGGGAGGAGGTCGAGGCGTGGGTCGCGGACGATCCGTACGTCACCGGCGGCGTCTGGAAGGAGATCGAGGTCCTGGATTTCCGGCCGGCCGTGGGCGCGTGGCTCCCGGAGGACTGAGCGCACTCGCCTCCCGCCCGTGAGGTGGCCACCGGGCAGCGAATCCGACCCGGTTGATAGGATTTCGGTGTGACCACGATGACCACGGGTTTCGACGAGCACGCCCTCGCGAGGCTTGCCTCACCGGCCGCGTTCGTCGAGGCGATCCGCGCGCAGGCGTTCGAGGCGTTCCAGGCGCTCCCGATCCCGTCGCAGGAGACCGAGGAGTGGCGGTACACGGACCTGGAGGGGTTCGGGTTCGACCTGCGGCCGTTCGTCGAGGGCGGCCGCGCCGAGAACCTCGACCAGGTACCCGAGGAGATCCTCGCCGCCGCCGGCCAGGTCGGCGAGCGCGCCGGCCTGCAGATCCAACGGAACTCCGAGGTGGTGGTCACCCACCTCGACCCCGCGCTCGCGGGCAAGGGTGTCTGGTTCGGCGACCTGGACCGGGCGATCGCGGAGCGCCCCGAGCTCGTCGAACCGTACCTGCACGCCCTCGTCCCTGCCGACCGTTCGAAGTTCACCGCCCTGCACGCCGCGTTCCGCTCGGGCGGCACGTTTCTGTACGTGCCGCCCGGGGTCGAGGTGGAGCTGCCGGTCCAGGCCATGACGTGGATCGACGCCGAGGACGCGGCGGTCTTCCCTCGGACGCTCCTGGTCGTGGGCGAGAACGCCGAGGTCACCCTGATCGACCGCTACGGCTCGCCCCCGCTCGGCCGGGCGCTGAGCGACGCGATCGTCGAGATCCACGCCGGGCCCGGCTCGCGGGTCCGGTACGTCGCGCTCCAGGAGTACGGCGACGGCGTCACGCACCTCGCGGTCCAGCGCGCGCGGATCGCGCGTGGGGCCGACCTGAAGTCGCTCGGCGTCGCGTTCGGCGCGAGCCTCGCGCGCGCGGAGGTCGAGGCCCTCCTGGCCGAGGACGGCGGCAGCTCGGAGATGCTCGGCGTCTACTTCGGCGACGGCGAGCAGCACATCGACCACCGTTCGGTCCAGGATCACGTCGGCTCGCGCACCTCGAGCGACCTCCTCTACAAGGGCGCGATGCGGGACACGTCGAACGCGATCTACACCGGGACCGTGATCATCGAGCACGGGGCGCACCAGTGCGACGCCTACCAGACCAACCGCAACATCCTGCTCTCCGACCACGCCCGGGCGCAGTCGGTGCCGAACCTCGAGATCCTCACCAACGATCCCACGAGGTGCGGCCACGCCGCGAGCGTCGGCCCGGTCTCCGACGACGAGCTCTTCTATCTGATGAGCCGCGGCATCCCCGAGAAGGAGGCCGAGCGCCTGATCGTGTTCGGCTTCTTCGCCGAGGTGCTCGACCGCGTCGACATCGTCGAGATCCGCGAGGGGCTCGAGGACGCGATCGAGCAGGAGATCAAGAGGGGCGAGCGATGAGCCTCGTGCGCATCTGCGGCGTGGACGACGTGCCCGAGGGGGAGGTGCGGCGGTTCGAGCTCGACCACCGGCCGTTCGCGGTCGCGAACCTCGGCGACGAGGGCTTCCGTGTGGTGGATGCGATCTGCTCGCACGCGCACTACTTCCTGGACGAGGGGGAGGTCGACGTCGAGGATCAGACGATCGAGTGCCCCAAGCACGGCTCGACGTTCGACCTCAACACCGGAAGCACGCGGACGCTCCCGGCCACGCAGCCGGTCGAGGTGTTCGCGACCAAGGTCGAGCACGACGACGTCCTGATCGAGGTTCCAGAGGAGAGCTGAGATGATCGAACCCGCCACGCTCCAGATCGAGAAGCTCGAGGCGACCGTCGAGGGCAAGCCGATCCTGAAGGGGATCGACCTCGTCGTGAGCCAGGGCGAGACCCACGCGCTGATGGGCCCGAACGGTTCGGGCAAGTCGACGCTGGCGAACGTGCTGATGGGCCGTCCCGGCTACACGCTGACGGCGGGGCGGGTGCTGTTCAAGGGCGAGGACATCACCAAGCTCACGGCCGACCAGCGCGCGCAGCGCGGGCTGTTCCTCGCGATGCAGTACCCGGTCGAGATCCCCGGCGTCTCCGTCGTGAACTTCCTTCGGACCGCCTACAAGAGCGTCAAGGGCGAAGAGATCAACGCGCTCGAGTTCCGCAAGCACATGAAGGAGAAGATGAAGCTGCTCGGCGTCGAGGACGAGATGGTGCAGCGCTACGTGAACCAGGGCTTCTCCGGGGGCGAGAAGAAGAAGAACGAGATCTTGCAGCTCGCCGTCCTCGAACCCGAGATCGCGGTCCTCGACGAGACCGACTCGGGTCTGGACATCGACTCGCTGAAGGCCGTGGCCGGCGGCATCGCCCAGCTGATCGGGCCGGACCTCGGCGTCCTGCTCATCACCCACTACCAGCGGATCCTGAACTACATCACGCCCGACTTCGTCCACGTGATGATCGACGGGCGTATCGTGAAGTCCGGAGGCAAGGAGCTCGCCCACGAGCTCGAGGAGAAGGGCTACGAGGGCGTCCGCGCGGAGCTCGGCCTCGGCGAGCCCGTCGCGGCGGGGTAGGAGGCACAGTGGCTGTCACGCAGCAGCGGGGCGCGGGCACGCTCGATGTCGAGCGGATCAAGGCCGACTTCCCGATCCTCGAGAGGATGAGCCACGGCAAACGCCTGGTCTACCTCGACAGCGCGAACACGAGTCAGAAACCGCGCACGGTGATCGACACGATCACCGAGTACTACGAGCGGCACAACGCCAACCTGTACCGCGCCGTGTACGAGCTCGCAGAAGAGGCGACGGCGATGTTCGAGGGAGCGAGGATCACGCTGTCGCGCTTCATCGGCGCGTCGGATCCCTCGACGGTCGTGTTCACCCGAGGCACCACCGAGTCGATCAACCTCATCGCCAATGCCTGGGGCCGGAGGTTCCTCCGCGAGGGCGACGAGATCCTGTTCAGCGAGATGGAGCACCACTCGAACATCGTCCCCTGGCAGCTCGTCGCCGGGTCGACGGGTGCGGTCACGCGGCTCGTCCCGATCGAGGACGACGGGACGCTCGACCCGTCCAAGGTCGAGGCGCTGATCACCGATCGAACGAAGGTCCTCGCCGTCACCGGACAGTCGAACGTGCTCGGCACGATGCCCTCCATCCAACGGTTGACCGAGGCCGCGCACGCCGTCGGTGCGATCGTGGTCGTAGACGGCGCGCAGCTCGTCCCGCACAACCCGGTGGACGTCTCGGAGCTGGGCGTGGACTTCCTCACGGTCTCCGGCCACAAGATGCTGGGCCCGACGGCGTCGGGCGGACTCTACGGACGTCTCGAGCTGCTCGACGCGATGGACCCGTTCCTGGGCGGCGGGGAGATGATCATGGAGGTCTATCCAGACCACTCGACCTTCAAGGCGCCGCCGCACAAGTTCGAGGCGGGGACGATGAACATCGCCGAGGAGATCGGACTCGCCGCGGCGATCGAGTACCTCGAGGCGCTCGGCATGGAGAACGTCAGGAGCCACGAGCGGGAGCTGACGGCCTACGGGCTCGAGGCGCTGGAGTCGGCCGGCGCGACGGTGTTCGGCCCGAAGGATCCCGAGCTCCGCGGTGGTGCTCTCTCGTTCTGGTACAAGGACATCCATCCGCACGACCTGGCCCAGGTGCTCGATCAGGAGGGGGTGTGCGTGCGGCCCGGACATCACTGCGCCCAGGTCCTGATGCGGCGGTTGGGGGTGCCGGCCACCACACGAGCCTCGTTCTACGTGTACAACACGAAGGAAGACGTGGACGCGCTGATCGTGGCGCTCGAGAAGGCGGGGGCGTTCTTTGGCGCTTGACGAGCTCTACAAGGAAGTCATCCTCGACCACTACAAGAACCCGAGGAACAAGCGCGAGATGCCCGATGCCGAGCTCTCGTGTTCGAAGAACAACCCGCTGTGCGGTGACGAGATCACGGTGTTCGTGCACGAGGACGACGGCAAGGTGCTCGACGTCTCGTTCCTCGGGCAGGGGTGTTCGATCAGCCAGAGCTCGGCCTCGATGATGACCGAGGCCGCCGCCGGCAAGACGCGCGCGGAGGTCGAGGAACGCATCGGCGCGTTCCGCGGCATGATGGCCGGCGAGATCGAGGCGGACGAGGACGCGTTCGGCGAGCTCGTCGCGCTCAAGGGCGTCGTGAAGTACCCGGTGCGCGTGAAGTGCGCGGTGCTCGCCTGGGACGTGCTCCAGGAGGCGCTGGCCGGCGGCGGTCCGGCCGTGGGCTCCGCCCCCCACTAGCGCGGACGCATCGCCAGGAACCCCTCGGCGCCCACCGGGCGCTCATCGTGGACGAGCGCACGAGGGAACAGCCGCACGCGTGCTGGTCGAGCTCTCGAGAATCTTCGGCCCGGCCCGAGTGTCGGCATCACAACCGGAAGTTCGGTGGCGGAATCCGGCGCGATTATCCCCGGCGATGACTACGAAACCTAGCCTCAGTCGTGGCGCACCGCCCCCCCGAGGCCCGTTTCTTCCCAAGTGGCTCCCCAAAAGCTCGCGCCGGAAATGGCGAAAGAAGCTGCCGCCATGAAGACCTGTAGACACTGCCAGCGCCGCCAGTCGGTGGCCGATTTCCCACAGAACGCCGGGACGCGGGACGGATTGTCCAGTTGGTGCCGCAGCTGCCACGTCGCCGCCTCGGCGCTCTGGCGGGCACGGGAATACGCGGCCGGCCGCAAGTGGACACACCCGTTGGTCCAAGAAGACATGGGCCCTCGAGCTGGAGCCTGTAGAGCACTACGGACGTTGCCCTCAAGACGTAGGACGTTTCACCCTGTTTCGGCCCCCGTGCTAGCGGTCCATCTCCCTGCAACATCCCGAGGAGCACCGCCCGCAGCGTCCGATCCTCGTCGCAGTCGATCAGGAGCTCGGGGAGGGTGCGACTCTCCGGGTAGCCCCGAGAACTCTCCGATCCGGTCGACCCGCTCGAAGTCGGGAAGCATCAGGACGTGGAGAAGCTCGGCGCGAGCCGCCGAGGGAATCACCCAGAAATTGGAGGAACCCCCGGGGGAGGAAGGATCGGCCTCGGGGGTTCCTGTTCCCGTCCCTTCTCGGGTGAGGAGACTGAGGACGGGAGCGCCTGGACCTTGAACCGATTGAGACAGCCTGACTCGATGCCGCGTTAACGAGTAGGGCCATTTGGGCGAGCCCCACATCTCCTACGACGGTCCCAGATTGTTGCATCAGGAGCTCGGCCAAGGTGCGGCCTTACGGGTATGAGCACTCGCCGATCCAGTCGGCCCGCTCGCAGTCGGGCAGCATGAGGACGTGGAGGAGCTCGGCGCGGGGAGCAGGACCGAGCGCGTCGAGGCGCTGCTCTAGTAGGTGCTCGAGCTCGTCGGGTCTCACGGCAGGAGGCTACGCCGTCGGACCGTCACTTCCTCATACACTCTCGCGCCCGTCCACGTGGTACACGGTCTCCCAGCCGAGACTCGGCGCGTGCGGCGACATCAACTTCGGCCGATCCAGGTCCAGGATGTAGGCCATCCAGTCAATGCGGTGCTGCTGGCGAAGCCGGTCGATGTGCTCGTTGATCTTCGCCTTCGCCTCGTCCAGGTCTTCGGTGAAGCCGCGCCCGAGTTGCTCGCTCTCGTGGCCACGGCCGGCAAGTAGGATCCACATGAACTTGGACGCTGTCATCGTCGGGATTCTCTAGCAGGTCCACAAGACCAGAGGGCCACGCCGTCGTACCGTCGCCGTGTGTTGGCGTGGCTGTCCATACGTTCATTTGCGTGACCGGCGTCACGCGCCCATGCGCGGTCAACGTGGAGCTTTGTCGGCTGTCAGTTCAGATTGAGAAGTAGTGCGATGAGCCCGATCACGCCAACCACGGTCCCGAGAATGATAATCGCGGCCAACATGTAGGTTCGTAACCCGACACCATGCGGGAGGGAGCGGGGACGCCCCCATCCACGCTGCCGCCCGAAGGTGTTCGTCCACATACTCCACTTGGCGTCCTCCTGGAGTTCCCGGACGATATCCCGATCGCGGTCTGGCTTGTTCGTCACAGTCGCAGTGTAAGACGACTCTGCCTTCCTCAGATCGTGCTCTCCCTCGCCGTGAACGGAGTAGGCGCGTTGTCCGCAGACGGAGAGGGTGGATGTACGTTCGCGAAGAGTGATCGGCGTCGCGCGCCCATGCTCGTATCGACTACGGCAACGTGTCCGGCGGATCGACAATATCGAGGCTCCACTTCAGGGGAGCCGAGGCGACCTCTATCTCGGTCCATACCTCGCCACGGGGAGCATGAGGATGTGGAGCAGGTCGGCGCGGGAGCGGGGCCGTCTACTAAGGGCGAACCGCCAGAAAGCCTTCGGCGCCGACCGGCCGCTCGTCGTGCGTTAGCGGCACAGGCCGCACCTCGAACCCGGCATCGCCAATCAACTGGAGCCACGTCGCACGAGGGAATAGCCCGCAGACGTGCTCGTCAAACTCGACGTGGACCGCTACGCCAGATGGTACCGACCCGTCGGGTTCGTGGAACACGTACGTGAGATCCATCCGCACCGTCGTGTCGTCCGGATCCGGATCCCAGGTCCACTCGAGGTAGCGCAGCGCGCGGTCCGGCCCGTCGTGCCCGCCGTGGTCCGCCGCCGGCTCGAAGGTCTCGGTCACGGCGTCGGGGACGAACAGCGCCACCCCTGCGGGCCGGCAATGCTCGAACGCCGTCGCGAACACCTCGCGGAGATCGTCCTCGGTGGTCATGTACGCGATCGCGTCGTGCACGAACACCGCGTCGAACGTCTGCCCCAGCCGCACCGAACGCATGTCGCCCTCGACGTGCTCGCACTCGGGGTTGAGCCGGCGGCTGACGGCCAGCATCTGCGGTGAGCGGTCGACGAGCGTGAGCGTGAAGCGCGCCTTCATGTGCGACGCGTTGTTCCCGCCGCCCGAACCGAGCTCGAGGACCTCACGGGCATCGCCCCCGGAAGCCTCGTCGATCAGCCGCCGGTACTCCTCGGCCTCCTCGGCGTACTCCTCGGGCGCCGAGAGCAGTGGCCACCACTCGGCGAGCTCGCGGTACAGCCTCGGCGTCTCCTCCACGGTCACGAGCCTAGTCGCGTTGGTCCCACCGGGCCGGACGAGGCTCTAGGCTTCGCGGATGCCGAAGCTCCGCCCCTCGCTCGACTGGCTGCTCGTGCTCGTCCCGGTCTCCGTGGTCCTTCAGCTCGCGGGCGGCAACGAGCTGCTGATCTTCCTCACCTCGGCCGGCGCGATCCTGCCGCTCGCGGGGCTGATCGGGCGATCGACCGACCAGCTAGCGTTGCACACCGGCCCGCGGATCGGCGGCCTGGTGAACGCCACCTTCGGCAACGTGACCGAGCTCGTGATCGCGTTCTTCCTGATCCTGGACGACCAGGTCGACATCGTGAAGGCGTCGCTGACCGGCTCGATCATCGGCAACCTCCTCCTCGTCCTCGGCCTGTCGTTCCTGCTCGGCGGCCTGAAGCACGAGGAGCAGACCTACAACGCACGGGCGGCCTCGATCCACGCGACCTCGCTGGTCCTCGCGGTGACCGGGCTGTTGATGCCTGCCCTGTTCGCGCTCGGGGGGAGGGAGAGCTTCGCGCAGCGCGAGGTCGTGAGCGGAACCGTGGCCGCCGTGCTGATGATCCTGTACGCCGCCGCGCTGCTGTTCACCCTCGTCACGCACGAGCACCTGTTCCGGACGCCCTCGCCCGAGGAGCGTCCCGTATGGTCCCGCCGCCAGGCCGTCGGCATGCTGCTCGTGGCTACGGCGTTCGTGGCCCTGGAGGCCGAGTTCCTCGTGTCGTCGCTCGAGCCCGCCCTGGAGGACCTCGGACTCTCCGAGTTCTTCGTCGGCCTGATCGTGATCCCGATCATCGGCAACGCGGCCGAGCACTCCTCGGCGATCATGTTCGCCCTGCGGGACAAGGTGGACGTGACCCTCGAGATCGCGATCGGCTCGTCCACCCAGATTGCGCTGTTCGTCGCGCCGGCGCTGGTCTTCATCAGCTTGTTCGTCAGCCACCCGATGGACTTCGTGTTCAGCACGTTCGAAGTGGCGGCGGTCGCCCTGTCGACGGTCCTGGTCTTCATGATCTCGAGCGACGGCCGGAGCAACTGGCTGGAGGGCGCCCAGCTGACGGGCGCGTACGCCATCATGGCGATCTCGTTCTTCTTCGTGGAGACGCTGTGAGGAGATCCGCTCGCGTCGCCTGGCTCGGCCTCCTGGTCTGGGCCGTGCTCGTCCCGTCGCCCGCCCGGGCACAGGGCTCCGTCTTCGAGTCCACCCCCCGGTTCGACGTGAACATCGTGATCGAGGACTCGGGGGACCTGCTGGTCACCGAGACGATCGTGCAGGAGTTCGGCGCCACCCCGCGGCACGGCATCTTCCGGTACATCCCGGACCGGCTCCGCTACGACGACGAGTTCGACCGCGTCTACCCGATCGAGCTCATCTCGGTCAACGCGTCGGGGGACACGCCCGACGACGTCGAGACGAAGGAGGAGAACGGCAACTTCGTGATCCGGATCGGGGACCCCGATACCACGATCACCGGCCGCCACACCTACGAGATCGTCTATCGGGTCCGGGGAGCGATGAACGGGTTCGCCGATCACGACGAGCTGTTCTGGAACGCGATCGGCGATCAGTGGGAGCAGTCGATCGGCGAGATGAACGTCCGCGTGAGCGGCCCCGCGGATGTCATGCGGGTCGCCTGCTTCCAGGGCACGTTCGGGTCGACGACCCCGTGCGACCACGCCCGGATCACGAAGAGGGGCGACGCGCTCTTCTCGCAATCGAACCTGCCCGCGTTCCAGGCGATGTCGGTCGTGGTCGCGCTCCCGCCGGCCACCGTCGAGAGCACCGCGCCGATCCTGGACGAGCGCTGGAGCCTCGACAAGGCGTTCAGCCGAACGCTCCTCACGGTCGGCGGGGGGATAGCGCTGCTCGTCCTTGTGGTCGGCGGGCTCGGGGTCACGATGTGGCGCCGCGGCCGGGACGTTCGGTTCAGGGGCTCACAGGTCGATCAGGTGATGGGCGGCCCCGTCGACGCCGAGACGCAGGCGGTGCCCCTGTTCGAGAAGAACGTCGACGTCGTCGAGTTCGCGCCGCCCGAGGACGTCCGGCCGGGCCAGATCGGGACGCTGGTCGACGAGGAGGCGAACACGCTGGACGTGAGCGCCACGATCGTCGACCTCGCCGTCCGCAAGTACCTCGTGATCGAGGAGATCCCCAAGACGTGGATGCTCGGCAAGGCCGATTGGAACCTCCGCCGCCTCCCCGATCCCGAGGGAGACCACCTCCTCCCGTACGAGACGAAGCTGCGTGACGGGCTGTTCGAGGACGGGGACCAGGTCGAGCTCTCGGAGCTGCGGAAGAAGTTCGCCGAGCGCCTCAAGAGGGTCAAGGACGCCCTCTACGACGACATGGTCTCGCGCAAGTGGTTCCTGCGGCGCCCCGACCGCGTCCGGCAGACGTGGGTCGTGATCGGCTCGCTCGCGCTCTCGGCCGGCATCGCCCTCACGATCGTGCTCGCGACCTTCACCAAGCTCGGCCTGCTCGGCATCCCGTTCGCGCTCGGGGGGTTGCTCCTGCTTATCGGCGCCAAGTGGATGCCGGCGAGGACCGCGAAGGGCACGGCGATGACCCGCCGGGTGAACGGCTTCCGCATCGTGATCGAGAAGGCCGAAGAGCACATGTCGAAGTGGGCCGAACAGGAGAACGTCTTCACGCGCTTCCTGCCCTACGCCGTGGTCTTCGGGGTCACCGACAAGTGGGCGAAGGCGTTCGAGTCGCTGGGGCAGCTGCCGAGCGACACGACCTGGTACGTCAGCAGCCGGCCGTTCGTCTATGCGCAATTCGCCGACAGCATCGACTCCTTCGCGGTCACGACGAGCGGGACGATCGCGTCCACGCCGGCGGGGTCGGGTTCGAGCGGGTTCGGCGGCGGGGGAGCGGGCGGCGGAGGCGGCGGCGGGGGCGGCGGGGGCGGGGGCTCCTGGTAGGGTCGCCGCGAGACCGGCGATGAGCGCGGGGCTCGCACGCGATGGACATCGTCTTCAGCCAGGACCCGCGGGACTTCGCCCGGCGTGACTGGTCGGCGCTTGTGACGGCCGACCCGGCCGGCACCATCTTCCACACCCCCGCCTTCCTGAAGCTGTACTGGGAGGAGTTCGCGGACCTGCCCGACCACCTGCTGCTCGCGTTCGCCGAGGAGGACGGGGACCAGGTCGGCGCGGTCGCGTTCGAACGCTTGGATGGGACGCTGCGGTTCCTCGGAGGGACCGAGGTGACCGACTATATGGGACCGGTCGGACTGCCCGAGGTACGGCAGACGGTCGCGAAGGAGCTCTTCGCGGCGCTCGCGCGGACGGACGACTGGATCGAGGCCGATCTCCGCGGCCTCCCGGAGGACCAGCCGTGGCTCGGCCTGCTCGTCGAGGCGGCTGCGGCGCAAGGGTTCTCGACCGAGGTGCTCGACGACCAGAACGGGGTCGCGCCCTTCCTCGCCCTACCGGGTTCGTATCGGGAGTACCTCGAACGTTTGCCGGCCAAGCTCCGCCACGAGATCAAGCGCAAGGCGCGTCGCCTGGACGCCGAGGTCGGGCCCTGGCACCTCTGCCTGGCCACCCCCGAGACGCTCGAGCCCTTCCTCGACCGTTTCGTGGAGCTGCATCGCACGAGCGAGGGGCCGAAGGGCGTCTTCATGCAGCCGGGGATGGAGATCTTCTTCCGCCGGCTCGGCGAGGCGTTCCTCCCGAGGGGGATCTTCACCCTGACGTTCATCGAGACGGCGGAGCATCTGAAGCTCGCGGGTTCGATCGGCTTCCGGTTCGAAGGCACCACCTCGCTGTACAACTCGGCGTTCGACCGCGCCTATCAGCCCGTGTCGCCCGGGATGGTGCTCGTGGCCGAGGACATCCGCATCGCGATCGAGGCGGGGTCTTCGGCGTTCGACATGTTGAAGGGCGACTACGCCTACAAGTACCGGTTCGGGGCGGTGCCGCGCGCGATCAAGCGGTTGGTGGTGACGCGCTAGCCGCGCGACGGGCTACTCGACGAACGCGCGCAGGACCTCGAGCACGACGATCGCGAGCGCCTCGTCCCCGCCCACGACCAGGTCCCCGCCGTCGAGGTAGGACTCAGCGGCCACCCGTCGGCCGGCCACCAGCGCGAACGCGGTGCCGCGCCCGTTGATGAACGCATCGGGCTTCTTGTCCGCCGGAGGCGTCGTCCGCGGTTCGAGGCCCCAGTGCCACGTGCCCCCGCCGACGCCCTCCAGGTCCACCTGGATGCTCCGGCCCGGGAACGACAACCCGGCCTGCCCGAGTGCCCAGGGCAGCATCCGGATCGCCATGTCGTTCGTCAGGTAGACCGGGTCGTGCTGCGGGTTTCCCTCCAGGCCCGCGCCCTCCCGGATGTCCTCCTGATGGAACCACCATTCGATCGTGCGGGACTGCACGAGGTACCGGATGCCGATCTCGCCCGCGACCCACTCCACCTTCTTCGACGCCCACTCGTCCTTCTTCGACGCCCACTCGTCGTCGGTCAGTCCCGAGGACAAGACGAGGAACGCCTGGGCCGCGGCGCCCCAATCGGTGATCAACCGACGGGTCGGGACATCCTCGCGGACCTTCACGGCCCACTCGTTGAAGCCGTTCACCCACAGCTCGCCGTCGTTAGCTTCGCGGAACGCGTCGAACTCCGCCGGGGGGTCCCCGGCGACGAGCTGGGCCGCCGCCGTGTCCTGCGCGGCGAGGTGCGCGACGATGTCCCGGTTCCGCCATCCTTGGCAGACGCTCGGCGCGTCCCAGGCGTCCGGGGACGTGAATTGGATCGTCCTGCCGAGGCGTTCGCGCTCGGCGTGGGCGATCCCGAGCAGCCGGGTGCGATCCACCGTCACCTGTTCACTCCTTCTGCGTCTGGCCGCGTCCGCCGGCCGGGTCCTCGGGCGGTCGCGATCGGCTCGTCGTCGTGCGGGCCGTATCGTACCCGCCGGCATCCGCCCGGTATCGTTGGCCGCATGAGCAAGGCGATCGAGCGGTTCCTCGATGCCGCCACGGTGCTCGGGCACCCGGTCGACGTCCGACGGTTCCCGGAGGGGACGAAGACCGCGCCCGACGCGGCCCGGGCGATCGGGTGTGAGGTGGGGCAGATCGTGAAGTCGCTCGTGTTCGTCGCAGACGGCGAACCCGTGCTGGCGCTCACGAGCGGGGCCAACCGGGTCGACGTCGGCCGCCTGGCGACCCTTGCGGGCGCCTCGGCGGCACGGCGCGCCGACCCGGAGGAGGCCCGGGCCGCCACGGGGTTCGCGGTGGGCGGGACGCCCCCTTTCGGTCACCCCGAACCCATCCGGACGTTCCTCGACGCGGACCTGCTCGCGTTCGAGGAGGTCTGGGCGGCGGCGGGCACCCCGGACGGGGTCTTCCGGACCACGGCGACAGAGCTCCAACGGACCACCGCGGCCGAGGTCGTGGATCTGAAGGAAACGGCCTCACGGGACGAGAACGTCTCGCCGAACCGTTAGAATCGTCGGGCGAGCATCACACCGTCTCCCACGGAGGAACGATGATCCAGCTGAGCGAATCCGCAGCCGGCAAGGTCAAGGAGCTCCTGGTCGAGGAGGGACGCTCGGACATCGCGCTACGGGTTGCCGTTCAGCCCGGCGGGTGCTCCGGCCTGCGGTACGCGATGTACCTGGACGACCAGCTCACCGAGAAGGACGTCGCCGAGGAGCAGTTCGGCGTCCGCGTCGTGATCGACCGGATGAGCGTCCCCTACCTGTCGGAAGCCAAGATCGACTTCGTGGACACGCTCGAGGCCTCGGGGTTCACGATCGACAACCCGGTCGCCCAGGGCTCGTGCGCCTGCGGACATTCGTTCCACTAGCTCGTTCCCGGGCCCCGGAGCCCGCACGCACGCCTTTCAGGCCGCGTCGAGCGCGCCCCGTATCCCGTCGTGGAGCTCGCCGAGCTCGTCCTGCGTGAGGACGAGCGCGGGTGAGACCTGGAGCGCACCGATCCCCAGCGCCCGCGTCAGGATCCCGTTCGCCCTACAGGCGGTCACCACACGGGCGGGCAGGCCAGGGTCGGCCTCGAGGGCATCGCCGGCGAACTGCACGGCCGCGAGCGCCCCGGTGCCGGCGCGGACCTCCCCGACCAGCGGATGATCGGCGAGCGGAGCCAGGGCCGTGGCGAGGTCGCGCTCGAGCTCGAGCGCTCGCTTGGGCAGCTCCTCGCGCTCCATCACGTCGAGGTTCGCGAGCGCCGCCGCCGCCGCCGTGGCGTGACCCGAGTACGTATAGCCGTGCCGCCACAGCCCCGCGCCGGGCCGCCAGAAGGGTTCCGCGACCCACGGCGCCGCGATCACCGCGCCCATCGGCAGGTAGCCGCTCGTGATGCCCTTCGCGCACGTCACGATGTCGGGCTCGAGGTCCCACCGCGAACTCGCGAACCAGTCGCCGACGCGGCCGAACCCGGTGATGACCTCGTCCGCGACGAAGAGCACGCCGGTCTCGCGGCAGATCGCGCGGACCTCGGCCAGGTACCCGTCCGGCGGCGCGAACACGCCCCCGGCGCCGATCACCGGTTCGCAGAAGAACGCGGCCACCCGCTCGGGACCAGCCGCCGCGATCGCATCGTGGAGCGCCGCAGGGGAGTCCCAGGCGATCTTCACCACATCGCCGACCAGCGGGCCGTGTCCGGCCGCGTTCGCCTCGATGCCGGCGAGGCTCGTCCCGGCGACGTGCATCCCGTGGTACGCGTGCTGGCGGGTGACCAGAAGCGTGCGCTCGGTCTCGCCGCTGAGCTGCCAGTACCGGCGGGCCATCTTCGTCGCCGTGTCGATCGAGTCCGACCCGCCGCTGGTCAGGAACACCTTCGAGTCGGGGACCGGCGCCAGCCCGCCGACGCGCTCCGCGAGCTCGATCGCCGGCCGGTTCGACTGGTCGCCGAAGGTCGAGTACGCCGACAGGCGCACCATCTGCCGGTGCACAGCGTCGGCGATCTCCTCGCGGCCGTAGCCGACGTTGCAGTACCACAGGGCCGCGGTCGCATCGAGGTAGCGACGCCCGTGCTCGTCCCAGACGTGCGCGCCCTCGCCGCGGTCGATGACGAGCTCGCCGCCGGACTCGACCGCGGCCATGTCGGCGAAGGAGTGCCAGAACGTACCCACGGGCTGCCTCACGGTAGCAGTCCCATCGGGCCCGATCGGCATGGCCTTGAACGTCAGGCGGGTTCGTAGGCGAGGTTCGGGCGCAGCCAGGTCTCCGCCTCGCGCCGGTCCATCCCGCACCGGGCCGCGTACTCCTCGACCTGATCGCGACCCAGACGCCCCACGTTGAAGTACCGGGCCGCCGGGTGCGCGAAGTACAGGCCCGAGACGCTGGCCGCGGGCGTCATCGCGAAGTGCTCGGTCAGGTCGATGCCGGCGCTCGGCGCATCCAGCAGCTCGAACAGCGTCGCCTTGCGCGTGTGGTCGGGGCACGCCGGGTAGCCGAACGCGGGCCGGATCCCGCGGTAACGCTCGGCGATCAGGTCCTCGCCGGTCATCGGCGGCCCCGACTCGTACCACTCGCTCCGGGCGCGCTCGTGCAGCCACTCGGCGAACGCCTCCGCAAGGCGGTCGGCGAGCGCCTTGACCATGATCGCCTGGTAGTCGTCGAGGTCCGTCTCGAACCGTCCCGCGAGCTCGTCGGCCCCGAGGCCGGCGGTCACGGCGAACGCACCGATGTGGTCGGCGAATCCCGTCTGGGCGGGCGCGACGTAGTCGGCGAGCGATCTGCTGGGCCGGTCGTCGCCGTGGTCGGCCTGCTGGCGCAGCATCGGGAACCGGCGTCCGTCCGTGAGGACGATGTCGTCGCCCTCGGCCGACGCCGGCCAGAACCCGTACACGCCTCGCGCGGCGAGCGAACGGTCGGCCACGATCCGGTCGAGGAGCTCGTTCGCGGCCTCGAACAGCTCCCGGGCGGCCTCGCCGTGCCGCGGGTGGTCCAGGATCTGGGGGTAGCGGCCCTTCAGCTCCCATGCGGTGAAGAAGAACGTCCAGTCGATGTAGGGCCGGAGCTCGGCCAGGTCCGGTTCGACCACGCGGGCGCCGGTGAATGCCGGCTCGGGCAGGTCCCGCTGGCGCCAGACGATCGGCGTTCGGCGCTCGGTCGCGATCCGGTACGGCAGCAGCGGCTGGGCCTCGCGCTCCGCGTGGAGCTGGCGGAGGCGTTCCTGATCCTCGCGGTTGACGTGGTCGAGCTTCGAACGCCGATCGGGGTCGAGGAGATCCGAGACGACGCCCACGACGCGGGACGCGTCGACGACGTGGACCACGGGCTGGCCGTACTCGGGCGCGATCCGAACGGCGGTGTGCTGCCGGGAGGTGGTGGCGCCGCCGATCAGCAGTGGCAGGTCGAGGCCGCGACGCTCCATCTCCTTGGCGACGCCCTCCATCTCGCCGAGCGACGGCGTGATGAGGCCCGAACAGCCGACGACGTCGCACCCCTCGGCGGCGGCGGTGTCCAGGAGCACGTCGGGCGGGACCATCACGCCGAGATCGATCACCTCGTAGTTGTTGCATCCGAGCACCACGCCCACGATGTTCTTGCCGATGTCGTGCACGTCGCCCTTGACCGTGCACAGGATCACCTTGCCCTGGGCGCGGACCCCTTCGGGACCGAGCCGGAGCTTCTCCTGCTCCATGAAGGGTTCGAGGTACGCGACGGCGCGCTTCATCGCTCGCGCGCTCTTGACGACCTGCGGCAAGAACATCTTGCCGGCGCCGAACAGGTCGCCGACGACCTGCATCCCGGCCATCAGCGGACCCTCGATCACGTCGAGCGGTCGTTCGTGAGCCTGCCGCGCTTCCTCCGTATCCTCCTCGATGAAGTCGTCGATCCCGTGCACGAGCGCGTGCTTCAGGCGCTCCTCGACGGTCGTGTCGCGCCACGAGAGGTCGACCTCCTTCTTCATGGCGCCGCCCTTGACGGTCTCGGCGAACGAGACCATGCGCTCGGTCGCGTCGGGCCGCCGGTCGAAGATGATGTCCTCGACGTGCTCGAGCAGTTCGGCGGGGATGTCCTCGTAGAGCGCGATCTGCCCAGCGTTCACGATCGCCATGTCCAGGCCCGCGGCGATCGCGTGGTACAGGAACGCGGAGTGGATCGCCTCGCGCACGGCATCGTTGCCGCGGAAGCTGAAGGACAGGTTCGAGACGCCCCCCGAGACCTTGACGCGGGGCAGCCGCTCCTTGAGTAGCCGGGTGGCCTCGATGAACGCCGTGCCGTACGCGTTGTGCTCCTCGATCCCGGTCGCGATCGCGAGGATGCAGGGGTCGACGACGATGTCTTCGGGCACGTAGCCGGCCCGGTCGACCAGGAGCCCCACCGAACGCTCGAGGATCTGGAGCTTTCGCTCGACGGTGTCGGCCTGACCCTGCTCGTCGAACGCCATCACGACCACGGCTGCCCCGTAGCGCTTGACGCGACGCGCCTTCTCGAGGAAGTCCTCCTCGCCCTCCTTCAGGCTGATCGAGTTCACGATGCCCTTGCCCTGGAGGCACTTCAGGCCGGCCTCGAGCACGTCCCACTTCGAGGAGTCGACCATCACCGGGACGCGCGCGATCTCGGGCTCGGTCGCGATCAGGTTGAGGAACGTGGTCATGGCCTTCACGCCGTCGAGCAGGTCGGCGTCCATGTTCACGTCGAGCATGTTTGCGCCGCTACGGACCTGGTCGGCGGCGATCTCGACCGCGGCCTGGTAGTCGCCGGCCTCGATCAACCGGCGGAACCGGGCCGATCCGGTCACGTTCTGCCGCTCGCCGATCATCACGAAACCCGTCTCCGGCGTGATCGAGAAGGGCTCGAGCCCGCTGAATGAGGTGACCGTGCCCGCGGCCGGGACCTTGCGCGGTGGGAGGCCGTCCACGGCGGCGGCGATCGCCCGGACGTGCTCGTCGGTGGTCCCGCAGCAGCCGCCGAGGACGTTCGCGAGGCCGCTCTCCGCGAACTCGCGCAGATACTTCGAGGTGGTCTCGGGTCGCTCGTCGTAGCCGCCGAACGCGTTCGGCAGGCCGGCGTTGGGGTGACACGTCGTGTAGACGGGCGCGATCCGCGCGAGCGACTCGAGATACGGTCGCATCTCGGCCGCCCCGAGCGCGCAGTTCACGCCGACGCTGAAGGGTTCCGCGTGTGTGATCGAGAGCCAGAACGCGTCGACCGTCTGGCCCGAGAGCGTGCGGCCGCTCCGGTCGGTGATCGTGACCGAGATCATGAGCGGCACGTCGGGCGCCACGTCGCTCGCCGCCGCGATCGCCGCCTTGGCGTTGAGCGTATCGAAGATCGTCTCGATCAGCAGCAGGTCGATGCCGCCGTCCACGAGCCCTCGGATCTGCTCCGCGTACGCCTCGGCCATCCGGTCGAACGAGACGGTCCGGTACGCC
This sequence comes from Actinomycetota bacterium, assembly GCA_036505195.1. Classification (GTDB taxonomy): domain Bacteria; phylum Actinomycetota; class UBA4738; order UBA4738; family HRBIN12; genus DASSJM01. The sequence goes on from DASXTX010000245.1 coordinate 51,879, forward strand.
GGCTCGTTCACGCGGGGTGACAGCGAGAGCGTCTGGTTCGTCGGGCCGACGGACCCGGCGACGAACCGATCGGGGCCGAACGCGTCGGCCGCGCGACGGGCGATCCGGGCGCCGGCCAGGTTGAGGTCGTAGACCGCCTCCTCGAGGCCGTAGTCCGCCTGGGCGATCGCCGTGGCGGTGAACGTGTTGGTCGTGACGATGTCCGCGCCGGCCTCCAGGTAGGAGCGATGGATGTCCTCCACGACGTCGGGGCGCGTGAGGTTCAGCAGGTCGGGGTCGCCGGCGACGTCGCGCGGATGATCCCGGAAGCGTTCGCCCCGGTAGTCTCCGTCGGCGAGGGTCCGGGCCTGGATCGCGGTTCCGTAGGCGCCGTCGAGCACGAGGATCCGTTGGGACAGCAGCGCCTCGAGTCGGTCCCGCATGGGTCAACGCTAACGGCCGTGCTCCGGTGTGACCAGCAACCGAGGTCCTCGTTCCGTCGAGGCCACCCCGTGGGGTACGCTGCCGGGTCCGGGTTCGTGGAGCCGGTGGAGGAAGCAGCGTTGGGCAAAGACGCGTTCGAACCGCTCACGGGCGCCGTGCCCAGCGCGATCGCGACCGGCGGGATCGGCGAGTCCGCGCCCTCGGGGCGACCCCGACCGGACCGGCCGCTCGGGAAGCGGGGAGCCGACCTGCTCGCGCAGGTTCCCCTGTTCGAGGGGCTGTCGCGCCGGCACCTCAAGCAGATCGCCGAGCACGCCGACGAGATCTCGTTCCGTGAGCGGGAGGTCATCGTCGAGGCGGATCGGCCCGGCGGCTCGTTCTTCGTGATCGTCGAGGGCGAGGTCAAGGTGCTGCAGAGGGGGCGCGTGATCGGCCGGGCCGGCCCCGGGGAGTTCTTCGGCGAGATCTCGCTGCTCGACGGCGGTCCGAGGAGCGCGACCGTGGTCGCGGACACGCCGGTCGTCGCGATCCGGCTGTTCAAGAGCTCGTTCGATCGGGTGATCAAGCAGGAACCGAAGGTCGCGGCCAAGATCCTGGCCGTCGTGGCCCGGCGCCTGCGTGAAGCGGAGAGCACGATCAGCTCCTGATGCTGGGACTGACGGCGTACTCATGGTGGAAGTTCCTGCACGTCGCCGGCGTGATCGCGTTCGTGTCGTTCCACGGGGTCTCGATGGTGGCGGCGCTCCGGGTCCGCAAGGAACGCGACCGAGTCCGGATCGCGACGGTGCTCCAGCTGTCGGGGTCGTCGTCGATGGGCATGTACGTGTCCCTGGCGTGGCTGATCACGTTCGGTGTGGTGGCCGGGATCCAGGGCGACTTCTGGAACGACGGGTGGTTCTGGATCTCGATCGGACTCCTGGTGCTCGTGGTGGGCGAGATGTCGGCGGTCGCGCGGCCGTACTACGAACGGGTGAAGGAGGCCGTCGAGGTGCGCCCCTCCGGCGTCCCTCGTCGGAGCGACGAGGAGCTCGAGGAGATCCTCTCGTCGCCCGTCGCGCTGTGGAACGCCGTGTTCGGCGCGGCGGTCCTGCTCGCGATCACCTGGCTGATGATCTTCAAGCCGTTCCAGGTGTTCTAGACCTGTCTCACAGGTCGGTGGGCGCGAGCGGGCGCTCGGCCGGACCGGCGACCACCTGACCGGTGGCCGAGTACCGGGAACCGTGGCACGGACACAGCCAGCCGTGCTCGGAGGCATCCCACTTCACCGTACACCCCGCGTGCGTGCACTTGGCCGACAGCGTGGTGACGTTGCCCTTCTTGTCACGGTAGACCGCCACCTTGTGGTCGGCCGACTTGACGATGCCCCCCTCGCCCGGCGCGATCTCCGAGAGGCTCTGCGCGACCGTCCGTGCGACCAGGACGTCGCACGGGGCGGACTCGGCCACGTCGCGCGGGACCGAACCCAGCAGGGCCGCCTTCGCCCCGGTGAGGCCTCGGTTGCCGATCACCACCAGATCGAAGCCCTCGTTGGCGGCCGCGTCGACGATCTCATCGGACGGGTCGCCGGTGCGGATCTCGATCGCCGATGTCACGCCTGCCTCGTCGCCGATCGACGACTTCGTGTCCTGCAGGACCAGCTCTCCGGTCTTGGG